>NZ_CAKPXS010000023.1 GCF_934202235.1 uncultured Limosilactobacillus sp. | reverse complement strand
TCCGCCAAATGGCACAAAAAAAGAACCAGGCCGCTTAAGCCTGATTCTTACCCATCAACAGGATTTGACAAAGAGCCCTCTTTTAAACAGCATCTTTTCCCGAGCCACATCGGTCTACTAAACACTTAGTCATCACACTATAAAAGCTCCCCAGGGCGCATGCCCTAAGGAGCTTTTTTGATTATTTTTCCTAAAGAAAATATTTAGTTGTGCTTGTAAACACCATCATCGAATGTGAAGCCTGTTTCTTCTTCGTATTCGGTAACCATCTGTTTCCACGAACTTTCGATATCATCGGTTAACCCAAACAAACCGCTGTGACCAATAATGTAAATATCTGGATTAGCATCTGACAGCAGTTTCCAGTGCTTTTTGTTGGTCGACCCGTCCATTTCGATTTCATAATGGAACCCTTTTTCCTCACGTAACTGACGAAGCAGGGTAATCTTGTCGAGCATCTCGGTCAGAAAACGTTGACCAGCAAATCCTGGATCAACCGTCATGATCGTGACCTTATCCAAAATATCCAGGTATGGTGCTAACGCGTCAACACTGGTTTCTGGGTTGAGAACCATCCCCGCTTTCAGACCAGCATCATGAATCTGGTCGATCAAACGAAAGGCTACCCCATTAACTACTTCAGCAGGCATGCAGATCCAGTCACACTTCACGTTGATTAATTGTTCTACCCAAAAAGTTGGATTAGTAACCATTAAGTGAGCTGACATCGGTACATCAGAAATCTTACGAACTTGTTCGATAAACCATGGCGATAAAGTAATATTTGGTACAAAGTGCCCATCCATAATATCAATGTGATATGAATTAACTTTATCGTTTAAAAACGTAATTTCTTCCTTGAACTTATCAAGATTCATCGTCATCAACGATGGCGATAATTGAATTTGCCGAGACATATTCTACCTCCTAATCACTTACGGAAATATCATCAAGGTCAATATCTGCTTCTTCTTCAGCATCGTCAGCCTTGTTACCAGTTTCACCCTCAGGAATATTCTTCTTAATCAAGGCATATACAACCCCAGTAACGAAGACATTAGCAGCAATAGCGAGCAATCCAACCCACCAGTACTTGCCCATCGTTGGCAGCATCAAGAATCCACCAAAAGGTACGGTAGCACCTTGACCGTGACTCAGTGACATCAGAATGGCACCTTCACAAAGACCACCAAGACCTGCCGCGACAATTCCCCGGATGATGTCATTCATAACAATCGGAATTGAACCTTCAACAATGTTAACAACACCCATTGGAACGGCAGACTTTAAAGTTTCAATTTCTTCTTCGCTGTAAATCCGCTTGTGGAGCATCTTAGCAACCAGGAAGGCAAAGCCAAAGCCAATTGGGGTAGCTGTGTTTGTCAGTTGCAAAGCAGTTACTGGACCGTTAATTCCTTGGGCCTGAAGTGTCAGTGCGAAAGCAAAGGCAGTCTTGTTGATTGGACCACCAAAGTCGACAATACTCAAAGCACCAAGAACAGCACCAAAGACAAGGTTGGAAGCACCATTCATGCTCTTCAGGAATGAAGTCAACCAGTCAGTAAAGACAGCCACTGGTGCACCAATGATGTAAACCATAATGAGTCCGCTGGCAATTGAAGCTAAGAACGGAACGATTAACGTCGGCATCAATCCCTTTGCCCAGTGCGGAACTTTGACATACTTTAAAACAGCCACAGACAGCCAACCGGCAATGTAACCACCGATAATCCCACCGATGAACCCGGCGCTGATGGAGATCGCAGCCAGCCCGGTAACGAAACCTGGAGCAATCCCTGGCTTACCAGCAATTGAGAAAGCAATCCCAGTCGCAATGATCATTGGCAGCATCCCCAAAGCCTTGCCACCAAGAGTTGCCAGGGCTTGAGTAAAGGTAAACTTACCCATTACCAATGCGTCCTGTGCCTTACCACCAAAGGCCATCCCAATGGCAATAATGAAACCAGCACCGCAGACAATTGGAATCAGGTATGAAATAGCAGTTAATAAGTGGCCCTTAAAGTTGGCCTTTTTCCAAAAACTATCGTTCATGACAATTTCCTCCCAATATTACTTACCAGCTAATTCGTGAAGCTTAGCAATTAACTTATTTGGCGACTTAATCGCCACTTCAGTCGATACTTTGACCTTCTTCTTACCAGCGAAACGTTCTTCCCCCGAAATCTTGACATCAACAGCCAGGATAATAATGTCCGCTTCGTCAATTTCTTGCTGGGTCAGTTCATTTTCGACCCCAATTGTTCCCTGAGTTTCGATTTTTACCTGGTCGCCCGCCTTCTTAGCAGCATCTTCTAGCTTTTGCTGAGCCAAGTAGGTGTGCGCGATTCCGACTGTACATGCAGATACTCCAACAATTTTCATAATGCAAACCTCCAGATCTATTCTTCAATTGCACTAACGACATCCTCAGCACTTTTCGCCTTCAACAGGTTTTCAATGACTGATTCTTTACCCAATTTCTTGGCAAACATTGCCAACATCTTTAGGTGAGTTTTTGCACCTTCGCTATCATCACCAACATCGAACAGCACAACAACCTTGGCACCAGTATCATCGAGTGATTCCCACTCAACTTCGTGATTTAAGATGGCGATTGCAACCCCGTTCTTCTTTACCGTAGAGCTCTTCCCGTGAGGAATAGCCACGTGATTACCAATTCCAGTTGCGCCTTCTTTTTCACGTTCATAAACGGACTGAACATAATCATCAACAGACTCAATGTACCCAGCATCATAAAAGGTCTTTGCTAGGGCCTTTATGACCTGGTCCTTATTGTCTGCGTGTAAATTAGTAACAATTGTCCTTTTATCAATCACTTGGTCTAAAGATAAATTCTCCATTAATCTAGCTCTCCATTTATAATTTTACTTACCTCTTGGCTAGCCCCCTCAGCTAGGGAACTCATTGTGCGTTTATCAGCTAGGCTGATAAAAAAATCTTTCATTGCCAGCAAGTCGTTCTTATCTGCCTCATCTGGCAAAAGAACAAAGACAAAACGGCTAATTGAAGATTGCTGATCCCAGTCCACCGGACGCGGCAGTCGTAAGTACAAAAGAACTGCTTGGTTAACAAAGGCGCTCTGCGTATGAGGAATAGCAAAGTTATCAGTCAGAATAGTGCTACCCTTGTCCTCTCGCCGGTGGAATTCTTCGCAAATCCCGGCTGCATCGCTAACCAAACCGTTTTCCTGTAATAGTTTACTGACGAATAACAGGACTGCCTCGCGGTTAGACCCGGTAAAGGACGTTTCCCATTTCACTATGCGTTTCATGAGTTCAACATCCTCTTTCGAATTTCATCAACCTTTTTGTCCAGCCGCTCTTGGTCTTCCAAAGTCAGGATGGCACTGACAATTAGCACTGGAACTTTAATGGTCTTCGGTAGTTCAATCGTCGAAACAATCAAGTCTACGCTGGGATACTGATCAATTTTGTCGGTTAATTCCCGGCTGGACACCACGTCAACAATGTTCAATTCTGAAAAACGCTTCTCTAATTTAGCCTTCAACAATTGCGCCGTTCCAAAGCCGGTAGTACAAACAGCCACCACATTAATTGGCGGACGTTTATTCTCAGCAGCTTGAGCAAAATATACGGTGAGAAAACCCACTTCTTCATCGTCAATCTTGTTCAAGTCATATCGTTTGGACAGGTCAACCGTTGCGTCCTTAACCACCTTGAATAGGTGAGGATATTCCAAACTAATCTGACCCAAGAGGTTATTTTTTACCTTAATGTTATTTGCTAACCGGTTAAGTAATGGTTTGATATGATTAGCCAAGTTAGTAAACAATTCGTTGCTATTAAGATAACGATACTGTGGATCCTGCGTCACCTTATCAATCAGAAAATCCGTCACTGCGCGTACCCTATCAGAGACATCATTGACGGTAATAGGTGAATCGTCGACTCGCGATGAAGTTAAATACTGATATAAGTAGTAAACCTCCATCCGCGGTAGGTCGGTATTCAAGTAACGACTGAGGTTGGCAACCACTTGAGAACTAATCTTTAATAGTTTCGGGTGTGCTTGCATAACCTCATTTTCTGAACTAGTAACTTCGGATTCGCTTTCCACCAACGAGCCCACATTTTGATAACGTTCAATCAGCACGTAAAGGTGAGAAAAAAGATTGACATTGTAGGGGTATGGAATATCACTATCCATTTGTTCTTCAATAAACCCTAACTGTCGGGTAACAAACGATGCATCTCGCTTGCGAACATACTGATTTTCCTGAAGAAAGTGACTAATGTTGATAACATCGTCACTGACCAACAAGGAATTAATAGCCTTGCGAATATCTAGTTCCTTACCATCAATCCACACATACTCGTTTTTTCGGTGGACTGTTAGGTGATACTTTTCCAGCATCGTCCGAATGATCTTCAAATCAGAAGAAATAACTGAGTCACTAACGAAAAACTTACTAAAGACGGCCCTAACTTGCTGTTTCTCCGGTGAAGTAATCAGCAACTTTTTGATAACCTCGTTACGTCGTTCCACCGTCGACAAGTTACTAACGTTACGCGACATTCCTGAATCATGTTTGACCTTCAAATAGTTTTGATAATTCAAGCGGTAACCACGGCCCCGTTTAGCTTCAATTAACGGCTCATCAGGGGCCTCAGCATTGATCTTTTTGACATTTCTGACAATCGTTTTAGTAGAGACATGTAGTATTGTCGACAATTTGGAGCCAGCAACGTAACCATGATGGTTTAACAGGTACGCAATTAATGATTGCTTGAATTGTTCTTTCATCACTGTCCCCCTTTCTCTACGGTTCTTATTCTATCGGAATGTCAAGAAACCGATTACATAACTGTGTCTGTTAATTAGGGACTTTTCAAAAAAGGTGTCTTTTGATTAAGGACACGGGAGCATAATAAAAACGCACCAGAAGACATTATCGGCTCCTAGTGCGTTTACTTTATTTACTTAAAGGAATTACTTTTCTTGCCACAACTGTGCAAAGGTTTTAGCAACGTTATCAACGGTAAAGCCAAAATCGCGAATAACTTCAGGACCCTTACCGCTCTTACCAAAGGTATCAACACCCATAACCTGGCCATCTAAGCCAACATACTTATACCATAAACCAGTGTTACCCATTTCAATTGCCAAACGTTTACGAACACCGTTTGGCAAAACCTTCTCACGGTATTCTGCAGATTGTTGGTCAAACAATTCCATACTTGGGACCGAAACTACCTGGAGGTCGTAGTTGCCAGACTCTGCCAATTGTTTCTTTGCCGCAAGAGCCAGTTGAACTTCCGAACCAGAAGCTAACAAAATACCATCTGGAGTTGCAGTCTTAGCAGCGGAGACAATGTACGCTCCACGATCTACCTCGGCATTAGCCGTTTCAGGTAGAACTGGCAGTTTCTGACGTGATTCAATGAGAATGCTTGGCTTATCCGTTGTCTTGGCAATCTTCTTCCAGGCAGCAACCGTTTCGTGCGCATCTGCCGGTCGGAAAACTTGGACATTTGGAATTGTCCGGAACATTGCCAATTGTTCAATTGGCTCGTGAGTCGGGCCATCTTCACCAACTGCTAAAGAGTCGTGACTAAAGATAAAGACTGATGGCAGCTTTTGCAGGGCGGCCAATCGAATAGCAGCCTTGAGATAATCACTAAAGACCATGAAGGTACTTCCGTAAGCCCGGGATCCACCGTGGAGATTAATCCCGTTAACGGCAGCAGCCATTCCAAATTCGCGAACCCCAAAGTAGATGTTTCTTCCTTCATAATTGTCTTTTGCAAATACTCCCTCATCCTTCAAGTTGGTCTTGTTAGACGAGAAGAGATCAGCGGAACCGCCCCATAATTGTGGGTTCTTTTCGGATAATTCCTGTAAGATATCAGCGCCAACAACCCGCGTAGCCACTTCTGTACCATTCTCGTACTTATCTTCCACGGCAGAAGTATCTAGTTCTGTTGTTGTTAGTTGCTTATATTCAGCTGGATAATTATCAGCATACTTGTCCATCAACTGTTTCCAGCAGTCATATACTTCTTCTTTGGCATTAACGTATTCACCAAACCGTTCACTAACACCCGCTGGGTATTCAAACGGTTGGTAATCCCAGTCGTAAGCCTTCCGGGCTGCCGCAACGTTAGCTTCACCCAGCGCTGAGCCGTGAACCTTATTTGTACCAGCATCCGGTGTGTTGTAACCAATCACCGTCTTAATTTCAATCAGCGTTGGTTTATCAGTCGTCTTGGCCATTGCAATTGCCTTGCCAATAGAATCAAGATCATTGCCATCCGCAACCTTCAGATAATCCCAGCCGGCAGCTTCAAAACGCGACTTTTCGCATTCATTCGTACTCAAACTCAGTGGACCATCCAGCGAAATGTCATTTGAGTCGTACAGGACAATCAGCTTGTGCAAGTTCTTATCACCGGCAATATTGATAGCTTCTTGGCTAATCCCTTCCATTAAGTCACCATCACCAACAAGGGCGTAAGTGTAGTGGTCAAATAAAGGATAGTTCGGTTTGTTATATTGAGCAGCCAAGTGCGCTTCAGCCATCGCCATTCCCACCGCCATACCGAGGCCCTGTCCAAGCGGCCCCGTCGTAGCATCAATTCCCGCTGTATGACCATATTCCGGGTGCCCAGGTGTCTTAGAGTTCAACTGGCGGAAGTTCTTGATGTCTTCCAAACTTACATCAAACTTATTGAAATGCAGCAAACTGTACAGCAACGCGGACCCGTGCCCAGCAGATAAAATAAAACGGTCACGGTTAAGCCACTTTGGATCATTCGGGTTAAAGTTCAAAAACTTCTCCCATAAAACGTAGGCCATTGGCGCTGCGTCAATCGTAATCCCCGGGTGACCACTCATTGCCTTTTCAATCATATCAATACTCATAAAGCGCAAGGAGTCTACGCCAGCTTGATCAAGTTTATCCATGTTTGTTCCTCCTTCAATTTTATCATCCATATACATCATTATTGTAAGTGAAAGCGTTCTCCCCTCCAGTTAACTAATGTCCTTTGTAATGGACATTCCTTTTAAGTGTTTTTTTACCAAAGGATGAGCTGATTAATTTTTGAAATCCAGCAAAATTCACCGACTTAAAAGCTGGCATTAATTCATGTTGATTGCAAAGGTTGTTATTGTAATAAGGCTAATCAACTTATATCTGTCTAAAAACCATGAATTTAGTACCCAATTTAAAATTTTTTCAAATTTTTATTCCCTTGTGGTTACATTATGTTATCGATAAATAAGTTTATTTCTCAAGATCTCTAGGGCACTTACTTTTGTTCGCTGAATTTGCCCACTTTTTGCACTTCAAGCTGCGTTGCTTCGGTATTTTAGGGTTCAATCGCTACTGCGCCATAGGGAGTAAATACCTCCTCCTAATGGTTCCGTTGTCAATGCGCGTTCTCAATCAATTGCAAGAATAAACCCTCGCCAGAACTCACTAATCTCAAGATAAATTAATCAGCCATTAACCATTTAATTATTTTCGTTAACCTTTCACCTCTCCATTACTATACAGCTAGTGCGATCGAGTCCTCCCATCCATCAAAAATGGTAATTATAAGTTGGTGCTTTCACGTATCGGCGGTTAAGCCAATATCAAAGCTATAAAATAAGTATTATTTTTTTGCTATGTGAATTAATCATCACTAAACAGTTAGTCCGGTATTGTTTCTATAACATTCAGGTATATATTACTAATTCACCAAATTTAGCATTAACCGTATCGAGTGATAACGAATTTGTCATAATATAGTTACAATATTTAAAATATTTATCGTTTTATAACTATATAGATAATTTGCGTTTTTTGACAAAATTTGGTCAAATGTAACATTTATGTTACGTTGAGAGTGTGAAATGTTTAATTTCATGTTTTGGAAATCGTTTTCGTTCAATAAGGAAAGGGAGTTTTTCTATATGAATAAAGATGTTGATTTTAAGCCATTATTTATCGGTGATAAATCAGAAAACGGTTCTACTTATCAAAAAGAACTGCGGCAACTCATTACTAGCCACTTTGGCTGGCGGAAGAATTACATTCCTTCTGACAAAGCTGCTATTTCTACTGACGATATGGACAAGCCGGAATATCAGGCAGCACTTAAACGTCAGCACAAGGTTCTAACAGAATTAGACCAAAAGTTGCGCGGAGGAAGTGTTCCTTGGATGTCAGCTGGTCGCTACTGGGGTCAGATGCTTTCTGATACTTTGACTCCAGCAATGTTGGCATATTCCGATGCAATGCTTTGGAACGCCAACAACGTTACTATCGAATGTTCAATGGCTACTTCTCAAATGGAAGAAGAAGTCAGTGAAGACCTGATTAAGTTGCTGGGGCTAAAGAAAGGTTGGGCACACCTTACCCACGACGGCTCAGTTGCTAACTTGGAAGGCCTTTGGTACATGCGGCAGTTTAAGTCCATGCCATTAGCGTTTAAGGAAGTTGTTCCTGATAAAGTCAAGGGTCTTAGCGACTGGGAACTGATGAATATGTCAGTTGAGCAGGTTCTTGAGATTCTTAAGTCACTCACACCTGATCAAATTGACGCAGTTAAGACCCACTCATCACGTAGTGGTAAGAACATTAATAAGTTAGGGAAGTTAATCATCCCTTGCACTAAGCACTATTCATGGCTGAAGGCGCTTGACATTACCGGTGTTGGTTTAGACCAAATGGTTCAAATCCCTGTTCAGGATAACTACCGGATGGACATTAACGTCCTGGAAGATACCATTAAGAAGCTTGCTGCTGAAAAGACACCTATCCTTGGGGTCGTTGCAGTAGTTGGTACCACTGAAGAAGGTCAAGTGGACGAAGTGGACAAGATTGTTCAGTTCCGTAAAGAAATGGAAAAGCAGGGTGTTTACTTCTACCTGCACGTTGACGCTGCTTATGGTGGTTACGCCCGTGCCTTATTTAAGGACGAAAACGATAACTTTATCGACTATGACAAGTTAGACGAAGAGTTCAAGAAGCACGATGTCTTCCACTACCCTGTTCACATTTCTAAGCAAGTTTACAACAGCTACAAGGCTATCCGCGAAGCTGATTCTGTAACTATTGACCCTCACAAGATGGGCTATGTTCCATATTGTGCAGGTGGGATTGCTATTAAGTACCAGAGTATGCGGAATGTTATTTCGTACTTCGCACCATATGTCTTCGAAAAGAAGACTGCTAGTGCACCGGATATGCTTGGTTCTTACATCATCGGCGGTTCGACCGGTGGTGCCACTGCTGCTTCTGTCTGGGCAGCTCACCGGACCTTGCCGCTTAACATTACTGGTTACGGCCGTCTAATCGGTGCTTCCATCGAAACGGCACAGCGCTTCCACAAATTCCTCGAGAACTTATCATTCGAAGTTAACGGCAAGACTGTTAAGGCTTACCCACTGGACAACCCTGACTTCAACATGGTCGACTGGACCTTGAAGGTCGAAGGTGAAGATAGTCTGGCCAAGACTAACGAATTAAACGAAAAAGTCTTCAACTTAGCTTCCTTCTTTAAGAGTGATGTCTACACTAACCGTTTCCTGACTTCACACACCATCTTTGCTAAGGACACTTATGGTGACTCACCAATCAAGTTCATCGAAAAGATGGGTTACACGAAGGAAGACTGGGATAAGGTTGGCTCTGTTACATTACTGCGTGCAGCAATCATGACTCCATTCATTAATGATGACAAGCTATTCAAGGAATACACGGACGGCATTGCCGCTTCAATGAAGGAGAAGTTAGCTGAAATCCTATAAGAATTAAAAGAAAAAAGAGGTTATTCTTATGGCAAGTAAAAAAGTATCCAAGGTTACCCTTGGAACATTCATAGGTATGACTGTTGCGATTGCTGCAAGTATTCGTAACATTCCTGACGTTGCCGGCTCCGGCTGGACAATGTTTCTGTACATGGCTGTAGGGGCAATTCTATTTGCCTTGCCAGTATGTTTAATTGCCGGTGAATTCGGCAGTACTTTCCCGGAAAATGGTGGTCCTGAACTGTGGGTTCACAATACTCTCGGTAACGACTTCGGCTTTGCCACTTCCTGGCTTCTGTGGGTAATAATGTTCCCAGGAATGGTCATGGTCGCCTCAGCATTACCACCATTGATTGCGACTGCAATTAACCGCCCCGATTTAGGTACCAGTCACATCTTTACGCTAATTGTCATTTTAGTTGCTTACTGGATTATGACGATCCTTAACCGCTGCTTTGATATGGCTAAATTGACTGGTAAGTGGGGCAGTTGGGTTGGTATCTACATTCCACTAGTTTTGATGACGGTCCTTGGTATTTGCGCCGTTGTTAAAACCGGTATTCACCCGGGATCTATCCTGGGTCACTTCTCAGCAGCAGACTTATTCCCACACTCTGGAGATATGAAGTCGCTGGCCTTCTTCTCGCCAATCATCTTTATCTTTACTGGGATTGAACTTTCATCAGTTTATATTCCCCGTTTGAAGAAGGTTTCTTACTACCCTGTCGGTGTGCTGTTTACTTTAGTATTCATGGTTCTCCTCAACACCGTTAACGGGTTCCTTGAAGCATCCGTTGTCTCCGATGCACACATTAACCTGAACAACATTGTTCAGCCAGTTATCGTCTACAATCGGATCTTAGGATTACCTTCTTGGATTAACAACGTATTCAGTATCCTTGTTGCTATTGGGGTCTGCATCCAGTTATCCGCTTGGATTTCTGGACCTGGTAAAACTATCATCCCAAGTGCACGTAACGGATACTTCTCACCAAAATTCAAGTTCTGGAAGACGGACAAGTATGGTGACTCCCCAGCTGTTATGTTAACTCAAGGGATTGTCATCTCCGTCTTCGCACTGATTTACTTGCTAGTACCAGGTATCAATGCCGCATTCTTGGACCTTGTCAACTCGACTAACGTGCTTTACTGTACAGTTTATGTCTTCATGGCGATTGGTTTCATCAAGATGCGTGTTAAGGAACCAGACCTTCCGACTAAGTTCAAGGTTGGTAATAATTTCGTTGCATGGTTAATTGGACTTGTTTTAATCGCAACAATTATTGTAACTCTTGTTGCAACGTTTAGTGTCGGCACCTTATCCGACTTCATCATCGTTGCCGTAGTCAGTGTCGTTCTGATTTTACTGCCATTCTGGTTATACCGGATCCGCAACAAGAACTGGAAGTCAGATGTGGCTCAATTGATGAAGCAGGCAGGCTTATCTGATAAAGACTAATAATAGACCGAAACTAAAATTAAAAAACGCCAACTAAGATACCTCAAATAACAAGTAACGGATTACTTCAGCAAAAAGTAACAATCGTTCTCCAGCCCCCCGTAGGTAAACCTACGGTGGGGTTTTTCATTTGCCAATGAAACCGCCCAAACTCACTTTCTCAATAAAAAATAAGCACCCGCCTTCGCGAGTGCCTATTTTCTATATCTGATGGTTATTGATTACAGTGCTTCGTAAGCCTTAACCACGTTTTCAGTAGTGAAGCCCAGGTGCTTGATCACTTCAGGGCCCTTGCCACTTTCACCAAAGTGGTCAATCCCCATGACATCACCGTTCAAGCCAACGTACTTGTACCAGCTCATCGTAGCGCCCATTTCAACGGCCAACCGCTTCGTTACTGCAGAAGGCAGAACGCTTTCCTTGTATTCAGCAGATTGTTCGTCGAAGAGGTTCATTGCTGGAACGGAAACGACCCGGACATCTTGGCCCTTAGCAGCCAGTTGCTTCTTGGCATCGAGTGCCAGTGAAACTTCTGAACCAGCAGCCAGGATGATCCCGTCTGGGACGTCCTTCTTGGAGTCAGAAACAATGTAGGCACCCTTTTCAACCGGGGCGTCAACCGTTTCGGAGAGAACTGGCAGCTTCTGACGGGACAGTACCAGCATTGTTGGCTGGTCAGTCGTCTTACCGATCAGCTTCCAAGCTGACAGCGTTTCGTTAGCGTCAGCTGGACGGATAACGTTCAGGTTTGGCATTGCCCGGAAACTAGTCAGCTGCTCGATTGGTTCATGGGTTGGACCATCTTCACCAACGGCAATCGAATCGTGAGTCCCGATGAAGACTGATGGCAGCTTCATCAGTGCAGCCAGCCGGACAGCAGCACGCAGGTAGTCAGTGAAGACGAAGAAGGTCGAACCAAAGGCGCGGTTACCACCGTGCAGGTTCATCCCGTTAACGGCCGTGGCCATCCCGAATTCACGAACACCGAAGAAGACGTTCCGTCCTGCCGGGTTGTCCTTCGTAAAGTTGCCATCATCAGCTAAGTAAGTCTTGTTCGACGAAGCCAGGTCGGCTGCCCCACCCCAGAATTCAGGGTTATCCTTAGCTACTTGCTGGAGGATGTCATGACTGGCAACCCGCGTGGCAATAGCGTCACCCGGCTTGTATGAAGTCGTCAACCCATCAACCTTCAGCGTCTTGCGCGTCAGCTGGTCAGCTTCTTCAGGGTACTTGTCGGCGTATTCCTTGAACATCTTGCGCCATGCGTCATAAGCTGGCAGCTTGTCGGCAACGGCATCGTCAAAGAACTGGTGAATTTCGTCAGTGAATTCAAACGGTGCCAGTTCCCAGTTAAAGAAGTCACGCATCTTGGCGATGTTTTCGTCACCCAGTGCTGAACCATGAACAGCATTGGTGCCCGCCTGTGGCGAACCGTAACCAATCGTCGTCTTGATTTCAATCATTGACGGTTTGTCAGTCTTTTGGGCCTGGTGAATAGCGTCAACGATGGCATCAACGTCAGTGTTACCATCAGCAACCTTGCGGTAATCCCAACCAGCGGCCTCAACCCGTTCCTTGACGTTTTCGTCGGTACTGAGGCTCAGCGGACCATCCAGGGAAACATCGTTGGAATCGTAAAGGACGATCAGCTTGGAAAGACCCTTATCGCCGGCCAGGTTGATGGATTCTTCACTAAGACCTTCCATCAGGTCCCCGTCACCGATAATCGTGTAAGTGTAATGGTCAACTACTGGGAAGCCCGGCTTGTTGTACATTGCAGCCAGGTGCTTTTCAGCCATTGCCATCCCAACGGACATTGCCAGCCCTTGTGACAGCGGACCAGTCGTCGCGTCAACCCCGGCCGTTTGACCGTATTCTGGGTGGCCAGGCGTCTTTGATCCTAATTGACGGAAGTTCTTCACGTCATCAAGAGTCAGCCCAAAGTTGTTGAAGTACAGCAGACTGTACAGCAGCGAAGAACCGTGTCCTGCAGAGAGCACGAACCGGTCGCGGTTCAACCATTCTGCGTCTTCAGGGTTGAAGTTCATGACCTTTTCCCACAGCCCGTAAGCCATTGGGGCCGCGTCGATTGCAACACCCGGGTGACCACTGTTAGCCTTTTGAATCATGTCCGTGCTCAAGAAGCGCAGTGCGTCAACAGCTTGCATTTCTTTTTTATCCATTATTAAATACCTCCATTACGCCAAAAGAATAACTACCGTCCCAACAATTTGTATGGTACCAGTAGTTATTCCTCGTGTACATTAATTATTACTTGTTAGCGTCGGCCTTTGGTGACTTCATCATCATACTTACCAGCACAACAATAACTGTGAAGGCAATGATGCTGAAGGCCAGGACAGTCCCGCCAAGGTGACCCAGGTTACCAAGGATAATCCCTGGAACCAGGTAGTCAGTATCAGCGAAGGTCGAAGCAGCCATCTTCAGGTTCCCCAGAACCGGCAGGATGTAAAGTGGCAGCCAGCTGATAATCAGACTGTTAACAATCGCACCGATGATCGCACCACGACGACCACCCTTGGAGTTACCGTAGATCGCAGCGGCGGCACCGCAGAAGAAGTGACCAACAACCCCTGGGATGATAACAACAGTGTGCATTGCGACCATGGCAAACATACTAATCGTCCCCACAGCAAAGCTGACAATGAAACCAAGCAGAACAGCGTTTGGTGCGAATGGGAAGATGATCGGCACGTCCAGGGCAGGCTTGGAGTTTGGCACGATCTTTTGGGCGATCCCTTGGAAGGCTGGAACAATTTCAGCAAGGATCATCCGAACACCCTGCAGCACAACGGCGAACCCGGCAGCGAAAGTACCAGCTTGAACGATGGCGAAGATAATGTAGTTCGTCCCGTCACTCAGCTTACCTTCCACGAAGTGTGGGCCGGCAATGATCGCCAGGATGATGTAAACGATGGCCATCACGATCGTAATAGAAACAGTGGAGTCACGCAGGAAGCCGAGTGACTTTGGCAGTTCGATGTCTTCAGTACTGTGCTTCTTGTCACCAAACCACTTACCAACTAACCCGGCAATGGCGTAACCAATGTTACCAGTGTGACCCATGGCAACCGTGTCACCGTGCGTAATTTCACGCATGAATGGTTGACAGAAGGCTGGCGTAACCGTCAGCAGCGTCCCTTCGAACAAACCGCCAAGCAGGATTGTCTGCCAGCTGCTGCCCATCCCGGCACTGATCAGCACAACGGCCGTCAGACAGGAAACGTACAGCATTGCCTGACCAGTCAGGAAGATGTACTTGAACTTCGTGAAACGAGCCAGCAGGACGTTGACAATCATCCCGACCAGCATGATCAGGGCAGTTACTGAACCGTACTTAACCAGGGCAATGGCAACTACGGCTTCGTTACTTGGCACAACCCCTTGAACACCAAGGGCAAACTTGAACATCTTGGCAAATGGTGTCAGGGCGTTACTTAAAATCGTGGAACCACCAGTCAGGATCAGGAACCCGGCAAAGGTCTTAATCGTCCCCTGGATAGTTTCAGTGGCGCTCTTCTTTTGCAAGAGCAAACCAATCAGCGCAATCAGACCAACCAGCAGTGCTGGCGTCGTTGCGATACTTTCAAATAGATTTAATAGTCCATTCATAGCTATCGTTAACCTCCAAATAATTGCTTAAGAAGTGGATCATTTATGAATAAATAATTGCTAACAAAGAGATTAAGAATAATCCCTTCTTAAGGTTAGTCGTGGGCAATGCCTTCCTTATCAAGGATAGCGTTAACCTTTTCCTTCAGTTCATTTGGATCAACAAGACTCTTCAAAACAACAACCTTGTCCTGTGGCAGGCTACCGGCTGAAGTTTCCAGCGTTGGGTCCAAGAAGAAGTAGTCAGCTTGGTCGGCAGTCGCACTGCCAACATCTGAGTGGTCAACCTGGATGTCTTCCTTAACGTTTTCTTGCTTGAGCAGGTTCTGAATGTTCATTTGAACCATGAAGCTGCTCCCTAAACCTGATTGACATAAAGCTTCAAACTTCATAATTAAGTCCTCCTAATCCTTTAACGTTGCTAATACATCATCAACAGAAGTGGCTGCCAGCAGCTGCTTCGTGCGGTCAGCATCCATCAGTACCGTTGATAATTCCTGAATAACTTTCAGGTGGCTGGTACTGTCAGTTGCGGCTAAGACAAACCACAGCTTGACCGGGTGCTCATCACTGACTAAGTTAACTGGCTGGTTCGTCTTCATTAACGATAAGCCAACTCGCTTAACGCTCGGCCGCGGACGTGAGTGGGCCAGTGCAATGTTGGGGCCGATGTTAATGTATGGTCCCTTTTCGTCAACGACGTTAATCATTGCTTCCACGTAGTCATCCCCGACTGTCCCGTTATCAACTAACGGCTTAGCGGCCTGGCGGATCGCGTCTTGCCATTTCAGGCCGTCACCGTCAACAACCTGAACTGTCTGTTGATCAAGTAAATCTAGTGCCAAGTAATCACCTCATCCCTTAATCAATTATTACTGTGTTGATAATAAAGCAATGCTCACTTTCCCACAAGTGCAATGGCGGAACTTGATAAAGTGCAAAAAATGAACTAGGATATGGTCAGCAAAAACGATATTGGCGGTGATAACGATGGATTTTACCAAAACTCGACACGGTGAACAGTTGGTCAATGAACTACTCAAAAGTGAAACGACGGTCCCGCTGACCACCCTCATTGAACACTTGGGAGTCTCCCGCCGGAGTGTCTTTTATACCATTACGAAGGTCAACGAAGAGCTGGCGAGTTGCCATCTGGACGAAATCGAAAACATCCGTGGTGTCGGCTACCGGCTGTCCGCGGCAACCAAACAGGCGGTCCTGGAAGAACAACCTGATAAACAAACAGCTGCCAACTACCAAGAACTATTTGCCGGCCAATTTCACTTTAGCTCGCTGGAACCGACAGATCGCCGTTTGCTAATCTTTTTCTGTCTCATCTCGCGTCCGGCCACTTCACTAACGTCATTAATGATCCTTTTCGCAGTTAGCAAAAACACCGTCATCAAGGACCTCAGCCACCTAACGCAGCAACTCCCAGTGGGGCTGACGATTAAGAACTCTAGCAAGGGAAAATACGTCCACGGCGACGAAGCCCTCAAACGTCGCTGGGTCTTTGAAAACTTTCCCCAGCTGACCAAGCTCACCGCGGCGCAAATCACCTTTAACACTTCTGCACACTTTCGTGACCAGCTAAAATTGTTGGAACGGATCACTGGCAACTCCTTTACCAACGACTCACTGAACCTCCTGACCACCTTTGCTCACTGGCTGATCGAGCGCCAGCAACATCACCGTTTGCCTGCCCGTCAGTTGACCGCAGATGATTATTCCCTGACCTTTACCTGGGCCGACAGTTTTCTCAACGATTTGCACATTAACTCGGCAGCCGAAGCAATGTTTTTGGCAGAGATTGTTAACACCCAGGCCTTCCAACACGTTGGTGCCGACAACCCGATGATCCCCCTCCTCCGGCCGATTGCTAGTCAGATGATCCGGCGGTTTAACGAGATTGCCGCCGTCGAATTGCCCACTTCCGATCACACGCTCAATAAGAAGCTGACGGTCCACCTCGTGTCAACCTATTACCGGGTAAAGTACCACATTAACTACCGCAACCCGCTAGTCAACCAAATCAAACACTCCTACCGGGAAACCTTTGAATTGGTTAAGCAGGCCGTCCGCCCCTTTAACCAATTTACCGGCGAAACTCTTTCCGATGACGAGATTGCGCTGATTGCAGTCTACTTTAGCGGGGCCCTCCGCAATACCGACCTGCCGGCGAAAGAAAAGCCGAGCGTCCTCGTCATTTGTTCCAGCGGAATTGGGACTTCCGAACTACTGATTGCCCAGCTGCGCGGCCGCTACCCAGGTGTTCACTTTGTCGGCCCCTACAACACCTTCCAGTTTGAAAATATTCATTACCAAACCATTAAGCTGGTGCTGAGCACGATTGACCTGCCGCAGATGCCGGACCAAGTGCCAGTAATGACGGTCCCGGTCATCCCCGGTGAAGCCGACTGGCAGCAAATTGGCACTCGTCTCCAGGATGCCCACCTGATTGAAGCCCAACACCAGCCAGTTCAGTTACCGACCTTAATGGACATCATCGCTACCCATACCCGGATCGTTGACCCCCAGGGACTGGAGAACGACCTCAAGGCCTACCTCAGCAACCAAACCCAGCAACAACCACGGATTACCGCCGGTAGCACAACGACCACCGACTTCGTCAGCCAGCCCGTTCACTGGCAGGAAGCGCTCCGTTTTAGCATGAATAAGCTGGTGGCGGCCCACGTCATTGATGACCAATACGTCAGCAAAATTATCCAGTTAACGAAAACCCACGGCGACTACATGGCGATCGGCAAGGGGGTCTTCCTGGCCCACGCGACGCCAGAGGCCGGGGTCAATGAGTTAGGCTTTAGCTACACCTTCTTCGCCCATCCCTTTTGTGTTGACCACTCGGACAAGCAAATCAATTTTGTCGTTGGCCTGGCCCCCGTTGACCAGCGTCAGCACCTGGCCATCCTCAGCCGACTGCTACGGTGTGTCCAAAACGATCAGTGGATGGGCAAACTACAGCAGGTTCAGCAGGCTAGTGAACTGACTGACCTGCTGCGGAAAGGAAAGTTGTTGGAAGAGAGTTAAAAAAGACCCCTGTGCGGCTGGTGAAACCAGTCGCCAGAGGTCTGAGCTCATTCGTACTAAGTAACCTTGGTATAATCTCAATGGTAAGAATTGCGAGCGAAAATGATATGAAGATAGTTCAATAAGGAGGTGTCAAGGGCGGTTTTAAATTGTCGTTTTATGGCGGTTTAAAAATGTATGATTTCGGCGGTTGCTAATCGATAAAACTTCCCTTTGATTTTCAACACATGAGCATGATAAACGAGGCGATCTAAGATCGCTTCTGCCGCAGCTTAGTTATGCAAGACTGTTCCCCAACTTGATAGTGGTACATTAGTCGTTATGATCGTTGATTTGCGCTCGTAACGGCCATTTATTAATTGGAATAGTAAGTTAGCTTCATCACTGGTAATTGGTAAATAACCTAGCTCGTCAATAATCAATAAGTCGTAGCGTTCATACCTTCGCATCACTCGTTCTAAATGATTTTTTACTTGGGCAGCTTTTAAACGCAAGATCAACTCATGACAATTAATAAATAAAGTTCGAACTTCCTGCCGACAAGCCTCAACTCCTAGCCCAATCGCCATATGTTGGTTCGTATAATTAAGAGTCCAGCTATTCATTATAGTTCATTAAAATGGCTCGAAGTTGGTATTGCCCTTTACTTTATTAATTTAATTATTAGATATCTATATACACGACTGGTTCATCATGATTCAAAACATAATGCTTTAGTCTTTGCTTTTGGCGGCATTCATGGTTCGGTAACATTTGCTTTAGCCTTTATGATGGCTGAAGAGCAAATTCATCAACGAGATTTTAGCTTAATCATAATGTCAGAAAGCACTTTAATCATCCTTAGTATGATTATCCCAACAATTGTTTTTCAGTTTATATTAAAATCTCAACAAGTTGATAAACATCATGAGGCTTTAATCAATAATCTTCGTAAAAAAATGATTGATGATGCCATTAAGGTTATAAATCAACTAAATATCTCAAATGAAGTTAAACAGGCTGTTTCCTTTGATCTACGAAGTCAAAAAGGGCAAACTACATTAAAAGAATTTTGGAACAAATGGACACGAATGATACAACATGAAGAATCTACCAAAAAGCAAATTAACACTGCACTTAATACATTCTACGTTGTTTTTCAAGCAGAACGTACTTTCTTATCCGATAACTACCAGCAACAAGGTCTAACCACCAATAACTATAATTTACTATATCGTGAAACTATTAATGCTGAAATGGTAGTTTTGAAGTCATATATGAATTAATTTAATTCAATTAAAATTTAAAAGGCTAGAATTATGATTAAATAATCACATAATTCTGGCCTTTCATCTTAATAATCTTGTTCCATTAGCATATCACTTGGCCATCCAACAACACTTTCTTTACGATCTAATTGACGAACTTGCTCCAATTCACTATTAGTTAACGAAAAATCAAAAACATCAAAATTTTCTTGCATATGAACTGGATTAGTTGAACTCGGAATAACCATGATCTTATTTTGAATTAAATAACGTAACACTATTTGAGCAACCGATTTATGGTATTTTTCTGCTATGCCGAGAAGTTGTTTATTTTTAAACATAGTTCGTAAACCTTCTCCTAAGGGGGGACCATGATTCATGGATGATATAATGTTCTTCTAAATAACGATGCATTTTTTGTTGTTGTAAATAGACACTCGTTTCAATCTGATCAACAACCGGAGTAGTTGCAAAATTTGCTAGTAGTTCATTGATTTGTTGATGATTAAAATTGCTAACCCCAATTGACCGTAATTTTCCTGCTTGATATGCCTCTTCTAATGCCCGATAAGTATCCAAATCTTTCCCCATCGGCCAATGAATCAGCATTAAATCAAAGTAATCTAAACCAGCTCTTTGCAAGGAAAGGTCAATACTTTGCCTCGTTGCCCTATATCCACTTGTCTTTACCTTTGACGTAATGAAAAAGTGATCGCGAGAATAACTACTTTCATTAATTGCCTTACCAACACCGGCTTCGTTCCCATAAAGTTGGGCCGTATCAATACTTTGATATCCAATTTTAATTGCTTTACTAACCGCTTGTTGTGTGGCGTAAGGTGCAATTCGATAAGTACCAAAACCTAGTAAGGGCATCTTTATTCCATTATTAAATTCAATATATTCCATTCATTCCACCTTCTATTAAGAAAAAATTAGTGTATAAATGATAATAAAGACTAAACTCAAAACAAATAATCCTGTACAATATTTTCCGTTCCACTTTAATGAAACCGTTGCTGAACTAACACCGAGGATATTAGCAATTACCACTACGATACCCGCAAATGGTGACATCATGTATGCGAGAACACTACCAATATTCAAGCCAAGAGCAATTGCTAAAGCATTAAATGGTAAATTGATTCCCATCATTACCTGTCCTAATAAAGTAACTGAGGCAAGTGGGTGTACCCCAACTAAAGATAGTAATACAACCAATAATGGAATTAGGATGAGCGCACCCCATGATAAGTGCACAATATAAGGTGTCAAAGTTTGAGCAATCGTTTTAGATACCTGTGAATGTTCAAAGACGTTTGAAAATAGACCAATTGCAACAAAGAAAGGTGCTAAACTGCCACCGCGTAATAATCCATTTTGAAGGTACTCCTTGCCTGCTTTAATGGTTCGTTGATGATGAAGATCATTAACTTGTAATGCTGCTAGCCAAATGAGAATAACAACTAACCCAGCTAATGCAACATCAATCATTGCTTCACCAATTTTAAGGTCGATTAACACAAAAGCAATTACCAACAAAATAGCAACCGCTAAAGCAATTTGAAGAACCTGCATTAGTGCATGTCCAGCATGTTCTCGTTTTATGCTAAGGTTGTCCTTTTTTCCCTCTACCGGAGAAGTATACAATTCGATTAACCAAGCTAACAATAAGCCTAATAGCCCTAAGACAAAACTCGGAACAAAAAGTTTTTGTAAAGATACATGAGTAATTGTACTAATTAAGAAAATTGTTGCAGCTCCTGGTGCCCACAACGTCCCTAAAGTAAAGGAACGACTAATAGCAACTGAGGAGAAGTAATTATAATCTTTCCCCAGACGTTGTTTGATCGTTGGTCCTAAAATGGAGTAAATGATTGGCACAGTTCCCATTGAAAGAATACTAGATAACAAGAAAGTAATTACCATCGTGAAGCCAAATAAACTCCGATTAGTCGGTAGCTTACCGTTAACTAGCGTCACAATTGAATTTTGGTACCGTCCCACAGCAATCGGGATCGTAAACAACTGCATAACAATTAATAGTACAATCAGGCTATCCATCGAATTAATTGCGTTAACTACCACTGATAGTGAAAAGTGATTAAATCCGGCAATTAATAATCCTAGGACGAAGAAGATTCCCGTTGCCCATTTAAATGCACTACTCAGATGATGAAAGCCGCAAATTAGGACTAACAGAGAAATAATCGCCAATCCACCTGCTAATTCATTCGCAAAGATTAGATTTAGGATACTAACAACGACCAGCAAGGCCAGTAATATTCTTTCAACATTCTTAACCATTAATCATACTCTTCCCTTCACATTTCGATTTCTATTCTTATTATCTTTCCCTTTTATCATTATTTGAATCGCCATCTTTTTAGTTACTTATCAACTAAAGGTTGATACCAATTCAACATTAAAGGCCAGCATTTTTCTTTTTGCTGACCTTTAGTTCTTATTACCGTTTTTTAAACTATTATCATAGTTTCATTAAATCTCTCTTTAATGGCTATGCACGTGCTCTAATATATAATTTTGCTTTATCCACTACGTTATTTACCAATTCATCGCGAAAATCATTGTAGTAAAACTTATCCTTAATATTCATTGCGTGCTTTAAAGCATAGACAGATAGGGTATACCGGTGTGGTTTGTCTGGTGGCATTGGGCCAGCATAATGACTCGTTACATATTCGTCATCTTCATCGTAAAACCGTGAAGCCCAAGTATTCATTCCTTGTGGTCCGTCAAAGACGCTACTGAAATCTTCATCAATATTTTTGACGGGCAGGTTAGCAGCCAGCCAATGAATAAAGGGAAAGCCTGTTCGTGGAACCGCATCATAATCAATTAATGATAATGCTAAATAATTAGCTGTTTGGGGAATATCTGCAATTTCAATTGGAAATGAAATTACTGGTTGACCATCCTTCTTGATTTTAGAATATTTGGAATACTTATCCGGTAAATACCCATCTTTGGTTACTGGAACATTTAACTTCATTTGCTGATTCTCCCTTCTATTTTGCCCATAAAAAGTTTATCAATGCCCGATCAACAGCCCGATCACTGTGCAACTTACTATGTTGAGCTTGCTTACCAGTAAGCTTTTTTTCCTGGTAAGATGCAGCACGGTCAGCAACTAAATAGCGCATTGTTCTGGATGAATCATTAGTTACAGCACCATCTGATCCATTACCAATATCACCATACATATTTAGTACTCTAGCTGATTGCGGGTAAGTATTACGTAAACCTAGTAATTGCCGATAAGCAGGAGTCATCTTATTGGGCTGCCCAGTCTGAGAATTTACATCTAAGTTATCTGGTAAGTCACGACCCTTAATCCCATCAAAGTGACCAGCGATTGCTACCTGTTTATTTAATTGTGGCAATTCTTGATCTTGAGCATTATCTAATAAGTAAAAGCTAATCGACATGTTACCCATTGAATGCCCAACGAGGTTAATTTGTTTAAAGTGGTAAGTATTTTGAAGCTTTTCAATCACATTTAATGCATACTTGCCATCTTGGTGATAATTACTATTTTTATTATCAACATAATTAACCATGATGATTGGGTTGATAGCATGGCGCGGAATCTTTCCAGTTAAAGTAACATGCCCATTCTTATTAACATTAGCTTGGACGATAGTCTTAGTAACACCAGCTTTTTTTGCCGCATTTACCATATGTTGTTCAGCGTGAGCACTACTACCCCAGCCGTGAAAAAATAAAGTTGGCGTCGTTGATTGGATAAAATTATTACTGCTGGAATGAATTATTCCTTGTTGGTAGATAAGGCCAACAACAGCTATTCCCAAAAGGAAGCTTCCAACTATACGAAATTTCTTCATTAATATCACCTTACTTAGCCAGCTCAATCGTAATATCAACCGTAGCTGGTAATTGAGCAATTTTAGCAATATCTTCTTTATTTACCAGTTGACCCAAATTCACTTCTTGGTAGCGAGCATCATTATTAGCTCCCCGGAGGAAAAGGGCAAACCAATCACCACTGATATCAAAGGAAAGATCACCGTCAAACCAGCCAGCTTGAACATCATTTTGATCATATGGCAGGTGCTCCATGACGCCACAGTAATCATGTGCACCTTGACTAGCTGTAATTGTGTACGGCAATTTATCAATTAATGCTTGTGCAGCTTGTGAATCGTTTAAAACTGCAGAAAATGTTTGTCCATTAATAACCAGGTTAATTCCAGTTGGCTTTTCAACTTTAGTGACCCGGTTATCGGTTGTTGAAGTATGTTGATTCTCAATCATCTTAAAATCCCCCCTTGTAGAAAAATAAGGTTGAGTTTTTTTGCTCAGCCTTAAAGTTAAATCTTATGCTTGGTTTGTTGGGTAAATGGTAAATTCGGAAATATCAACATCTTCCGGTTGATCAATGGCAAAGTTGACCACCCGGGCAATAGCGTCTGGTGAAATTCCGTGTTGCTTGTAGAAGTTCTTCATGTTTGAAGCAGTCTTTTCATCACCGATGTGGTCAAGCAATTCGGTATTAATTGCCGCTGGATACAGGGTGGTGGTCCGAATATTCGTGCCTTCATTGGCACTTTCCATCCGGGTAACTTCCATCGCGTTCTTAACGGCAAACTTAGTCGCACCATAAACTCCAGAACCAACATAATTCTTCAATCCCGCAACGGATGAAGTGGTAATAATATGACCATGCTTTTGGGCAGTGAAAATTGGCATTACCGCAGCAATTCCATTCAGGACACCCTTGATATTAACGTCAATCATCTTGTTCCATTCATCGGTCCGAATTGCACTCATTGGAGAATTTGGCATGATTCCGGCGTTATTAAAGATAACGTCAACTTTACCAAAACTATCTTGAGCGGCTTTTACTAATGCTTCGACTTCTTCTGGTTTAGTAACGTCAACCGTTCGGAAATCTGCCCGTCCACCATTAACGTTAATTTCATCAGCAATCTTGTAAAGTCGGTCTTCACGACGAGCACCAAGCATTACCATTGCACCATTCTTGGCTAATAACTTAGCTGTTGCTTCCCCGATTCCTGAAGATGCACCTGTGATTACTACTACTTTTCCTTTTACAGCCATAAGCGGGTTCCTCCTTAATAACTTTTTATATCTCTTTCAACACTATCAATCTTAAATCATCAACAAGCATAATAGAATCATCAAAGAATTAGCATCATATCAACTATTAGTTGATACTATCTATCAAGTTTCAAATATTCTTGCTCATTGACCGGTTCCAACCATTCACTGGTTCCAGCAGTAATTGAAACATGACTAAACCAGCTATCCTTGGCAGCACCATGCCAATGTTTAACCCCTTCTGGAATTACTACACGGTCGCCAGCCTTTAATGTGCGAGCTGGTTTACCCGCCTCCTGATACCAACCTTTTCCAGAAGTGACCAGCAAGATCTGGTAACCATCATGATGAATATGCCAGTTAGTCCGAGCACCAGGAGTAAAGGTGATATTACTTACACCAACATTAATATTACCTTCTTTTTTTACCAAAGGATGACGATAAGTTTCACCAGTAAAGTATTGTCCAAAGGGATTCTGCTCACCAATTCCAAATAAATTATCTTTAGCCATCATTTTGCCTCCTAGTGAATTGTGTAACCACCATCAACAGCCAAGGCCTGGCCAACAATATAGCTTGCTGCATCAGAGCAGAGGAAAAGAACAGCATCGGCAATCTCACCCGGCTCAGCCAACCGACCTTCCGGAATGTCCCGGATATATTCATCCATCGCATGCTTTTCCGTCTTCATCATTCGGTCAACCATTGGTGTGTGAATAACCCCCGGACAAACTGCATTAACGTTAATTCCTTGATCAGCATATTCCAAGGCAGTGCTCTTAGTCATTCCTAGAACACCATGTTTTGAAGCATGGTAGGCACTTCTTCCCGGTAAACCAACTAAGCCACCCATTGAAGAGCAGTTAACTATCTTCCCGCCTTCGTTTTGTTTAGCCATCTGACGTAATTCATATTTCATACAGAGGAAGACACCTTTAAGATTAGTATTCATTACTTTTTCATACTCATCTAAAGCCAAGTCGGCCGTGTTAGTAATTGGGCTTTGAATCCCAGCATTGTTATATGCAAAGTCTAACCGACCAAATTTTTCAACAGTAAATTCCACCATTTGTTGCACTTGATCTTCTTTAGCCACATCAACCGCAAAGGATTCCGCCTTATAGCCTTGCTTCCGTAAATCAGCTGCTTCATCCTTCGGTTCATGATGACCAGCTAATACAACCGCCGCTCCCGCTTGAGCAAACTTTTGTGCTGCCGAAAGACCAATTCCAGTTCGCGCACCAGTAACAATGACAACTTTTCCTGTAAAGTCATATTTTACATCTGCCATCTTGACTTCCCCTTTCTAGGATGAATTTATATTTCACTCCTAGGCCTTAAGCCGAAAGGTAACATCGGCTGATCCTAACTTACTGAAGAAACTAACATCACTATCGATATGACCAATTGGCTGTTGTTCAAAAACCTCACCATTTTGTTCATATAAGATTACTAG
>NZ_CAKPXS010000022.1 GCF_934202235.1 uncultured Limosilactobacillus sp. | reverse complement strand
CCTTATCCCACAAAAAATAAAACTAAATAAACGACCACAATTAGCGCCACCAAAACCGCAATGACGATGTTTAATTTCCTGGCTAAGCGCTGACTTTTTTCTTCCGCCACCGCTTCTTGGTCCATCGCTACGCTAGCAGCCCGGTTAGGGGTCGGCGATTCATCGTTCATTTGCGCGGTTGCCGCAGCTGGTTCAGGAGTCGGCTGTGCGTCTAAGTCGTCATGTGACGACTGTTGACCTTCACTCGATACATCCTCATTTTGGTGGTGGCCAAACAACCCCCGCCGATGCTTCATCTGACGACGGTATTGCGTCCGCGTGAGGTGTTCATCAGTCCCGAATTGATTATTATCGTTGTTCATCACAATGCCCTTTCAGATAGTAGATTGCCATAATCGTTTTTGCATCGGTGACCTGCCCACTGTCGATCATTTGCAATCCCTGCTCGACCGTCAGCCATTGCAGACTTAACTGTTCATCGGGATCCTGAGGGAGCTGTTTCTTAACTGGCGAGAGGTCTGTGGCCAGGTACATGGTCAAGTATTCATCAGAAAAACCGACTGAGCTATGAAAACCGCAGATACGAGTAAGCTGCTTTGCGCTTAGCCGCGTTTCTTCATTCAGCTCCCGTTGAGCAGCGTGTAGTGAAGACCCACCATCTCGTTCATCCACCTTGCCAGCGGGAATTTCTAAAGTGGTCGTCGCAATCGGTTCGCGCCACTGCTTGACAACGGCAAATTGCCCCTCTTTATTGACCACCAGTAAGCAAACAGCCTTGGCATGCCGAACAATTTCTCGTTGAGCAAGCTGACCGGCAGGTGTTTTAACCTGCTCGACTTCCACGTCAATCAAGTGACCATGGAAGACGTTCTTGCAGCTAACCGGTACTTCCTTAAAGTTCATCAGCTTCACTCCCCTTAGCGAAGAATCCTGACGCGCGCTGCCTGTGGCCCACGCTGTCCTTGAATTACTACCAAGGAAACCCGATCCCCCGTCCGTAACCGTTGACGGTCAGCAGGCATAATTCCCCGGGCATGGACGTACACTTCTTCCTCATGAGGGATTGTGATAAACCCCCAACCCTTTTGTTGGTCATACTGCTTAACGGTTCCTGCTAACATTTTTCTGCCTCCCGGATTGTTATCGTCTTATTTTACACCGTGACGGTGGTCCATGTCATTTCTCAGCGGTTAAAAAAACGGCCGCCTCCCCTGTGAGAAAGCAGCCGTTAATTTTAAAGTAGACACTGGCTAGTATCTAATAACTATTTTTCTAATCCCTCATTCACGGTTTCCGGAAAATTATCGCGAACAATCTTTGCACAACGCGCACACAGTTGCGGGTATGCTGGATCATTACCGACATCTTCCGTCGTCATCCGGCAACGCTGGCAAACTTCACCAGGGGCAGCAGTAATCTTTACCGCCACCTGGTCGTTAAACTCGACCGCATCAGCCGGCTTGTCATCAGCATCATGAATGGTCAGCGCTGAAACACCAAGAACTTGCTTAATGTTGGCGTCCAACTTCTTGAGTAAGGCTTGCTGGTTAGCGGTTAAGTACAGGTCGGCTTGGGCCTCGAGCGACTTCCCAATAACCTTGTTATTCCGGGCTTCTTCCAGTCCCTTCAGAACGTGGGAGCGAATCTCCATGAACTGATCCCAGTTGGCGACTAGTTCTTCTTCACCGTCGAAGTGCTGTGGCTCTGGAATATTGGTTAGCTGAACAAATTCTTGCTCAGTACCGTCCATGTATTGCCAAACCTCTTCTGTTGTGTGCGGCAAAATTGGTGTTAGCAACTTCACCAGACCGTCTAAGATGTCGTAGAAGACAGTCTGCATGGACCGCCGAACCGGCGAGTCCTCCGCTTCGATGTAGAGAACATCCTTAGCAACGTTCATGTAGAAGGCAGACAGCTCGTTGTTCACAAAGTTAATCAGCATCTTGTAGGCACTTAAGTAGTCATAATCATCCATCTTCTTCCGCATGTCAGCCAAGAAGTGGTTGAAGGTCACCTCCATGTACTGGTCGATAGCTTCCAGCTTATCATAATCAACCCGGTCCTTTGCAGGATCAAAGTCGCCAACATTGGCTAATAGGAAGCGGAAAGTGTTCCGGATCTTCCGGTAAGCTTCCGAAATTTGTTGGAAACTCCCCATCGAAACCCGCACGTCAGCACTGGTATCAACACTCATTACCCACAAACGGATAATTTCGGCTCCCATCTGGTCAACAACCTTGGCAGGGTCGATGACGTTACCCATTGACTTACTCATCTTGTTACCACGCTTATCAAGGGTAAAGCCCTGACTAACGATCTGCTTGTACGGTGCGTGACCACTAACCACAACACTCGTGATCAGGCTGGAGTTAAACCAGCCCCGGTATTGGTCAGAACCTTCCAGGTACAGGTCGGCCGGGTAAGTTAAGTCCGGCCGTTCTGCCAAGACTCCCTGGTGAGATGAACCGGAATCAAACCAGACATCCATGATGTCGGTTTCCTTGGTGAACTTACCATTTGGCGAGTGTTCATTGCTGTAGCCCTTTGGCAGGAGGTCCTTCGCGTCACGCTCAAACCAGATGTTGGAGCCATATTTCCGGAAGAGGTCAGAAACGTGGTTGATCGTTTCTTCTTCCATGATCGGGGTGCCGTCTTCAGCGTAGAAGATTGGCAGCGGCACACCCCAGACCCGTTGACGAGAGATGACCCAGTCGCCACGGTCCTTGAGCATGTTATAAAGACGAACCTTCCCCCAGTCCGGCTTGTACTTCACTTCGTCAACCGCCTTGAGGATCTGATCACGCATCTTGTCGATGGAAACAAACCACTGGTCGGTTGCTCGGAAAACAATCGGCTTCTTTGTCCGCCAGTCAAATGGGTAGGAGTGCTTCAGTGGCTCCTGCAACAGGAGCGCGTCATGCTCCTTCAGCAACTTGAGCGAAATATCGTCAGCCTTTTGGTAGAAGACCCCGTCAAATTCAAGACCGTTTTCCTTCGTCAGGATTCCCTGGTCAGTCATTGGCGCAAAGATTGGCAACTTGTACTTCAGTCCGAAGTGGTAGTCATCATCCCCGTAGCCTGGAGCAGTGTGGACAAGGCCGGTCCCGGTATCTGCCGTCACGTAATCAGCTAGTCCGACGAGCAGGTCCCGGTCCAGGTACGGATGGGCCGTTGTAATCCCCTCCAGGTCTTTGCCGGCAACGTGCTTAACCAGGTCATAATCTTCCCAGCCAAACTTCGTGGCCAGCTTATCCAGCAAGGTGGCCGCCACGACAAATTGACGGTCACTACCTGCTGGCTTGACCACCACGTAGTCAAAGTCAGCATTGACAGCAACGGCTTCCGATGCGGGAATTGTCCATGGGGTGGTCGTCCAAACAACAAGGAACGTGTTGTTGTCCAAGACACCCTTGCCATCCTTCACCTGTTCAACGAAGAAGGCCGTCTTGGCTACCACATCATGGTATTCAACTTCGGCTTCTGCCAGGGCTGATTCAGATGACCATGACCAGTAAACTGGCTTTTTCGCCTGGTACAAGAGCCCCTTCTTTGCAAAGGCGCCAAAGACCTTAATCTGGGCCGCTTCAAATTCCTTGTTTAACGTCAGATAAGGGTGCTCCCAGTCGCCAGAGACACCAAGCCGCTTAAAGCCGGCCATCTGTTTTTGGACCTGTTCTAAGGCGTACTGTCGACAAAGGTCACGGAATTCGGTCGTCGACATTTTCTTGCGATCATAACCGGCCTTCGTCAACTGGTGTTCAATCGGCAAACCATGAGTATCCCAGCCAGGAACGTATGGGGCCCGGTAGCCTGTCATCGACTTAAAACGAACAATGAAGTCCTTACTAATCTTGTTCATCGCGTGACCAACGTGGATATTACCGTTAGCGTATGGCGGACCATCGTGGAGCACAAAGCTCGGTTTCCCCTGGTTTAGTTTTTGCCGCTGTTCGTAGACCTTGTTTTCTTCCCATACTTTTTCGCGGTTACCCTCGGTTTTGGGCAACTTACCACGCATGGGGAACTTGGTCTTGCCAAGATTTAAAGTATCTTTAACCCGCATAGCCATCTTCCTTTCTAATCTTTTCCCTACACTTCGTTAACAAAAAAACTCCGCCCAACATAGGACGAAGTATTCGTGGTACCACCTAATTTTAGGAGGGCGAACCCTCCCCTTGGGCATTTGATAACGGTAATGGACCGGACGGCCTTCTTGACGGCCGCCACTCAGGGATGATCTGGCATTGAAACCTGCTACTAACCTCGCACTAACCGTTAGCTCGCTGAAGAGGTACTTCAACACCCGCTATTCCCGTCATCATTTTGTTAACGAAGATGCTGCCAGCTACTTAGCCTGGTCGTCATCCGGGAAGATGACCACCGTTTTCCCCGCATCAGCCGGCTGTGCCGGTTGACTAGCGGCCGGCGAGTTCGGCGTAACCGGTGCTTGCTGTTCAGCAGTCGGTGTTGTGTTATCACCACTGCTGGGTTCATCTACCGCCTGCTCACTGCTGGCCGTTGACTGGCTTGATGCTGATGATTGTACACTGCTTGCGGAATCCTTGTCAAGACGACTGCCGAGAATCTTCTGAATTTCGTCATACTTGCTCAGGTCGTCGTTGGCTAATAAGGTATCCCAATCCTTACTCTTGACCACTTCTAGCTGAGATTCCAACATCACTTGCAGCCGCTGACGGAAGATGCGGGTCTGCTTCTTGAGGTCGTTAGTTTCAGTCGTCAGCTTCCGAGTGTCATCGGCACTGGTTTCAATCACCTGGTTAGCCTTGCTATTGGCCTCGGCAACAATATCCGTTGCCTGCTTCTGGGCCTCTCTAACCATGATCTCAGCCTCACGTTTAGCATTGGTCTTAACTTTATCAGCCGCCTCTTGAGCAACCAGGATCGACTTGTTGAGTGAATCCTTCATTTCAGTAAAGTAGCGCAACTGCTCCTTTGCTGTTTGGTTCTCTTCAGCCAATTGACGGTTTTGGTCAGTCAGCGCCGTAATCGTTTCGCTAACCGACTTCAAAAAATCATCAACTTCGCCGCGGTCATAACCACGCATCTTACTGTCAAATTGCTTATTCTTAATGTCATCTGCCGTTAACGTCATTTTAATCCTCCATTTTACTTGCCGGCCTTGATCACGTTCAAGACCGCCTTCAGTTTACCTTTTTTTGTTATCCCGTTGACCGCGGTGAGGCTCACCCGTCCCGCGTGACGAACAGACAACCGATCATGAACTGCGAGGGAATAATCGGGTCGTTGGACTTCTTCCCAGTTCACCCTGACGAGTCCGCGTTCAATCGCTGTTTTGGCCCGGTTACGAGAGTAATTGAATGCTGCCGCCACAATACTGTCGACGCGAAGTGAAGACACTGTCGTTGTCAGCTCTTCCCAATCATCTTCAGGTTGGACAAGCTCGTCAAACGAAATGGGTAGTAGTTTCACGTGGACCCGTCCGATGGTCGTCACCTGCTGGCGCAGATAGTTAGCCATCTTACTATCAACCACTAGTTGCCAGTCTGCCTCTTGGTGCAAAATATCGCCAAACGTTGTTCGTTTGATTCCAGCACTCATCAACGTTCCCATCACCTGACGGTGGTGAAGCTCAGTAAACTTCACCGGGTAGCTGATCTTCAATAGTTGAATATCAAAGTCCGAAAACTGTGGCTGGTAGTAACGTGGATAAAATAATAAACGCTGCATTTCCGCACCATCCCAGCCACCGTTACGGGCCATCTTCACCTCATCCTGACGGTTAGTCAGTGTCTGTGCGATATAGCATTGACGAGGATTCATAAAATCCGTCAGTACCGGTCGGTATTCGTTTGTAGCCGTGGCCAGCCAGCCCTGTACTTGATCGATAAATGGTGCTTCGTCAGGACGAAAATGCTGTTTCACGTTTGCTGAATCCACACCAATCACCTCTCCTTTCTAGAACTGGTTGAGTACTGACCCCAGTGCCCGCACACCGTACTGGACCAGGTACAAAACACCAATGGAAACAATTGGCGAGAAGCTGACCCCGCCCAGTGGCGGAATAAAGTCAAAAAAGTCCATATACGGGCGAACCAGCCGATCCAATAACTCGCCTAATCTCGAGCTACGCGCTCCGGGAAACCATGATAGCAAGCACCAAATGATGATCCCCCAAATATACAAGTTAATTAATTGGTTGATTGTCCAGACAATAAATCCAATCACGGCGTCACTCTCCCCGCTTTCTCGTTACTTAAGGTTGTCACTCTCGTTTGCTGAATTATTAAACTTAATGGATCCTTCCACTTCAAAATTGTGTGGTGTGCATAGGAATATTTGTTCACCAACGCGTTTGATCTCACCCTCAATGGCGTAAACTGTCCCATTAAGAAAATCAATAACCTTATTAGCAGTCGCCGTATCCATCTGACTAAAGTTCACCACTGCTGCCCGATGGGCTAATAATTCATCAGCAATTTCCTGCACATCGCTGTAAAGACGTGGCTGATAAATCGCAATCTTGCTACTCGTCGTTCCTGCTTGGTGCCCATTCATGGAAATGACCTTATCACTATTATTCACTGGAACCTGGGTTGCAGGTTCATCATAAGCTTCATCGTCGGTCCCAAAAAAATTACTTAAAAAGCCTGCCATCGTAAAGCCTCCTTAAATCAACAGGAGCGTGACGGAAGCTCCTTTTCAGCCTCACTGTCACGCTCCACAAGCAACTATCTCTGATCAAATTAGTTATTACGGTGCTTGAAGAACGGTGGTGTTGACAAGTTATCATCATTATCGCCATCGTCAACGCTGCTGGAATCACCATTGAAGACGTTGAATTCAGGCTTTTCAACATGCTTAAACTCACTATCGTCATCATTGTGATCTTCGGCAGTAGGGTCAGTCCAGCCCGCAAATGGATCAACATGCTGTTCTTCTGGCTGTGAATCTTCAGCAGTTTCAGCAACTGATTGGTCACTGTCAGTGGACTGCTTGGCTGGTTCAACATGACGCTGCTTCTTACCATCGATCCCCGTGGCAATAACCGTCACCTTAACTTCGTCGCCCATGTCTTCACTGATCGTGGTACCAAAGGTGATGTCAACATCCGCACTTGCCGCCTGCTGAATAACCATCGATGCTTCCTGGCCTTCGTACAGTCCAAGGTTCTTCCCACCGGTGATGTTCATTAAGACGTGCTGTGCACCATCAATTGAAACTTCAAGCAGCGGTGAAGAAATGGCCTTCTTCGTTGCTTCCGCCGCACGGTTTTCGCCGCTGGCAGAACCAATCCCCATCAGGGCACTTCCCTGGTTGACCATCGTATGACGAATGTCAGCGAAGTCGGAGTTGATGTAACCAGGATTGGTAATCAAATCTGAAATGCCTTCAACACCCTGACGGAGAACGTTGTCCGCTTCCTTGAAGGCATCCATCATTGACGTCTTCTTATCGATCGTTTCCAGAAGACGGTTGTTATCCACGACAATCATGGTGTCAACGTTCTTCTTGAGCTTTGCTAACCCTTCGCTGGCCAGTCGCTCACGACGCCGGCCTTCAAATGCAAATGGACGGGTGACAACCCCCACAGTGAGGGCCCCAGAATCTTTGGCAATCTTTGCTACTACAGGCGCAGCACCGGTCCCGGTACCACCACCCATACCAGCAGTGACGAATACCATGTCGGCACCATCAAGTACCTTGGTAATTTCCGATTCACTTTCTTCGGCAGCCTTAGTCCCGACTTCTGGGTTCGATCCGGCACCGAGTCCCTTCGTCAACTTCGGTCCTAACTGAATCTTAGTTTCAGCTTTTGAACCATCCAATGCTTGAATATCAGTGTTAGCGACGATAAAGCCCACGCCGGAAACCTTTTCGGTAATCATCCGGTTAACGGCGTTACCGCCACCACCACCGACACCGATAACTTTTATTTGAGCGCCTTTAATCTCGTCTGCTTTGTTAGTTGCTTCATAATCCATCAAAAAATTCCCTCCACGGTAATTCTAATCAAAGAAGTTGCTAAAGAACGACTTTAAGCCGCCCTCTTTTTTACGATTTGGTGACTTTGGCGAGTCACTATCAGTCGACTGTGATTCGCTCTTTGGCGCTGCTTCGGCACGGTGAGAAATCGACAAACGGTGCTTGCGTTGATGTGACTGGCTGCTTGCCGGTTTTTGACTGGCGGCCACCGCTCGGCGCTGGTGGTCATTGCTTTCACCTTGCTGGACAGTCTGCTTAATCAGCTGTTCAACGTCACTCAAGCGGCTCTCATATAAAGCCAGTGACAATGCCGTTGCGAAGCCAGGATGACGAACTCCCATTAACTTTGGCCGGTACACTTTTACCTTGCCAGAGAAGTATTCGCCTGCCAGTTCAGCAACACCTGGCATCACCGCGGTACCACCAAGCAAGACGACGCCACCTGGTAGTTTTGGTGCCCGAATAGAGTCCAGCCGGTCGCTGATCCGCTGAAAGATCTGGCGAACACGTGCTTCAATAACTTCCGCTAGGTACTCCTCACTGTATTCCACTGGGTTATCCTTGCCGACAACCGGGACATCCAACATCATGTTTTCATCAGCCCGGGAGCTGTCCGCAAAACCATGATCCTTTTTGAGCTTTTCTGCATCACGCAGCGAAGTATTTAAAACTGTCGAAATATCCTTGGTAATGTAGTAGCCACCTTCGGGATCAACAGAGGTGTACTTAAGCTGGTGGTCGTGGATAATGCTGGCAGTCGTCTGGCCGCCACCCATATCAATCACCAGCGTCCCAAAGTCCTGCTCACCATCGGTTAACAAGTTAAAACCAGTTGCGATTGGTCCTACAACCATGTCTTCAATCGTTAAGCCGGCCTGTTCCACGGCCTTTTTGGTGTTATGAACAACGGTGGTTGGGCCACTGTATAAGAGCGCCTGCATCTCAAGACGTGAGCCAACCATCCCTCGCGGATCCTTGATGCCGTCAAAGCCATCAACGGTAAACTCTCGTGGAACCAAACCAATGATTTCACGATCAGTAGGGACGTTTTGTAACAGGGTTGATTTCGCCACGTCAACGACATCCTGGTTGATAATTTCGTGTGATTGACCCTTCTCGGCAATCGTAATCATGCCATGAACGTCCTTCATCTGTAAGTAATTAGCTGGCAAGCCAACCACCACGCTGCTTACCTTGACGTCAGACTGGGACGCTGCCTTATCAACTGCCCGGGAAATTGCCTTCGCAGTTTGGTCAATGTCAACAATGACACCGCGGCTGAGTCCACTTGATGGTTCCACACCGGCACCAACAACTTTCAGCTGGCCCTTAACGTTCTCACAAATAATAACTTTAACCGAGGTGGTTCCAATATCTAACCCAACGTAGATTTTCGAATTGTCCATCCGGAACCCTCCTAAAATAACAAATAATTGTTCACCAACACCAATATATGAATGCGCTTGATAAACTTAATTTTAATTTTACCACAAATACTGAGGCGAAAAGTGCCCAATTCGTTCATTTTGTGTGACGATTATTTGGACTTATCGCCATAACCATAAGAATAAGCGCCAACCTGCAAATCAACCACCCCATTGCCACTCATTTGTGAAGTAATGGAAGGATAATAATTCATTTTTTCGGCTAAGCTGCTGCGCTTCACCAGTACCGTATTTCCGTCGTTCATGTAAAGCTTAATTCGTTGCGGGTTAAGTTTCGTTGGCGAATATCGCACAGCGGAAATGCTATGGCGGATTGGTTCAGGCAGCTGGCCCAGCTGACGAGCCGTTTGCTGAAGTGCCGTCACATGTCCAGCAAAGTTTTCATAGGTTACGTCATTTGGCACCTTCCCACTAACTGGTGCCCAGGAACCATTTGTCAACAGGTAACGTTGTTTGCCGTCGATGGTGACCAAACCCAGAATCTTGTTTTCAGTAACGGTGACCCGCAACTTTCGCCACCCCACTAGCCTGATTTTGACACTGGCAAGCTGGTGATTGGCGTTTTGGGCCGCTTTCTCCACTTGCTTTTGTCGGTCGATTAACCCGTACATGTAACGTCCAGGATAAACTCCCGTCGCCTTCATGACCGCTTTACTCGTTAGTTCATCATTGCCCACCACTTGAACGGTTTTCACCTGACTCAGTGGCGAAACGATATAAATAGCGAATAACAAAACGATCGAAAACGGGACCAAAATACTCAACAGCCGGTGACGGTTAGCAACTCGCCGCACCTTATTCAGGTGGGCCGCTTCCGTACTGATATGCTGCTGCGCGTGTTCCTCAATGTGTTGTGCGCTTTTCACACCACGGGCCGCAAGTTCAGAGAGTCGGCGAGAAAAACGCTGGTTGTCGGCTTTTTGTTTACTCACCGGAAACTCCTCCTCTTATTATTGGTGGTCTGCAATTGCTTTTTTCAAAACGGCAATTAATTCATCGCTGGCCTGCGGATGGCCCAACTTCCGGCTGGCCTCCGCCATTTGCTGACGCAGTTCTTCGTTATTCATCAGTCGGTCTGCCTGGACAAGTAGTGAACGGCCATCAAGCTGATCTTCTGTAATCATCAGCGCTGCCTTTTTCTTAACCAGCGCCTGGGCGTTTTTAAACTGGTGGTTAGCGGTAACGTAGGGACTTGGGATCATAATCGTCGGGACACCTAGAGCGGTCACTTCCGCAATTGTCGTCGCTCCCGCACGTGAAACCAGGACGGCAACCTTGGGCAGCTTATGTGGCATCTGGTCAATATAAGGAACCACCTTGACATTATCACCGACGTTGATTCCAGCCAGTTGTTTGGTCACATTCTGGTAACGTTTCTGGCCCGTTGCAAAGACCACCTGGTAAGCGCGTTTACTAAATTCCGGAATGGCTTGAACCACACTCTTGTTGATCTTTGGAGCACCCTGGGAACCACCAAAAATCATCATTGTTGGCCGGTCATCTGACAAGCCCATTTCGGTCCATGAGTAGTCACTGTCACGATTAGCTGACACTTGCTGGGCCCGCGGGTTACCAGTCAAAGTAATTCGCTCATGTTTAAACTGTTTGCGGGCTGCCTCAAAGGCAATCGCAATTTCGTCCACGTAACGGCTTAAGAACTTGTTGGTAATACCGACAACACTATTCTGTTCATGAATAACGGTAGGAATTCCCATCTTCGCAGCAGCGTATAGAACAGCGCCACTAACGTAGCCACCAGTGCCGAGAACCACGTCAGGTTGAAAGTCGCGAATTAGCTTTTTAGCGTGACTCACTGCCTTAAGAAACAGGTAGACAGTTTTGAAATTGTACAATGAAATCTTTCGCTGAAAGCCCTGCATTGGCATTGTTTCAAGTTTAATCCCAGCAGCCGGAACAATTTTGTTTTCCAGCCCCCTTGTAGTGCCAACGTATAAAACTTCCGTTGTGGGATCAACCTGTTTTAGTCTTTCAATTAGGGCAAGGGCCGGATAGATATGTCCACCAGTACCCCCGCCGGATACCATTAACTTCATCTTATTGCTGCTCCTTTTGTCCTGTTAACTCTTCGACTGCCTTGATGAATTTATCACCGCGAACCTCGAAACTGGGGAATTGATCCCAGCTGGCGTTTGCGGGCGACAGCAAAATAACATCACCATGCTGACTCAAATTCCAAGCTAGCGGAACTGCAGTAATACAGTTCTCAGTTCGCTTAATGACTGGAATATGAGCCTGTTTGGCAGCGTCTTCCATTTTGTCAGCACATTGACCAAAGATAATAATAGCCTTCACGTGTTGCTTAAAGTCAGGTACCAGTCGTTCAAAGGTGTAACCACGGTCCAGACCGCCAGCAAGTAAAATGACTGGCTGATCAAAGCCGCGGAGCGCCACTTGAGTTGCCTCAATGTCTGTCGACTTAGAGTCGTTGTAGAACAAGCGTTGCTCGTGTTCCATCACAAACTGTAAGCGGTGACGGACACCGCTAAAGGTGGTCAGAACCTGTTTAATACTATCATTATCGACACCGCTCAGCTTGGCCGCAGCAATTGCTGCCAGGGCATTTTCAACGTTTTGGGGGCCGATCAGTCGAATATCTGCAACTTTCATGACCCGTTCCTGGCGCCAGTAAATCCAACCATCCTTAACATAACTGCCGCGCTGACTCTTGTTTTCTCGTGAGAATGGAATAATCGTGGCTGGTGAACGGCGCGCAATTTGCTGCCATTCTTCACGGTCCCAGTTCATCACCAGGTAGTCATCTGCCGTCTGGTTACGCGTAATGTTGAGCTTAGCATTAATATAGTTTTCCCGGGTTTTATGGTAATCCAAGTGGTTGGAAAAAATGTTAGTAATCACCGCAATGTGGGGGTGAATGTGTGGAGCGCCCAACAGCTGGAAACTGGATAGTTCAGCGACAATTGTTGAACTGTCACTACTCTCCGCCGCTACCTTGCTAAAGGGAACGCCAATATTGCCGGCATAATGAACCTCACCATCATGAGCCTGTTCAATCATTTTAGCAATCAGCGTCGTGGTCGTCGTCTTGCCGTTGCTACCGGTGACGCCAACTAAGTGGCCGCCAAAAATTTCACTTGCTACTTCGACTTCCGTAATAATTGGCGTCTGCTGTTGAACAAAACGGGCAATTAATGGGTTGTCATAGGGAATTCCTGGGTTTTTAACTACCAGGTCAAAACCTTCATCAGCAAGGCTCAGCGGGTTGCTGCCAACCACCGTTCTAATTCCCATTTTCTGAAGCTTGTTTGCCGTCTTCTGATCATCTTTCTGATCATTAGCGGTGACCTGCGCTCCCAGTTTAACTAACAGCTGGGCAACGTTAATCCCGCTAATCCCAAAACCGACAACCAGGACTTTTTTACCCCTATACTTATCAACTTGCTGCAATTTCAAAGCCTCCATTGTTTAAACTAAGCAGATAACCGCAACTGTAATTGCCGAACTGATCAACGTAATGGTCCAAAACGTAATGTCGATTTTCCACTCGCTCCATCCCAGCAGTTCAAAGTGGTGGTGGATCGGTGTCATTTTAAAGATCCGTTTGCCAGTGGTCTTAAACGAGATCACCTGTAGGATCACACTTGCTGTCTCAATCACGTAGATAATCCCAATAAAAAGCAGTGACCATTCGTGGTGAAGCAAAAGGGCAACTGCTGCCAAGCTAGCACCAAGCGCTAATGACCCCATGTCTCCCATAAAAATCTGGGCAGGTTTGTGGTTATAACGCATAAAGGCTAGCAGTCCACCAATGATTGAGAAACAGAAAAGGGCCACTTCTTTTTGGCCGTTGACCAGCGCAATAATTAGGTAAGCCGTAAAGGAAATAATGGCACAACCGGTCACCAGACCATCAAGACCATCCGTCAGGTTAACGGCGTTAGAGAACCCAACCATCCAAAAGATGATGAACAAGCCGTACCACCAGCCAAGCTGCATATTACCAAAGCCCATTTGAAAGCCCTCATGTTGGTAAATGACAGTAAAGACACAGGCCGCAATGAGCTGACAAAGTGCTTTTTGCCGTGGCGTAAAGCCTTCGTTACGGTGCTCAAAGATTTTAATGCTGTCGTCGACCATCCCGATAAGACCAAAAGCCACCAGGGTAAAGATCAGTGCCCAAGCTGTGTTATTCACTAAGCCCATCAAGGCACCAAAGACCAGGTTGGCGATCACCGCCGCGATAATAAAGAGGATTCCCCCCATCGTTGGCGTCCCCGCTTTTTTGGCGTGCCAGGTTGGCCCGTCTTCCCTAATCTGTTGTCCTTCTTTCTTTGACCGGAAATACCGGATCAGCGATGGCATTGCCAAGTAGGTAATCAAAAAGGCAGCAACCATTGCTAAAATTGCAAACATTGTTCTCCTCCTCTAGCCGAATTAACTTACTAATCAATGATTATTTAACGTGGCTTGCACGTAACCGTCAATGTCTGTCCCAAGTGGACAGTGCTGTTTTCTTTAATGCTCTGTTCACTAACAAAACCACTACCGTGAACCTTCACCTTGATTCCCAGCAACCGGCCAAACCGAACGACATCGGCCTGCGACCAGTTAGTCAGTGATGGCATCTTCACCGTTCCCCCAGTATAAAGGATTATCCGTGAATTGACCATTACCTTTTCATTGGCGGCCAGCGACTGCTTTTGAACATGCTTGCCACTGCCAAGCACTACCGGTTGAAGGTGCTTAGCTGATAGTTCATTTTGGGCCTCAGTTGCATTCTTTCCGTGGTAGCTGCCGAGCTTAACCAGTCCCTGGCGAGCTGAACTGCCAACCTGCTGTCGTTGAATCAGGTAGGACATCAGTGGCTTAAAAATAGTTGCCAGTTCTGACTCAGCTGGCTGTGGAAGCTTTTGTGGCTGCCGCAGTACCAGGTAAACGACGTAGCGGGGCTTGTTCACCGGCGCCATGCCGACAACCGAATAAACATAACTGGTGGGGCCATTTTCATACCCATGGGCCGTCCCAATCTGCGCCGTCCCGGTCTTCACCGCGACGTGTTGACCATCAATCTTATAGGCCTGTCCAGTACCGTGCTTATCCTCAACGACACCAACCATCATCTTGCGAACTTGTTTTGCCGTGCTGGCCTTAATCGGGCGTCCCACTTCCTGCGGTTTGCCCTTGTCGATCACTTGCCCGTTGGCCTTCGTCACAGACTTGATGAAGTACGGTTTCATCATTTTACCGTTATTAGCTACCGCAGAGAAGGCCTGCATCATCTGCATAGCATTAACAGTAATCCCCTGACCATAGGCGGTGTTGGCCTGGGTTAACGCACCTTTAAAAGTGGTAAAGCCATTGCTTTCCTGGTTCATCCCCCAGACGTTTACCGGCTTGAGCAAACCAAATTTATGAATATACGAATGCCAAACTTTGCTCCCCATATTTTGTTCAATATGAGCGAAGCCGACGTTACTAGAACGGTAGAAGGCATCACGGTAGGTAATAGCCCCCCAGCCAGTTTGCACCCAGTCGGTAATCTTGGCGCCGCCGAGCGTCCACTCCCCGGAGTTATATGTTGCATCCGGGTTGAAATGACCTGAATCGATCGCGGCAGCGAGGGTCAACACCTTCATGGTAGACCCCGGCTCATACGTATCCTGGACCATCATATTCCGCCAAACCGGGTTGCTAGAGTACATGTCAGGTCGTTGTGTTGCCGCAATGATCTTGCCTGTCCGCGCATCCATCACAATGCCCATCATCGAGCTAGCTTTCGTTTGCTTTTCAACGTTATTCAGTTGGGTCTCTAACATTTGCTGTGGGTGAGCTTGCAACGTCAGGTGAACATCATTGCCGTTTTTTGCGGGAATCCCCCCACGATTCTGGTTAACCCGGTAGCCATAAACATCGTGTTTTGCTGTCCGGTAACCATTTTCACCAGTTAATTGCTTATTAAAGACCTTTTCAATTCCGAGTTGACCAGTGAGGGCATTTTGACCCGTCTGCTTATTTTCCTTTGCCGTTGCCATTCCCACTAGTTGGCTAGCAAATTCTCCTTGCGGGTACTGTCGCGCCGGCATCGCGAGGAAATGAAGACCATTGACGTGGGCCGACTTAATCTGCTTCATCTTGCGGATGGAAAGGTTAGCACCAGCGTTACCGAATTCAACTTGAAAGACTTTTTTGTGCGGATTCAACGTTCGATAGGCCTGATCTTCTGAGATATGCAGATACTTGCTCAGCACTTGCGCGGCCTTCGCCTTATCCGTCACGTAGAGTGGCTTACCGCTAGTGGTTTTTTGTTTGTGGTCCAATACAGCGTAAACGGTGTAACGGTTAGTGTCTTGTGCGAGAGCATTGCCGTTGTCATCATAGATGACGCCCCGTTTTGCCCGAATAACCTGTTTTTGACTGTAAATTTTTGCCGCCCGGGAACGCAAGTCAACATGATTGACGTGTTTCACCAGGCCGATTTGCGCAAAACGGACGGCAAACCAGATAAACATCAACGCAATCAGGAAGTAAAAGATCATCCCAAAAAGTCTACCGTTGGCCTGCTTATCATTGTTTGTCGTCCGTCGAGGTTGTTTTTTCATTACTTATTAACGTTCCTTACACTAGTATTAGCATCGCTGAACCCATACTTTTTAGCGGCCTGGTTAAGGTGCGATTCGCTAGTCAGCTCTGCGATTTCCTGACGCTCACTAGCATTATCATTGCTAACTCGGCTCACCTGAGCTTGAACGTCTTGCAAATGGTGGTTGGCGTTGGTAACCGCAATTTTCATTGTCACTACTGCCCCCATCATTCCCAGGAGCACCACCCCACAAGCAACACATAGCCGGATTTCCTGGCGCCACGAGACAACTGGTACCGTCGGTTGAGTAGTAGTTGTCTGCCATTCTTCCTCTTGTGGGGTTGTTTGATTAACCAAGTTTTTTGCCGCGTTCGAAACCATCTTAACCACTTTCCTTATTAAATGCTAGCCTAATTTATTTTCTCGATAATGCGTAATTTTGCGCTGTGCGACCGGTGATTGCCGTGGAGTTCCTTTTCACTGGGAACAATCGGTTTTTTGTTGATCAACTTAAAATGCGGTTCCATCCCCGCTGGGACAACCGGTAATCCCGGTGGTAATTCTGGCATTGACGCCCGTTCCTTGAACATTGTCTTGACCAGTCGGTCTTCCAAGGACTGAAACGTAATCACCGCAATCCGGCCGCCAACAGTAAGGAGGGAAAACGCCTGCTCTAAGGATTCTTCCAATGCCCCCAGCTCATCATTGACAGCAATACGAATGGCTTGAAAGCTCTTCTTCGCTGGATGACCGCCATGCCGGCGCGCCGCTGCCGGAATTCCTTCCTTAATAATCTCGACCAACTCACCAGTCGTTGCAATTTCCCGTGATTGTCGGTGACGTTCAATCGCCCTCGCAATCGACTTTGCAAAGTGTTCTTCACCATAACGTGAGAGGATCTTAACTAATTTTTGGTACGGCCACTGATTAACAATCGTCTTCGCTGTTAGGCTTTGCTGCTGGTTCATTCGCATATCCAGCGGCGCATCGGACCGGTAAGAGAAACCACGATCAGCGTCGTCAAATTGTGGTGATGAAACCCCGAGATCATAGACAATCCCGTTTAGCTGTTGAACACCACGGGAGGATAATGCTGCTTTTAGGTGGCGAAAGTTATCCTTTACCAGCACAATTTTCCCCGCAGCTATTTCCGCTTTAAGGTGCTCTTGGTTATAGTCAATAGCAGTTTGGTCCTGATCAAATGAATAAAGGCAGCCCGTTGACAGTTGGCTAGCAATCAGTGCGCTATGACCGCCACCGCCTAACGTGGCATCCACATAGGTGCCATCAGGGTGAATGTTTAACCCCTTCACCGCTTCGTGAAGGAGCACTGTGATATGATTGAATTCCGTCATCCTAACTCCCCACCGATATTCCTAAAAGTCAAAGTCCATTTCTTCTGCTATTTCATCAAAGTTAGCGGCTGCTTTTTCAGCAAATTTGTTCCACCGCTCGGCGCTCCAAATTTCAAACCGATCACTGACACCAACAACCACACATTTCTTATCAATGGCTGCGTGATCAATCAACGTCTCAGGCAGGTTGACCCGCCCCTGCTTATCAAGTTCACATTCGGTTGCTGCTGAATAGAAAAAACGAACAAACGCCCGCGTATCCTTTTTGTTCATTGGCAGCTGATCAAGCTTTTCTTCCATTTTTTTCCAGGATGATTGGGGATAACCAAAAAGGCACCCATCCATCCCGCGGGTCAGTACAAAGTGGTCGCCCAACTGTGAGCGAAACTTGGCGGGAATAATGAGCCGGCCTTTGCTATCGATTGAATGTTTAAATTCACCCATAAACAAGGCCAACTCCCCCTTTCTGGCCTTCGATAAGTCTATACTACCACAATCCCCCACCTTCCACCACGACATTTCAATAAATCCCCACGTTTGAAACAGAAATGAAATAAAAAGGCGACCATCCGTTCGCTGGACAGTCGCCAATGATAAATAAAACAGGATTTTTGTCATAATTAAACTTGTGGTAACTGGTGGGAGAAGAAGGACACTAAATAAGCAAATGCTCCGATCCAGAGGCTAACTCGCCAAAAGAGCGGCCAGTATTGTTGGTAAATGATTTGGTGATCAGTCCAAAATAAATAGAGTGCTAACCCCATCCCAGTAATCATCCAAACGATCAGCACGTAGCAGAACCAGTAGAGTCCCACGTTCCAAAAAGCAAAGAACATTAATAAAACAGTCAACATCCATAAACGGTGCGCTCGTGTCTTGTGTCGGGGGCCGCTAAGCCGTTGGACAATCGATTCACTGACCACCCAGATGACAATAATCAACAACTGTAAGATGAGACGTTTCAGCACGCTAATTTCTCCCGTTCTTTAATAATTGATAATCTTAGTTTACCATGTTTAACATTATTAACCAGTAGATTTGAAACCAATCGCCAGGTGCGGTAGACTGATTGGGTTAGAAAAGAAAATGGAGTGAACAACCACTATGCAACATAAAAAGAAAACCCGGTTTCAAAAAATTACGATGGTTGTCGTGTGGCTAATGCTGATCGCGATGCTTGGTTCACTGATTTTTGGGGCCGTTGCCGCACTCGGTCTGGAATAAGTGATCGCACTTGATAGTTAGGTCATCAATCATCAATTACTAACCCTTGTCAGCAATAGTAAAGTCCACAGCGTTCTTTTATCCGAGAGCGCTGTGGACTTTTTCGTCTTAACTATTCAATTGAGGACAGACTAACGACCGTTATTGCGGCTGAGTGGTCGAATCAGCTACTGGCTTCTTGTACACCTCTCGTGGCTTCGAGCCATTAGCCGGGCCAACAATTCCGCGGTTTTCCATTTCATCAACAATTCTCGCTGCCCGGTTATAGCCAATCCGAAAACGTCGCTGCAGAAGTGAAGTGGAAGCTCGCTGAGCCTCAGTCACAAATTTGACGGCCTCGTCAAACAGTTCGTCAGTTTCATCATCGTTTTCTTCTTGTTTCATTTCTGCATCACTGACCACCATCTTTTGGTCATACTCGGCTGGACGCTCTTTTTTAATAAAGTCCACAACTGCTTCCACGTCATGGTCAGAAATAAAGGCGCCTTGAATCCGGACCGGTTTATTCTTATCGATTGGCTGAAAAAGCATGTCACCCCGACCCAGCAATTTTTCCGCACCATTACTATCCAGAATGGTCCGAGAATCAACCCCGCTGGAAACAGCAAAGGCCATCCGGGAAGGAACATTAGCTTTAATCAAGCCAGTAATGACGTCGACTGACGGCCGTTGGGTCGCCAAAATCATGTGAATTCCGGCTGCTCGTCCCATCTGGGCAATCCGCACGATGGCGTCCTCCACATCATGACTGACCGTCATCATCAGATCAGACAACTCATCAACCACGACCAAGATCAGTGGCAGGTATGGTTGTGGCTTTTGCGGATCCTTAGCATTCTGCTGCTTAACTAAGCCGTTATAGCCCTTAATGTTTCGAACACCAAAGTTGGAAAAGAGTTCATAACGTCTTTCCATTTCACTAACCACTTTACCAAGCGCCCGTGCCGCCTTCTTGGGATCGGAAACCACTGGCGTCAACAGGTGGGGAATGTCGTTATAAACACTAAGCTCCACTTTTTTCGGATCAATCAGTAGTAGTTTAACCTGGTGGGGTTTAGCCTTCATCAGGATACTAGTTAAAATGACGTTAATTGCCACCGACTTACCACTCCCGGTTGCGCCGGCGATAAGCAGGTGGGGCATCTTGGTCAAATCAGCAGTCATCACATTGCCAGCGACCGTCCGTCCCAGCGGAACATCCAATGGTCGGTCATCATGTGGGGCACTTTTCAACATATTGCGGAAGCCGACCGTCGCCACGTTTTTATTGGGGACTTCAATTCCGATTAACGACTTACCCGGGATGGGGGCTTCGATTCGAATGTCGCGAGCGGCTAACGCCAGCGCCAGGTCATCCGCCAGGTGGGTAATGCGGCTCACCTTCACCCCCACTGCCGGCCGTAATTCATACTTAGTAACTGACGGTCCCAGGTTGACGTTTTCTACCGTTGCGTCCACCCCGAAGGATTTCAAGGTATCCTGGAGTTTCTTGGTATTAGCCTTGATTAATTTTAAATCAGAACTCTGATCTGTTGGCGGTGTTTTGGTTAACAAGCTCAGTGGTGGTAGTTGATAGTCATCATCTGCTTGTTCTTCAGCATCGGCCATTGGTAAGTCTTCATCCTTGTCGTCGTGTGCTGCCGCTGCATCAGGACTAACTGTGGCTTGCTCTTGTGCCTGACTAATTGTAGGCTGGGCCACCTTTATTTGTGGTTCTGGATGAACCTCAGCCTCTTCAGTGGGTACATTAGCTGTTACTGCCGTTGTGCTAGGTTGCTGACTAATTGATGATGGCTGCGGTAGTTGACGCTTAGCAGCAGTTTTTCTGTCCTGATGCAGCTGAGACTGACGATGTTGGCGGTCGTTTCTCATTTGTCCGCCCTTTTGCCGAACCCAACTAACGAACTGGCGCAAGCCGACAGCTAACTTGTCTACTGGGAGGGCAAAAAAGATGGCAATCCCGGCAATCATCAGTAACCAGGCCAAAACTTTCGTCCCCGTTCTGGCAACCAGGTAGTTGCTAGCGGTATAAAGGTAAGCTCCTAGCATTCCTCCACCAGTACTGACAGTCGAATCGCCATTGAATAAGGCCCGGTTAAGATTGTCCCAGCTAATTCGGATAAAATCATTGTGGCGGCCAAGCTCATCAAACATTTGCCCGTGGACAAATAACAGCAAGCCGCAATAAGCTACTAACACACCCGCAATAAAACGACCTTTAATTCGGGGGAAGTGACTAGTCAGCATCATAGCTACTGCCAAAAATAAGCAGATAACCATTAGTACTGGTGCAGTCTGCCCCACCAGGATACTAAAGATGGCAGTAACCAATGTGCCAAGCGCGCCGAGATGAAAAAGTCCCACCAGTAATAAAAGTGTCACCAACGCCGCAATGAGGTTGGCCAAGTGCTGTTCAGCAAAGCTCCGTTTCTGCCGCCTTGGTTTCCTTCTTGCTGTTGTCTTTCTTCTTCGTCTTGCCATGAACAGTCGTCCCCGTTTCTAAAATCTTACTTATCCTTTAGCTTATCATGCTGGTAGTAGTGAACCCGTGCTAAATTTGGAAACCCTTGCTGACGCAGTGCTTCATAAATCACAATGGCGACACTGTTTGAGAGATTCAACGCCCGAATATGTTGGTCATCTTGCGGAATCCGAATCGCTTGTTGCTGGTACTTCAACATAAATTTTTCCGGCAAGCCGGTCGTTTCTTTGCCAAACAGAAAGTAGTGATCCTGGTGGTCATCATAATTGACGTCAGTATAATCCCGACTGGCAAACTTTGAGACTACCGCTAAGCAATCTAATGATGGCAACGTTGCCATAAACTCTGCGAGGTCCTCATGGGTCGTAATCTTGACCTTGTCCCAGTAGTCGAGCCCCGCCCGCTTCATATGCTTATCATCAATCGAAAAGCCAAGCGGTTTAATCAAGTGTAGTTCAGTGTCAGTCCCGGCACATGTCCGCGCGATATTACCAGTGTTGGCTGGAAAAAGCGGCTCAAATAAAACAATGTGATTGGTCATAATTCCTCCGTATTTAAGCAACAAAAAAAGCAGGGTCTCGGTGTGGGCACGGCGAAACGCTGCTTTAGTGAAGTTCTCCTCAGTAAGTGCCAACGACGTTGATCGATGTCACCCACCAAACGATTTCTATATCAAAATATACCACTCCCTTAAGAAAAAAACAAGAAAGAAGTCCACAAAATTTCACCCCGTGTTATGATAGTGTTAACTATTTCACAAGGGGGTTTCTTCATGTCTGAAGATTTTCTAATTGGTACCTACACAAAGAAAAGCAGCAAGGGAATCTACGCAGTTACCCTTGACCGCCAACAAGAACGACTCCACAATGTTCGCCTGATTGTCAGTTCGCAAAAGCCAGCTTACCTGCAGACTGCTTCGCACAACCGGCTCTTTGCCATCCGGCAAGAAGATAGCCGCGCCGGTGTCGCAACCTACCACCTCCACAGTGGTGTTTCGCGCCTGGTTGATAAGTCGCTGACTCCTGGCCCTGCGCCAGCCTACGTTGGCGTTGATGAACAACGCCACTTGCTGTTTGCTGCTAACTACCACAAGGCGACAGTCGAAGTCTACCACTTTGACTTACAAGGAAAGTTAACAAAGACGGATGAGGTCACCCACCAAGGAATTCCTGGTCCGCGGCCAGAACAAGCGGATGGTGCCCACTGCCACTATGCTGACCTCACCCCAGACAAGCGGTTAATTGTCTGTGACCTCGGCTTAGACCTGGTGGTAACCTACAATATTAATCGTGATGGCCAGCTCTTAGCAGCCAACCGTTTCCAAACCCCTGCCGGCTTTGGTCCCCGTCATTTAACCTTCTCTCCTGATGGTCATTTCTGCTACCTCCTGGGTGAACTGAGCAGCAAGCTACTAGTACTGAAATATGATCAGTCAACAGCTAAGCTTAGCCCGTTGCAGACGATCAGTACGATTCCTGCTGATTGGACAAGTCATAACGGCGCGGCGGCCATTCACCTCACTGCTGATGGGCGCTTCCTCTATTGCTCTAACCGTGGCGAAAATACTTTAGCTGTCTTTGCCGTTCAGCCAGCCGGAACGTTAAAGCATATCCAATCCATTACTACTGCCGGGGACTTTCCTCGTGACTTTGAGCTCAGCGCTAACGGAGAATTTGTCGTCGCCAGCAACCAAAACACTAATAACCTCACCCTCTATCACCGTGATGCTCAAACTGGGTTCCTGACCCTTCTCCAAGAAAACGTTACCTGCCCCGAACCCGTTTGTGTCAAGCGTTGGCATGATTAATCGACATAACGCTAATAAGCTGGAAACACCCGCATGCTCCAAAAAGCCTGCGGGTGTTTCTTATTGTCTTATTTCTTTAAAAGGTTCATTAATTGACGCATGTCTGCGGGTACCGGTGCCGTTAACGTGATCTGTTTTTTCTGAAAGGGACTGTAAAAGCTAATTAGCTGACAATGCAACCCCTGCCGACTCAGCCAACGTGGGCCGCCGTACATCACATCCCCCACTAACGGGTGCCCAAGATAGGCAAAATGCACCCGAATTTGGTGTGTACGCCCCGTATGAAGTGCAATTTTCACCAGCGAATATTTATCACTGGCAAGCAGTGTCCAGTATTCCGTAATCGCTGGCTTGCCATCAGCTGCCACTAGTCGTTTGACAAATGACTGGGGATCCCGTCGCTGCGCAGCATCAATATAGCCATGTTTGACTATCATCCTCCCCTGCGGCAGTGCCAGGTAACGTTTAACGACCTGGTGCCTTTTTAATTGTCTATCTAAGACGGCGTGAGCAAAGCGGTGTTTAGGAAAAATAACTAAACCACTAGTATCTTTATCTAACCGGGTGGCAACATGGGTCACCTGGTTTTCATAATGATTTTGCTGATAGTAGTACTTAACCCGGTTCACCAAGCTATCCTGGACAGCAACGTTGTGGGCCGGAACTGTTGCGACGCCGGCAGGCTTATTAAGGACTAAGTAGTCCGCATCTTCGTAGGTAATCTCAAGAGGTGCTGGGCAGGCATCCACCTGGTCGTTAGCCTGCTCTGGCGGCAAAACCAAGCTGACTGTCTGACCAGGTTGAACCGGATCCACCAGCCATGCCGATTGACCATCGATAGCCATCGAGCCGCCATGGTAGACCGCCACTTTTAACAGGGAATTAGTCGCACCAAAACCACGGAGAACCGTTCGGAGCTTCGCCGGCTGCGTCCCTTGATAACGCCACTCAAACTTCATTGAACTTCTCCAATAAATGACTCGTGAACCCGGTCCCAGAAGTTGGTATGCCGGTACTTGGCAAAGCTGATTCGCCGGTCATCCACCCGGTAAGTAATATCGGCCAGGTGTTTATCATTGCGATTCCAATGTAGTGTCTGACGGTCGCAAGTCATTATACAATCACTATCGTCATGCAGACGAACCGTTAACTTGGTCTCTTTTCCCAAAATAATTGGCGAGCCTAACGACCGAAAAACACGGTTGTTGATTGACGCCATTTCTGCTGCCTGAAACCCCGTAATCGTCGGATCCATCACGGCCCCGCCCACGGATTTGTTATAAGCAGTCGACCCCGTGGGAGTGGAAACACAAAGCCCATCACCACGAAAGCCCTCAAACAGGCGGTTATTGAGGTACACATCACAAACCATTGTCCGCGTCTTCTGCTGGATAGTTGATTCATTAAGGGCCACGTACTGTGAAGTACTGCCGTCACTGAACCGCTGAGTAATATTTAACAAGGGATAGGACACTGCTTGTCCCTGGTCCTTTTGTAAACTGTGGATCAGGTCTTCCAGTTCAAAGTTACGCCAGTCAGTATAAAAACCAAGGTGCCCGGTATGGATTCCGACAAAACGGACCTTATCAAGTACTTGTTCATACATATGAAAGGCCGACAACAGTGTCCCATCCCCACCAATCGAAATGACCAGTTCGGGATGCTGTTGGTCGTACGTAAAACCGGCTGCTGCTAAGCGTTTAAGCATAATTTGGCGCACGCGTACGGCTTCCGGTGCATTATAGTTAACGACGGCAATTTTCATAGCGCACCTCCCTGGCGACCATCACGGTCGTTATCGTGCTCCTGGTCGTGATTCTCATATTTTTCCCACGTTGATTGTTTCCGGTAAGAGAAAAGGTTTTGTGCTTCCTGAATTTCTTCACGAATTTCCGACATTTCTTCATCAAGCTTAAAAGCCGCCTCACCTGCTCGTTGGAGCCGGGCAGACAATTCTTCTGGAAACTCACCCTGGTACTTGTAGTTGAGCGAGTGTTCAACAGTTGCCCAGAAATTCATTGCCAATGTCCGGACCTGAATTTCCGCCAGAAGCTTTTTTTCTCCACTGACCAGCTGAACTGGATACTCAATGACAATGTGGTAGGAACGGTAACCGCTTGGCTTGGCATTGGTAACATAGTCACGCTCTTCGAGGATCTGCATATCTGTTCGCTGTCGTAAGAGGTCGACAACCGCATAAATGTCCTCGACAAACTGACACATAATCCGGACCCCGGCAATATCTTGCATATCCTTTTCCAACCGGTCCTCACTCACGTGTCGTCTAACCATTTTCTCCTTAATCGAGTCAACCGGCTTAACCCGACCAGTAACAAATTCAATTGGCGAATGGCGTGCCTGGTCCTGGAACTGCTTGCGCATTCCCCGCAGCTTCACTTTCAGTTCGTTTACTGCTTGCTCATATGGCAGTAAAAAGTGTTGCCAATTTTCAACCAATTCAACCACTCCCTATCGTTAATCGGTCTTATTTTAACATATTCCCCCCGATCACACCCGCTTAGCAACCGATGCAGTTTGCTTGAAAAGAAAGGCGGAATTTGGCAGAATGACAGTGAAGAATGAAACGAAAAAATATTCATTGCGGAGAGGTGCAGACCGTGCTTGAAATTCATTTGTTCGTCAACCCACTAGGTCTGGGGTGTATCAACCGTGAGCAGAGTTTACTGGCAATTGACCACGACATCACGACCAAAATCAACTACCAGTTTATTCCGCTCCTGAATATGAAGACCATTTCGGAAACAATGAGCCTTTACCAGGAAAGTCAACGAAGCCTCAGCCGGCGTAACCGTACCGCCCAAGTACTAATGCAAGTTGCGATGGACTACGAAGCGGCACTCTTTCAGGGCCGACGTCGTGCACGGTTATACTTACTGCAGTTACAAAAGGCCCTGTTGAACAATTCGTGCCGCTATAATGACGACCTCGCCCAGCAAACAGCTGTTAAAGCAAAGCTGGATGTTGATGTGTTCCTGGAAGATCGCCACTCATCGTTAGCTAAGCGGTCATTTAAGCGCCACCAACAATTGGCCAGTGGACTAGGAGTTTTCTCCCCTTCAACCGCGGTGGTGGTCGATACCGACAATCCGCGGTACAGTCTGTTAGTCGATAACTTCGATATGCGGACATTAATCGATGCTTACCGTAATCACCAACTGGATAACCAGGTTAGTCCAGCCAGCCTTGCACAACAACTCAGTTCATTCACCTGTGTTCGCAATAAGAAGAACTAATTACAAGTAAAAGCCAGCGTTGTTTGGCACTATTGCCCGTCAAGTATACAGTTCAAATAGAAAAATAGTTTACGCGGCTTGAGTGCGGAATTTTTCCGCGGT
>NZ_CAKPXS010000021.1 GCF_934202235.1 uncultured Limosilactobacillus sp. | reverse complement strand
ACGTCTTTCGTGCTCACGTGATCGCCGTTGATGGTAACGAAGAGAAGCTGCAAGCTGCTAAGGAAAACGGTGCTGAAATCCTAATTAACCGTCACGACAACAACGTTGACGAACAGATCCAGGAAAAGGTTGGCGGTGTTCACGCTGCCGTGGTAACTGCTGTTACTACTGCTGCTTTTGACCAAGCCGTTAACTCCCTGCGCCCAGATGGTCGGTTGGTTGCCGTTGCGCTGCCACAAGGTGACATGAAGCTCAACATCGCCAAGACTGTTCTTGACGGCATTATCGTTGCCGGTTCACTGGTTGGGACTCGTCAAGACCTGGCTGAATGCTTCCAGTTCGGTGCAGAAGGCAAGGTTCACCCAATCGTTCACACTCGCAAGCTGAGTGAAATCAACGACATGATCCAAGAACTGAAGGACAACAAGGTTGTTGGCCGGAACGTTGTTGACTTTGTTCACAACAAGTAATCTTCATAAATAAAATCTATCACGCTCCCGTCGAACCGGCGGGGGCGTTTTTGTGTTGGCAAAGTTGTGGTAGCTACCGGTGTGCGAAGATGGCAAACAGGCGAAAAAGTAATGATTATGATAGAATAAAGGTCAAAGTTAGTCAGAAAACGAGGTGGTATTGTGGCAGAAGAGAAAAGTTTGTCGGATATGATCGAAGACTACTTGAAGGAAATCCTTGGTCAGACGCCAGAAATCGAAATTAAGCGGTCCGACATTGCCCATCAGTTTGATGTTGTGCCGTCGCAAATTAACTACGTCATTAAAACCCGGTTTACGATTCAGAATGGTTACCTGGTACGGAGCAAACGGGGTGGCGGTGGCTACATTCGGATTGAACAAATTAACGCACTCGACAACGTTGATTTAATTGAGATGCTCCTTTCGTCGATTGGCACTTCACTCACCGAGCGGGAAGCGAGCAATATTATTGCCACGTTGTATAATGCCGACCTAATTACCCGCCGCGAAGGCAACATTATGATGGTCGCCATTTCTCGGCAGACACTGGCCGTTGATAACCGCCAGGCGGAAGACGTATTGCGAGCTAACGTTCTATCGGCGATGTTGAACCGGCTCCGTTTTGAAAACTAACCCAGGGGGTAAGTTGACTTCATGAATAACTACTTAACACCAAGTGCACAAGAAGTTTTGCTGATGGCACAGGAACAGGCCCGCTACTTTAAACACCAGGCGGTCGGCACTGAACACTTGCTATTAGCATTGACCATGGAAAATACTAGTATTGCTGGGAAGGTGCTCGCCCAGTTTAGCCTGACTGCTAATAGTGTCAGGGAAGAAATTGAACGACTGACAGGGTACGGGACAATGACCGTTAGCAACGGTGACTACTTGCCGTACTCCCCCAAAATGCGCGATATTCTCCAAACAGCCCGGTCACAGGCACGGCAACTGGGCAACACCAAGGTCGGGACTGAGCACCTGCTGATGGCGTTGCTGAGCAACCAGGCAACCCTCGCCGGGCGGATCTTGCAAAACTTCGATATTAATCCGCGGCGCGCTCAGCAAACATTGCTTCGCCACATGGGAGTTAGCGAGCAGCGGTCGACAAGACGCTCGGGATTGCGTCAGCAGCGGGGGCAAAGCAGTCAAAAGGCTGGCCAAAAGTCGGATAGCCTGACGCCGACGCTGGATAAACTGGGCCGTGATTTGACCAAGGTGGCCCGCGAAGGTGGAATTGATCCGGTCGTTGGTCGTGACCACGAAATTCAGCGTGTGATCCAGGTTTTGAGCCGGCGGACAAAAAACAACCCGGTTCTCGTGGGTGAACCAGGGGTTGGTAAGACGGCGATTGTTGAGGGATTGGCCCAGCGAATTGCCAACCAAACGGTCACACCAGAACTTGCGAAGATGCGGGTGATGGCACTTGACATGGGTTCTGTCGTTGCTGGCACGAAGTTTCGTGGGGAGTTTGAGGACCGCCTCAAGAAGATCCTCGACGAAATTTATGATGACGGTCACGTTTTGCTGTTTATCGATGAATTGCACACCCTGGTCGGTGCTGGCGGTGCGGAGGGGGCCATTGATGCTTCCAACATTTTGAAACCGGCGCTGTCGCGTGGTGAGGTGCAGCTGATCGGGGCGACGACCCTTGACGAGTACCAAAAGTATATTGAAGCTGATGCGGCGCTGGAGAGGCGTTTTGCTCGCGTCCAGGTGGAAGAGCCGAGTCAGGAAGAAAGCATCCAAATCCTCAAGGGGCTGCGGCCTAAATATGAAGCCCACCACCACCTGAAGATTAGTGATGAAGCCGTGGTGGCAGCGGTAAAGCTGTCTAATCGCTACATCACCAACCGTTTCCTACCGGATAAGGCAATTGACTTAATGGATGAGTCGGCAGCCATGGTTCGTATCGCTGGTGAGAAGGTGCCAAAGGCTCAGCAGAAAAACGAAAAGAAACTGGCCGCACTGCGTTCTCAAAAAGAGGATGCTATCATGAGTCAACAATTTGACCGGGCGGCCAAGCTCCGCCAGGAAGAATTGTCACTGGCTAAGCAGCTGCAGGCGGCCAAGAAACGTCATGCCACTCGTCAGGAACACCACCCGCTGACCGTTGGTGCTGATGATGTGGCGCGGGTAGTAGCGGAATGGACTGGGGTTCCGCTGACCCAGCTGAAGAAGTCGGAAAGCCAACGCTTAGTCAACCTGGAAAAAGAACTGCACGAACGGGTAATTGGCCAAGATGAGGCTGTGTCAGCGATTGCGCGTTCTATTAGACGCGCACGGAGTGGGTTGAAGGACCCGCAGCGGCCAATTGGCTCTTTTATGTTCCTCGGTCCAACGGGGGTGGGGAAGACAGAACTGGCCAAAGCACTAGCTGCAGCCATGTTTGGTGATGAAAACAACATTATCCGGGTTGATATGTCTGAATACCGGGAGGCTTACAGTACCAGTCGGCTGATTGGGGCGGCACCGGGTTATGTCGGCTACGATGAGGGCGGCCAGCTGACCGAAAAGGTTCGACAGCACCCGTACTCGGTAGTGCTGCTAGACGAAGCCGAAAAGGCCCACCCGGATGTCTTTAACCTCCTATTACAAGTACTCGACGACGGGTACTTGACCGATTCGAAGGGACGGAAGGTTGATTTCCGCAATACCATTCTGATTATGACATCGAACTTGGGGGCAACTCAATTACGGGATGAAAAGGAAGTGGGGTTTGGTGCACGAGACCTCAGTGGCGATTACAACGCGATGGCGGGCGCAATTCGCCAGCAGTTGCGTCTTCATTTCCGTCCGGAATTTTTGAACCGAATTGACGAAACAATTATTTTCCACCCGTTGACTAAGCCGCAGCTACACCAAATTGTCCGGCTGATGACGAAGAAGATCCAAAAACGGGTTGCGACTCAAGGCATTCAGCTAAAGTTGACTGCCGGGGCAATCAACCTGATTGCTGAGAAGGGGTACAACCCTGAATACGGGGCGCGACCGCTGCGGCGGGCGCTTCAGGACCTGGTAGAAGACCCGCTGAGTGAAGCATTGTTGACTGGTCAACTGGCAAATGGTGATACCGCCACGGTGGGGAGCAGTCGGGGAAAGATTACCGTCAAGGTTGCCCATGATGGTCAGCCCGCAACGCCAGTCAATGTTTAACCATTGGTTATTGTTACAAGTTTGTGAACTAACCAGTGTGGTCTTTTCATGACATTGAAGACCGTTGCTAAAAAATGATTAATAACCGTTGCCGTTCGCTAACCTTGAACGGTAGCGGTTTTTGTGTGGTGCTGAAAGAAATTATCAAAGCGATTTATGATGATGATTAATTCCGCTAGTGGCTTGACCATGTTCAATCCTTAACTTGCTGCATATGAATGTATAAAAGAGGCTATTTTTTTTTTTTTTTTGAAAAAAGGCCCGGCCCACAGGGCTTAACGGGCTGTTAAATCATTGCGGAAGATTTATAATCGTGCGATAATAAGGGACCGAAGATTTGAAATTTCACAAGGGGGAGTTTTTTCTATGAGCAGATCGGGTGGACACGACAAAACGCGACAAAGAATTATCAATGCCGCGACGAAGCAGTTCCTTGAACGGGGGTACGGGAATACTTCAACGCGTGACATTGCGAAGGTTTGCAAAATTACGCAGCCGGCACTTTATCACCACTTTAGCGATAAAGAAGTTCTCTACATGGATTCCATCACATCCTTGGCAGGGACCATCCGTCAGGATATCAATGCAGTTATCCGGGTGAAGGACCTTGACCCGGAAACGCGGTTGATTCGGATCGCTAAGGTGTTACTGAAATACCACCCACGGAGTGTTTATGACCAGTTCAACGATGCTCAGGCACTCTTGTCAAAGAGTTCCCAGCGCAAGTTGGAAATCCTGTTCCGAATGGATTACATCGAACCGGTTGCTGAATTCTTCAAGCTCCCGGGAATTAACTTGCGGGCTGATATCTTACCGAACGAAGCGGCGGAATTATTCATCGATGAGTTGGCACCGATTTTTGGGACGGTTCAACACATTGGGGGACACAGCTTAAACAGTGACGACCGGGTTAAATTATTGGTTGACTGCATTGTTTCTGGGTTGGCAGCACGTTAAATATTGACAACTGAAGATGAACGTCGTATCATACTAAGGTATGAATTGCGAGCTCAGTGAAGCTGCTGATCTATTGTCCAGTAGCTTCTATATAAGAAACCAAGAATGGCCTTTGCCGTTTTTGGATTTTTTTTGCCCAAAATGCTGCATTTTGCTTATTTGTAAACAAAATGTAATATTTCTTTTGGGACTGAGCTGGCCCAACAAATTAGAGAGGTGAATAGTTTGGCTGGACATTTGGTAAAGTACGGTAAGCACCGTACCCGTCGTAGTTATTCACGGATCAAGGAAGTTCTTGATCTGCCGAACCTGATCGAGATTCAGACTAATTCTTACAACTGGTTTATGGATCACGGTCTTCGTGAAATGTTTGAAGACATTATGCCAATTAACGATTTTCAGGGGAAGCTGTCCCTGGATTTCGTTGATTATCAGCTGCTGGAACCAAAGTACACGGTTGACGAGGCACGGGCTCACGATGCTAACTACTCGGCACCGCTGCACGTTACTTTGCGGTTAACCAACCACGAAACTGGTGAAATTAAGTCACAGGATGTTTTCTTTGGGGACTTCCCACTGATGACTGACCAAGGGACTTTCATTATTAACGGGGCAGAACGGGTTATTGTTTCCCAACTGGTCCGTTCACCAGGTGTTTACTACAACGAAGAAACTGGTAAGAACGGCCGGCCAAGCTTTGGCGCTACCTTTATTCCTAACCGTGGTGCATGGCTGGAATACGAAACGGATGCGAAGAACGTTTCCTACGTTCGGATCGACCGGACGCGGAAGCTGCCAATCACCGAACTGGTTCGTGCCTTAGGTTTCGGCTCAGATGATGAAATCATCGACATGCTGGGCGGCAACAGCGACAGTTTGTCACTGACAATCGACAAGGACGTTCACAAGGATGCCGAAGATTCACGGGTTGAAGAAGCCCTCAAGGACATCTACGAACGCCTGCGTCCGGGTGAACCAAAGACTGCTGATTCTGCGCGGAGTCTGCTGACTGCCCGTTTCTTTGATCCACAGCGTTATGACATGGCGCCAGTTGGCCGTTACAAGACCAACAAGAAGCTGATGCTGAAGTACCGGCTGCTTGGGCAACGCCTGGCCGAAACACTGGCTGACCCTGATACTGGGGAAGTTCTGGCTGCCGATGGTGACGTGGTCACGAAGGAAGTTTTGAAGAAGCTCGAACCTTACCTGGACCGGGACGACTTCAAGATGATTACCTACACGCCATCAGACGAAGCCGTTGTGACTGCACCAGTGAAGATGCAGCGGATCAACGTCTACTCCAAGAATAACCCTGACCGGGTTGTCCCGATTATGGGCAATGGTCACATCCCGCTGGAACTGAAGCACATCCAGCCAGCTGACATCCTGGCATCGATTAACTACTTCTTCAACCTGCAAGAAGGCATTGGTTCGACGGATGACATCGACCACCTTGGTAACCGGCGGATTCGCTCTGTTGGTGAACTGTTGCAAAACCAGTTCCGGATCGGTTTGGCCCGGATGGAACGGGTTGTCCGCGAACGGATGTCAATTCAAGACATTAACACCATTACACCGCAACAGCTGATCAACATTCGTCCGGTAGTTGCTTCCATTAAGGAATTCTTCGGTTCATCCCAGCTGTCACAGTTCATGGACCAGACCAACCCGCTGGGTGAATTAACCCATAAGCGGCGTCTGTCCGCACTGGGACCGGGTGGGCTGACTCGTGACCGTGCCGGTTATGAAGTCCGGGACGTCCACTACACCCACTATGGCCGGATGTGTCCAATTGAAACTCCTGAAGGTCCTAACATCGGGCTGATCAACAGTCTGTCTTCGTATGCCCGGGTTAACAAGTACGGTTTTATTGAAACACCATACCGTCGTGTTTCCTGGAAGACGCACAAGGTAACCGACCGGATCGACTACCTGACTGCCGACGAAGAAGATAACTACATCATTGCCCAGGCCAACACGCCGCTTAACGATGACGGTTCTTTTGCCGAAAACGAAATTATGTGTCGTGATAAGGATGACTACATTACTACTAGCAAGGAAAACGTTGACTACATGGACGTTTCACCAAAGCAGGTAGTTTCTGTTGCCTCCGCATGTATTCCGTTCTTGGAAAATGACGACTCCAACCGTGCCCTGATGGGTGCTAACATGCAGCGGCAGGCTGTTCCGTTGATTCGGCCGCACGCCCCACTGATTGGGACGGGGATCGAATACAAGGCAGCTCACGACTCCGGTGTTGCACTGATTGCTAAGCATGACGGGACCGTTGAATACGTCGACGCTCGCGAAATTCGTATCCGTCAAGATGATGGCAGCTTGGATACCTATAAGCTGATGAAGTTCCGTCGTTCTAACGGTGGGAAGAACTACAACCAGACGCCAATTGTCAAGGTCGGTGAGCACGTCGATGCTGATGATGTTCTAGCTGATGGTCCATCAATGGAACAGGGTGAATTGGCCCTGGGGCAGAACCCACTGATCGCCTTCATGACCTGGCAAGGTTACAACTTCGAAGATGCCATTGCCATCTCTGAACGACTGGTAAAGGAAGATGTTTACACCTCCATCCACATTGAGTCATACGAATCAGAAGCCCGTGAAACGAAGCTGGGGCCTGAAGAAATGACCCGTGAACTGCCAAACACCGGTGAGGACGCCTTAAAGGACCTCGATGAAAACGGGATTGTCCGGATTGGTGCCGAAGTACACGATGGTGACATTCTCGTGGGGAAGGTAACGCCAAAGGGTGTTACCGACCTGTCAGCCGAAGAACGGCTGCTGCATGCTATCTTTGGTGAGAAGTCACGGGAAGTTCGTGACACCTCATTGCGGGTACCGCACGGTGGTGGCGGAATCATTCAAAACGTCCAGGTCTTCACCCGTGAAAATGGTGATGAATTATCACCAGGGGTTAACAAGATGGTCCGGGTCTACATCGCTCAGAAGCGGAAGATCCAGGTTGGTGACAAGATGTCTGGTCGTCACGGTAACAAGGGGACGGTTTCGATTGTCCTTCCTGAAGAAGATATGCCGTACATGCCAGACGGGACGCCAATTGACATCATGTTAAGTCCAATGGGTGTGCCAAGCCGGATGAACATTGGTCAAGTTATTGAACTGCACCTGGGGATGGCTGCCCGTCAACTGGGAATCCACATCGCAACGCCGGTCTTTGATGGGGCAACGGATGATGATGTCTGGAGTGCCGTCAAGGAAGCTGGTCTGCCGTCAGACGGGAAGACCGTCCTTTATGATGGGCGGACTGGTGAACCATTTGAACAACGGATTGCCGTTGGGGTCATGCACTACCTGAAGTTGGCCCACATGGTTGATGATAAGATCCACGCTCGTTCAATTGGACCATACTCACTGGTTACCCAACAACCACTTGGTGGAAAGGCTCAATTTGGGGGCCAGCGTTTCGGTGAAATGGAAGTTTGGGCCCTTGAAGCTTACGGTGCGGCTTACACCCTCCAGGAAATCCTGACTTACAAGTCAGACGACGTCCAGGGACGGGTTAACACCTACGAAGCCATTATTAACGGCTCCCCGATTCCAAAACCAGGTGTTCCTGAATCATTCCGGGTATTAGTTAAGGAATTGCAGGCACTTGGCCTTGATATGAAGGTTCTTGATGACGACCACAAGGAAGTCGAACTGAAGAACATGGATGAAGACGTAATGAACGTTCACGCAATTGCCCACAAGGTGGAACGCGATTCAGAGGAACAAGAAAAAAAGCGCGAAGAAGCTGCAGCCGCGAAGGCAGAAAACGCTGCTTCAACGCCAACCACTGATGAAGCGAAGCAGGACTAATGCGTAACGGGAAGATTTATCAAAGAAGGAGGATCACCCTTTGATTGACGTCAATAAATTTGAAAGCATGCAGATCGGGCTGGCATCGCCAGAGAAGATCCGCCAGTGGTCGTATGGTGAGGTCAAGAAGCCGGAAACCATCAACTACCGGACACTGAAGCCGGAACGTGACGGGCTGTTTGATGAACGGATTTTCGGGCCAACCAAGGACTACGAATGTCAGTGTGGTAAGTACAAGCGGACCCGTTACAAGGGAAAAGTCTGTGAACGCTGTGGGGTGGAAGTAACTAGCTCCAAGGTTCGTCGTGAACGGATGGGACACATTGAACTGGCAGCCCCGGTTTCTCACATCTGGTACTTCAAGGGCATCCCGAGTCGGATGGGCCTTGTCCTGGATATGAGTCCTCGTTCATTGGAACAGGTTATTTACTTCGCTGCTTATGTTGTTTTGGATCCTGGCGACACGCCACTGGAATACAAGCAGTTGTTGACTGAAGCCGACTACCGTGACAAGAAGGCCGAATACGGCAACAAGTTCACTGCCGAAATGGGGGCCGAAGCGGTTCAAAAGTTGCTTAAGCAGGTTGACCTGCAGAAAGAAGCTAATGAACTGAAGGAACTGCTGAAGGATGCGACGGGGCAAAAGCGGACTCGCGCAATTCGCCGATTGGATATTCTGGAAGCCTTCATCAAGTCTGGCAACAAGCCGGAATGGATGGTCATGAATGTCATCCCGGTGATGCCGCCTGACTTGCGGCCGATGGTTCAGTTGGAAGGTGGCCGTTTTGCCACTTCCGACCTGAACGACCTCTACCGGCGGGTTATTAACCGTAACAACCGGCTGAAGCGGTTGTTGGAACTCAACGCTCCTGGGATTATCGTGCAAAACGAAAAGCGGATGCTTCAGGAAGCCGTCGATGCCCTGATCGACAACGGTCGTCGTGGTCGCCCGGTTTCTGGTCCGGGTAACCGGCCGCTGAAGTCCCTGTCACACCTGTTGAAGGGTAAGCAGGGTCGTTTCCGTCAGAACTTGCTGGGAAAGCGTGTTGACTACTCTGGTCGTTCGGTTATCGACGTTGGTCCATCATTGAAGATGAACCAAATGGGTCTGCCGGTACCGATGGCGCTGGAGCTGTTCAAGCCGTTCATTATGCGTGAACTGGTTAACCGCGAGCTGGCTAATAACGTCAAAGCTGCTCGGCGGATGATCGACCGTCGTGATGACGCTGTCTTCGACGTCTTGGAAGACGTCATTAAGGAACACCCAGTACTGTTGAACCGGGCCCCTACGCTTCACCGTTTGGGGATCCAGGCCTTTGAACCAGTGCTGGTTTCTGGGAAGTCAATGCGTCTGCACCCGTTGGTATGTACGGCTTACAACGCCGACTTCGACGGTGACCAGATGGCCATCCACGTTCCGCTGTCGGATGAAGCCCAAGCAGAAGCACGACTGCTGATGCTGGCTGCTCACCATATTCTGAGTCCTCGTGACGGTGAACCGATTGTTTCGCCATCACAGGATATGGTTATCGGTAACTACTACATGACCATCGAAGACAAGGGCCGTGAAGGCGAAGGCATGATCTTCAAGGATACTAATGAAGCATTCATGGCTTACAAGAATGGTTACGTTTCGCTGCAGACACGGGTTGGTGTTCAGGTTTCGTCATTCCCTGAAAAACCGTTTACTGACGAACAACGCCATGAAATTATGGTGACGAGTGTTGGTAAGCTGTTGTTCAACCGGATTATGCCAGCTGACTATGCTTACATTAACGAACCAACTGATGACAACCTGCACAACGGTGTGCCAGAGAAGTACTTCCTCAAGCCGGGTGAAGACATCCATGACTACCTGGAAAATGCGCCACTGGTTCCACCATTTAAGAAGGGCTTCTTGTCCGATATCATTGCCGAAGTCTACAAGATTTACAAGGTGACGAAGACTTCGCAATTCCTTGACCGGATGAAGGACCTTGGTTACTACGAATCAACGATTTCTGGGTTGACGGTGGCTATTTCTGATATTACCAACCTTCAAGAAAAGCCGGCCATTATTGCCGATGCCCGGAAGAAGGTTGCGGTAGTTACGAAGCAGTTCCGCCGTGGTTTGATTACTGATGACGAACGTTACTCGCGTGTTATCCAGATCTGGAACGACGCCAAGGATGAAGTTCAGGATAAGCTGGAAGAGCACATGGACATCCATAACCCGATTAACATGATGTCGGACTCTGGTGCCCGTGGTAACATCTCTAACTTTACCCAGCTGGCCGGGATGCGTGGTCTGATGGCTGCGCCTAACGGTAAGATCATGGAACTGCCAGTCCTCTCAAACTTCCGTGAAGGTCTGTCTGTCCTGGAAATGTTCCTGTCCTCTCACGGTGCTCGTAAGGGGATGACTGATACGGCCCTGAAGACTGCCAACTCAGGTTACCTGACGCGGCGGCTGGTCGATGTTGCCCAGGACGTGGTTGTTCGTGAAAAGGACTGTGGGACTGACCGTGGTCTGAAAGTTAGCGCGATCTACAATGGTCGTGAACTGGTTGAAAGTCTGTACGACCGGATTCTTGGTCGTTACACGATGAAGTCAGTCTTTGACCCTGAAACCGGTGAAAAGATTGTTGGCAAGAACGTGCTAGTTGACGAGGCAATGGCAAAGAAGATCGTCGATGCCGGTGTCAAGACTGTTGAAATCCGTTCCGTCTTCACTTGCAACACTGATCACGGTGTCTGCGAACGTTGTTACGGTCGGAACGCCGCTACTGGCGACCGGGTTGAAGCCGGTGAAGCAGTCGGGACGGTTGCTGCCCAGTCAATTGGTGAACCTGGTACTCAGCTGACGCTGCGGAACTTCCACACCGGTGGTGTTGCCGGCAACGAAGACATCACCCAGGGGCTTCCTCGTGTTCAAGAAATTGTTGAAGCGCGGAACCCGAAGGGGCGTGCAATCATCAGTGAAGTTACTGGGGTTGTTGAATCAATCGAAGAGAACCCAGCAGAACGGACCAAGGATGTGACGGTCAAGGGTGAGACTGATACGCGGACTTACACGTTGCCAATTACCGCACGACTGAACGTTGCGGAAGGCGATCAGATTCACCGTGGTGCTGAAATCAACGTCGGGTCAACTGATCCGAAGGAATTACTGCAGGTAACCGACGTCCTGTCAACGGAAACCTACATGCTGTCTGAAGTACAGAAGGTTTACCGTCTGCAGGGGATTGACTTGCTGGATAAGCACATCGAAATTATGATTCGTCAGATGATGCGGAAGGTCCGGATCATGGAGCCAGGTGATACTGACGTCCTGCCGGGTGAACTGATGGATATCGATCAATTCCGGGAAGCCAACTACAAGACGCTTATTTCTGGTGGTATTCCAGCAACTGCTCGTCCAGTGATCCTGGGGATTACCAAGGCGGCGCTGGAAACGAACAGTTTCTTGTCTGCTGCCTCCTTCCAGGAAACAACACGGGTTCTGACCGATGCTGCTATCCACGGGAAGAACGACCCATTAGTTGGTTTGAAGGAAAACGTTATTATCGGGAAGATTATTCCTGCCGGGACAGGGATGAGCACTTACCGCAACATCAAGCCAAAGGTCGTTGGCCAGCCGGCTGCGGTTGCTGATGGTAAGGCTCCGGAATCACTGAAGGATATCGAAGCCAAGATGGAAGCGGAAAACGCCGATAAAAACTAATCTACGATAACATTTTGCTTTGTTGTCGATTGAGAACTAAAATAAAAGCAGGGGTTTGGTATAACCAGACCACCTGCTTTTTATTTTGAAATTAATTTGGAGTTTAACAATGAAAAAAACGAAACTTATTATTCCGCCGGAAGCGCGGGAACACCTGGACTTCGACGATCAGACGCCACTGTCGATGACCATTCGCCACAACGTGATCGACGTCCGCCCGAGTCGGCTCATCGATGTCCTGCCGGGACAGGGATGAGCACTTACCGCAACATCAAGCCAAAGGTCGTTGGCCAGCCGGCTGCGGTTGCTGATGGTAAGGCTCCGGAATCACTGAAGGATATCGAAGCCAAGATGGAAGCGGAAAACGCCGATAAAAACTAATCTACGATAACATTTTGCTTTGTTGTCGATTGAGAACTAAAATAAAAGCAGGGGTTTGGTATAACCAGACCACCTGCTTTTTATTTTGAAATTAATTTGGAGTTTAACAATGAAAAAAACGAAACTTATTATTCCGCCGGAAGCGCGGGAACACCTGGACTTCGACGATCAGACGCCACTGTCGATGACCATTCGCCACAACGTGATCGACGTCCGCCCGAGTCGGCTCATCGATGTCCTGCCGGAAATTAAATTACACTGGTTTTTGATCCCTGCTGCTTTGGCTGCGCTCTTGTTTTTTGCTTACTGCTACGACCGAGGTCAGCTGCTGATACCGCTCAACGGGCAGTGGTCGATTGCTACTTACGCCAGCGTCCTGAGCATTGCTTCGGGTGTCTTGACCTTTGCCTTGGATTTTATCCGGCAAAAAATCCATAACCATGGGGCTGCAAAGGATTTTCGCTGGCGGACATTGATCCCGTTGGTAATTGCCATCGGAATGATTCTGGCAATTTGGTTTGTGATGAGTTTTTGGCTGCTCGACCGGATGTTTAACGGGGCCGCGTTTGATATCTACACCTCGACCGTCTTTGTTTTCCTGATCAACGCCGCGGTTAACTACCTGATGATTAACCTGTCGATGACGATTTCACCAGTAATTGTCACTAATTTGATGACGATTATGGTAATTGGCGGGGTGGTCGGCTCCATGATGACTAATGATCATAAGGACTGGTGGAAGTATAATTTTAGCTTCCTGGGGACTCAGAAAAGTGCGGCCAACATGGAATTCAACGTCACGCTAATTTTCTCGGCGTTACTGATGATGGCACTGATCGATTACTTGTTTGTCGACCTGCAGCGCAAGTACAAACAAGTCGGTGTCCTGGTATTAAAACTGCTGCTCTATGCCTTATCACTGACGCTCGGTGGGATTGGGCTCTTTCCCAACAACCCCCAATTCCACGTTCTCCATGACCGGATTGCCATGTGGTTGGTTTACTTCATGCTGATTATGATCGTTTTTATTGGCCGCCTATTACCAGAGTGTTCACGGTCGTTCCGTCACTTGTCCTACATCATCGGGGCCATCTTAGCTGCAGACTACCTGATTTTCAAGGCGACTAACTACCTGTCATTGACCGCCTTTGAATTATCCTCGTTTGCCCTGGCATTTTCCTGGATTTTATTACTCTTGCAAAATATCGAAGCACTCACTGAACTTGGTGAACAGATCTTTCCGGTGGAAATTGAAGTTCAAACCTGCGTCGACCAGGAAAAGAATCGATAAGTCGTGTTGCTGTCCTTGCGGGGACAGCTTTTTTAATTGAGAATGCCCCAGTTAACTAACCACACCATGGCGATTCCTAGGGAGAGCCAGGGGATGAAAGGGTGCTTTTGTTGGTTGGTCACTAGTGTTGCGAATAGCAATGACAGACAAGCGACCAACAGAATCATTGCCCCATCGAACGGGCCAACCACCGCAAAAAGGACAATGATAAATTCAGCATCGCCGACGCCTAGATAGCTGGCTAGGACGGCCAAGCAAACTAAAATTGCCATGCCACCGGTAACAATAACTGATAATTGGTCGCTGGCAGGACAAAAGAAGTGGGTCAGGGGGAGTAGTCCCGCAATGAAGGCGGGGTGAATCCACTGGGCCTGCCAGTCAGTGGCGGTCATGAGCAATAGGCAGGTGGCCGTAATTAAGATACACAGTAAAGAGGTTAATGAAAGGTGAGCAGCGATTGCCAAACAGGTTCCACACAAGAATTCACAGATTGTTGATAAGGCCCCAATTGGCGAATGACAATCATGACAGCGCCCGCGTTGTAACATCCACCCCAGGAGGGGAATTAGCTGCCACCAGCCGCCTTTATGGGTGCACACTGGGCATTGCGAACGAGTTCCAAAACACGATAAGCCGGCCCAACGCTGGCCGACGGTAATGAGAAGCGAAGCGTAGCAGCTGCCAGCAACAAATAACAGCAATTGATAAAGTAATAGCAATGGTTTGGTCCTCCTTAACCAGTAAGTACGTTAAAGGACAGCTCCCGTGTTGTTGCAAAAAGTTCTTGGCAAGGGACGTTGACATCGTCTCGTCAGCGTGATAATGTATTAAAGGTGCTTTTTTCAAGCGAAGCGTGTCTGTCGTTCGGCAGATTGACTGCTGGGCGAAGCACGAAATTGCATAACATCCGGCACTTTTTTTATTGGCAAAAAAGAACCACCTGGATGTGTGGACTTTAAAAATGGAAGGGGAAAAACTCATGCCAACAATTAACCAATTGGTTCGCAAGGGTCGTAAGTCTCACCGTGGCAAGTCAAAGTCACCGGCACTGGGCTTCGGCTACAACAGTTACAAGAAGGAATTAGTTAAGAACCCATCACCGCAAAAGCGGGGCGTTGCTACCCGTGTTGCGACGATGACGCCAAAGAAGCCTAACTCAGCTTTGCGGAAGTACGCTCGTGTTCGTCTGTCAAACCTGATTGAAGTTACGGCTTACATCCCAGGGATTGGCCACAACCTGCAGGAACACTCAGTTGTTCTGATTCGTGGGGGCCGTGTAAAGGACCTTCCTGGGGTTCGTTACCACATTATTCGTGGGACGCTCGATACTGCCGGTGTTGAAGGCCGGATGCAGAGTCGTTCTAAGTACGGTGCTAAGAAGCCGAAGAGCAAGAAGTAAGAGGAGGGTTAAGTAATGCCACGTAAAGGACATGTTGTAAAGCCAGAAGTACTGCCAGATCCAATTTACAACTCAAAGTTGGTTACTAGCCTGATTAACCACTTGATGATTGATGGTAAGCGCGGAACTGCTTCCAAGATTCTCTACGCTGCCTTCGACCAGGTTAAGGAACAAACTGGTAATGATCCGGTAGAAGTATTTGAACAAGCAATGGAAAACGTTGAACCAGTGCTGGAAGTTAAGGCCCGCCGTGTTGGTGGTTCTAACTACCAAGTGCCGATCGAAGTTCGCCCAGAACGTCGTGTAACTCTGGGGATGCGTTGGATTGTTCAATACGCACGCCTGCGCGGTGAACACACGATGGTTCAACGCCTGGCTGGTGAAATCATTGACGCATCAAACAACACCGGTGCAGCTGTTAAGAAGAAGGAAGACACTCACCGGATGGCCGACGCTAACCGTGCCTTTGCACACTACCGTTGGTAATTAACATTGACGGGTGCCTCTGCGCCTGATCAGTACTCAAGGGGGCGTACAGCTGTAACTGTCACCCCTTTTTGCAGATATAAGTAAATTTACCTTTTTTGGAAGGAGAAACATTTAAGATGGCTAACAAACGTGAATACCCGCTGGAAAAAACACGTAACATCGGGATCATGGCCCACATCGACGCCGGTAAGACGACCGCTACTGAACGGATTCTGTACTACACCGGTAAGATCCACAAGATTGGTGAAACCCACGATGGTGCTTCACAAATGGACTGGATGGATGAAGAAAAGGAACGTGGTATCACTATCACGTCTGCCGCTACGACTGCCGTTTGGAAGGACCACCGGATTAACATCATTGACACCCCTGGTCACGTGGACTTCACTGTCGAAGTTGAACGTGCCCTCCGTGTCCTTGACGGTGCCGTAACCGTCCTCGACGCTCAGGCCGGGGTTGAACCACAGACTGAAACTGTTTGGCGCCAAGCCGACGACTTCAACGTTCCGCGGATCGTCTTCGCTAACAAGATGGACAAGATCGGGGCAAACTTCGATTACTCTGTTCAAACGATTAAGGACCGGCTGAACGTTACGCCACTGCCAATCCAAATGACGATTGGTGCTGAAGACAGCTTCGTTGGGGTTGTTGACCTGGTTAAGATGTGCGCCTACGTTTACGACGAAGATAAGCTGGGGACTAACTGGGATACTGTTGAAATTCCATCCGACATGAAGGATGAAGCTGCAAAGCGTCACGATGCAATGCTGGAAACTTTGGCTGACATCGACGACAACATCATGGAAAAGTACCTTGGTGAAGAAGAAATCTCCGTTGAAGATATCAAGGCTGCTATCCGTAAGGGAACGCTGAACGAAGAAATCTTCCCAGTACTGGCTGGTTCAGCTTACAAGGATAAGGGTATTCAGATGCTGCTGGACGCGGTTATCGACTACCTGCCATCTCCACTGGACGTTAAGCCATTTGTTGCCCACGACGCTGATGGGAATGAAGTTGAACTGACTGCCGGCGACGACAAGCCATTCGCCGCCCTGGCATTCAAGATTGCTACTGACCCATTCGTTGGTCGTTTGACTTTCATCCGGGTATACACTGGTTCGCTGCAGTCCGGGACTTACGTGCTGAACGCAACGAAGGACAAGCGTGAACGGATTGGTCGTCTGCTGCAGATGCACTCTAACCAGCAACACGAAATTCCGGAAGTCTTCTCCGGTGATATCGCTGCATGTATCGGTCTGAAGAACACTACTACTGGTGACTCCCTGACCGATCCTGACCACCCACTGCAGCTTGAATCCATGGACTTCCCTGACCCAGTTATCCAGGTCTCCGTTGAACCAAAGTCAAAGGCCGACCAGGACAAGATGGACAAGGGTCTGCAAAAGCTAGCTGAAGAAGACCCAACTTTCAAGGCGGAAACTAACCCAGAAACTGGTGAAACGCTGATCGCCGGAATGGGTGAACTTCACCTGGACATCATTGTTGAACGTCTTCGTCGTGAATTTAACGCCGAAGTTACTGTTGGTAAGCCACAGGTATCTTACCGTGAAGCATTCACTAAGAAGGTTTCTGCACAAGGTAAGTTCGTTCGTCAGTCTGGTGGTAAGGGTCAATACGGTGACGTCTGGATCGAATTCACGCCACTTGAAGAAGGCAAGGGCTTCGAGTTTGAAGATGCCATTGTCGGTGGGGTTGTTCCACGTGAATTTATCCCGGCCGTTGAACAAGGGCTGAAGGAAGCCATGGCTAACGGTGTGCTGGCTGGTTACCCACTGGTTGACATGCATGCTAAGCTCTACGATGGTAGTTACCACGAAGTCGACTCTAGTGAAGCTGCCTTCAAGGTTGCTGCATCACTGGCACTGAAGAACGCTGCAAAGAAGGCTGACCCAGTTATCCTGGAACCAATCATGAAGGTTGACATTGTTGTTCCTTCTGACAACATGGGTGACGTCATGGGCCAAGTAACTGCTCGCCGTGGGACCATTGATGGGATGGAAGAACGGGGCAACGCCCAAGTACTTCACTCATTCGTTCCACTGTCAGAAATGTTTGGTTACGCCACTGCGCTGCGTTCCGCAACCCAGGGTCGTGGGACCTTCACGATGACCTTCGACCACTACTCAGCTGTACCAAAGTCAGTGCAAGAAGACATCATCAAGAAGAACGGTAACAACTAGTTTTACCTACTAGCATCGAAAACACCTCGCATTTGCGGGGTGTTTTTTTGTTTTGACTATTGTTACAGTTTGTTTACAAATAGAAAAAGGCGAGAAAACACTTGTATTACCGGCGTTTGTTTAGTAAGATAGTTAGGTGCTTGAGTTAAACAAGGGGCGAGTACGGCCCTTGTTTGGCTCAAGTTGTTACGCGATGATGCGGAAGGTTGCGACACACCCGGCCGCTTTGCCACAGGGTGTGGCGGTAATTTTCGCGGAGCTAGTCAAATTTCAAATCTGACGAAGGAGGGAATACAATGGCAAATCAAAAGATTCGTATTCGTTTAAAGGCTTATGAACACCGGATCCTTGACGAATCAGCAGATAAGATTGTTGAAACTGCCAAGCGGACTGGTGCACAGATTTCTGGCCCAATCCCGTTACCAACTGAACGGACTATTTACACGGTGCTTCGTTCACCACACAAGTTCAAGAAGTCACGGGAACAATTCGAAATGCGGACCCACAAGCGGCTGATCGACATCATCGACCCAACCCCAAAGACGGTTGATGCATTGATGAAGCTCGACCTGCCAAGTGGTGTCGACATCGAAATCAAACTGTAATTTTAGTTATTAAGAATAAAAACAATATATTGGAGGTGTACTCATGGCCAAAGGAATCTTAGGAAAGAAGATCGGGATGACTCAGGTTTTCACTGATAATGGTGAATTGGTCCCAGTTACTGTCATTGAAGTAACGCCAAACGTTGTTCTGCAAGTTAAGACCACTGAAAACGATGGTTACAACGCCGTACAACTTGGTTTTGATGACAAGCGCGAACACCTGAGCAACAAGCCTGAACAAGGTCATGTAGCAAAAGCAAATACGACTCCTAAGCGCTTCATCGGTGAAATCCGTGACGCTGAACTGGGAGACGTCAAAGTCGGTGACGAGGTAAAGGCTGATATCTTTACTGAAGGTGAAACCGTCGATGTAACGGGTGTCACTAAGGGTCATGGTTACCAAGGTGTTATCCACAAGGATGGCCAACGTCGTGGTCCTGAATCACACGGTTCACGTTACCACCGTCGTCCAGGTTCGCTGGGTCCAATCATCAACCACGTTGTTAAGGGTATGAAGCTGCCAAGCCGCATGGGTAACAACACTGTTACCATGCAACACCTGGAAGTTATCCGCGTGGATGTTGAAAACAACGCCCTGCTGATCAAGGGAAACGTTCCTGGCGCTAACAAGTCATACGTTACTGTAATGAACTCAGTTAAGGCCAACACTAAGAAGAGCCTTAGCAAGAAACACAATAAGTAAGAAAGGAGGAGCAAGCAATGACAAGCGTTGCATTATTTAAGCAAGATGGCAGCCAGAACGGTGAAGTTGAACTGAACGCTGCAATCTTCGGTATTGAACCAAACGAAAACGCAATGTACGAAGCAATTCTTCGCCAACGCGCTTCAATGCGTCAAGGTACTCACGCTGTTAAGAACCGCTCAGCTGTTAGCGGTGGCGGTAAGAAACCATGGCGTCAAAAGGGTACTGGTCGTGCCCGTGCTGGTTCGATTCGTGAACCACAATGGCGTGGTGGTGGGATCGTCTTTGGTCCTCAGCCACGTTCATACAACTACGCCTTGCCACGGAAGGTCCGTCAACTGGCTGTTAAGTCGGCTCTGTCCGAAAAGGTTGCTAACAAGGCACTGGTTGCTGTTGACTCACTTAGCTTTGATGCTCCAAAGACTAAGGAATTTGCGGCTGCAATGGACAGCCTGAATGCTGGCAACAAGGTTCTGGTTGTTGTTACTGACGACGACAAGAACGCTGTTCTGTCTGGCCACAACCTGGCAAGCGCAACTGTTGTTACCCCGGCTCAAATGAACATCTTGAACCTGGTAAACAGTGACAAGCTGGTTATTACTAAGTCAGCTCTCTCTCAAGTTGAGGAGGTGCTCGCATAATGGAAGCACGTGAAATTATTCTGCGTCCGGTTGTGACTGAAGCATCAACTGCGATGATGGACAACAAGCGCTACACTTTTGACGTTGCATTGAGTGCAACCAAGACTCAGGTTAAGAACGCTATTGAAGAAATCTTTGGCGTTAAGGTAGTCAAGGTTAACATCATGAACATCAAGGGCAAGCAAAAGCGCCAAGGCCGTTACGTTGGTTACACCAAGCGCCGCCGGAAGGCCATTGTAACCCTGTCGGCCGATTCTGATGAAATCAAGTTATTCGCTGACAGCGACGATAACGAATAATCAAATCTAACGATAGGAGGAAAAGACAGTGGGAATTCGCAAGTACAAAGGTACCACTAACGGTCGCCGTAACATGAACGGCTATGACTTTGCCGGCGTTTCCAAGAAGGCGCCTGAAAAGTCACTGCTTTCACCGCTGAAGAGCACTGGTGGCCGTAGCAACGGTACTATCACTGTTCGTCACCGTGGTGGTGGCAACAAGCGTCAATACCGGATCGTTGACTTCAAGCGTGTGAAGGACGGTATCCCGGCAACTGTTAAGGCCATCGAATACGATCCAAACCGGACGGCTAACATTGCTTTGATCGTTTACGCTGACGGTACTAAGTCATACATCTTGGCACCAAAGGGCTTGAAGCCAGGAATGGTTGTGGAATCAGGTTCAGGCGTTGACATTAAGGTTGGTAACGCCGCTCCGTTGAAGGACATCCCAGTTGGGACTGTTATTCACAACATCGAACTTAAGCCAGGCAAGGGTGGCCAGTTAGCACGTTCTGCTGGGACCTCAGCACAGCTGCTTGGTAAGGAAGATAAGTACTGCTTGGTACGTCTTTCATCAAGTGAAGTGCGGATGGTTCTCTCCACTTGCCGCGCAACGATTGGTTCTGTCGGCAATGAAGAACACACCCTGATCCAGGTTGGTAAAGCCGGCCGGACTCGTTACAAGGGTCAACGCCCACACGTTCGTGGTTCTGTTATGAACCCTAACGACCACCCACATGGTGGTGGTGAAGGTAAGCAACCAGTTGGTCTGCCATCACCATTGTCACCATGGGGTAAGAAGACTGTTGGTAAGAAGACTCGTTCACACAAGGCTCGTTCCAACAAGTTCATCGTCCGTGGTCGCAAGCGTGGCTCACACGGTAACATCTAAATTAATCATCTTAATTAAACTTACCCGAGAGGAGGAACATTAATGAGTCGGAGTTTAAAAAAGGGTCCTTTTGCCGACGCTTCGCTGTTGAAGAAGGTTGAAGCACAAAAGGACAACGACAAGAAGACGGTTATCAAGACTTGGTCACGCCGTTCAACTATCTTCCCAAGCTTTATCGGTTACACTTTTGCCGTTTACAATGGTCGTAAGCACGTTCCGGTTTACGTTCAAGAAGATATGGTTGGCCACAAGCTGGGTGAATTCGTTCCAACCCGGACATTCCATGGTCATGGTACTGTCGACAAGAAGACTGCTGCTGCCGCACAATAATTAGGAGGATGAATTAACCATGGCTGAAACAATTACTTCAGCTAAGGCAACTGCCAAAATGGTGCGGGTTTCTCCACGCAAGGTTCGCCTTGTCCTGGACTTAATCCGTAACAAGACTGTTGCCGAAGCATTCGCAATTCTGAAGTTCACTCCTAATGGTGCTGCTTCAGATGTCGAAAAAGTTTTAAAATCTGCTGTTGCAAACGCTGAAAACAACTTTGACTTGGACCGTGCTTCGCTGGTCGTTTCCGAAGCTTTTGCTGACGAAGGCCCAACCCTGAAGCGGTTCCGTCCACGTGCGAAGGGATCTTCTTCCCCGATCAACAAGCGGACTAGTCACATCACAGTGGTTGTTACAGAAAAGTAGGAGGAATGAATAGTGGGTCAAAAGATTAATCCTAATGGTTTCCGTGTTGGGGTCATTCGCGACTGGACTGCTAAGTGGTACGCAGACAAGAACTACGCCGCATACCTGAACGAAGACCTGCGGATCCGTAAGTACATTGAAAAGCGACTTGCTGATGCCTCTGTATCGACCATCGAAATTGAACGGGCCGCTAACCGCGTTAACGTTTCAATTCACACTGCCAAGCCTGGGATGGTAATTGGCAAGGGTGGTGCAGAAGTTGAAGCACTGCGTAAAGAATTGAACCAAATGACTGGCAAGCGCGTTCACATCAACGTCGTTGAAATCAAGAAGCCAGACTTGGATGCACACCTGGTTGGCCAAAGTGTTGCCGAACAACTGGAAGCACGGATTGCTTTCCGTCGGGCAATGCGTGGTGCAATGCAACGTGCAATGCGTGCAGGTGCTAAGGGTGTTAAGATCCAAGTTGCCGGTCGTCTGAATGGTGCCGACATGTCACGGGTTGAAACTTACGCCGATGGTACTGTGCCGCTGCACACCCTTCGTGCTGACATTGACTACTCCTGGGACGAAGCACGGACCACTTACGGTGCTCTGGGTATCAAGACCTGGATTTACCGTGGTGAGATCCTGCCGGAAAAGGCACATCACACTGAATCCAAGGGAGGGAAATAACACATGTTAATTCCAAAGCGTGTAAAGCACCGTAAGGTTTTCCGCGGTAAGATGCGTGGGGAAGCTAAGGGTGGCAAGACCGTTGCCTTCGGTGAATACGGTTTGCAAGCCTTAGATTCTCACTGGATCAGCAACCATCAAATTGAAGCTGGCCGTGTGGCCATCACTCGTTACCTGAAGCGTGGCGGTAAGGTTTGGATTAAAATCTTCCCTCACCTGTCATGGACTAGTAAGGGTGTTGGTACCCGTATGGGTAACGGTAAGGGTGCTCCTGAAGGATGGGTTGCACCAGTTAAGCGCGGCAAGATTTTATACGAAGTAGGTGGCGTCTCTGAAGAAGTTGCTCGCGAAGCTCTTCGGCTCGCCGGCAGCAAGATGCCAGTTCGCTGCAAGATCGTAAAACGCGAGGAAGTAGGTGGAGATTCTCATGAAGACTAAAGACTATGTTAAGGAACTGAATGGGTTAACCACTGACCAACTGCTGGACCGTGAAAAGGATTTAAAAGAACAACTGTTTAACCTGCGTTTCCAATTAGCAACTGGCCAGTTGGAGAACACCGCCAACTTGAAGACGGTACGTAAGAATATCGCTCGGGTGAAGACTGTTCTTCGTCAACAAGAATTAAACAAATAAGAATACGAAAAGGAGGATTAGCGCATGAGTGAAGAACGTAATTCACGCAAGGTTTACCAAGGCCGTGTCGTATCTGACAAGATGGACAAGACGATCACTGTAGCCATCAACACCAGCAAGAGTGCTCCGGTTTATGGCAAGCAGATCAAGTACACTAAAAAGTACTACGCACACGATGAAAAGAACGAAGCTAAGGTCGGCGATACTGTTCAAATCATGGAAACTCGCCCGCTGTCAGCTAAGAAGCGTTTCCGTCTCGTGAAGATCGTTAAGAAGGCCGTTGTCCTGTAAGAGGGCAATCCCGATTTCGTATTCTTAGTTTATTTCCCATGGAAGGAGGACAATTTCCGTGATTCAACAAGAAAGTCGGCTGAAGGTCGCTGACAACTCGGGTGCCCGTGAACTCTTGGTTATCAAGATCCTCGGTGGCTCCCGTGTTAAGACTGGTAACATTGGTGACATCATCGTTGCAACTGTTAAACAGGCAACACCAGGTGGCGTTGTCAAAAAGGGTGATGTTGTAAAGGCAGTCGTTGTTCGGACTGTACAAGGTCTGCACCGTCAAGATGGTTCTTACATCAAGTTTGACGAAAACGCTGCTGTTATCATCAACAACGACAAGAGCCCAAAGGGCACCCGTATTTTTGGACCAATTGCGCGTGAGCTGCGTGACGATGACTTTATGAAGATCATCTCACTGGCTCCAGAAGTTCTGTAATCGATCAACAAAAATAAGGAGGTGCAACGTTCATGTTGTTAAAGACAGGTGACAAGGTCCGCGTCATCGCTGGTAAGGACAAGGGCAAGGAAGGTACTATCAAGCAGATCATTGCCAAGTCCAACCGCGTTGTGGTTTCGGATGTTAACAAGATTAAGAAGCACCAGAAGGCTACTAGTGCTAACCCGAATGGTGGGATCGTTGACACTGAAGGTGCCATCGATGCTTCTAACGTAATGTTTATTGACCCATCTACTAACGAACCAACTCGTTTGGGCGTTAAGGTTGAAGATGGTAAGAAGGTTCGTTTTGCCAAGAAGTCTGGCAAGACGGTTGACTAATCAATCAGGGAAGGAGGAAATTATTTATCATGGAAAACCGTTTGAAAGCGAAATACGAAAATGAAGTTCGTCCGGCTCTGATTGAAAAGTTCAACTATTCATCAATCATGCAGGCACCAAAGCTCGACAAGGTCGTGCTGAACATGGGTGTTGGTGACGCTACCACGAATTCCAAGAACCTTGACGAAGCCGTTGAAGAACTCGGCTTGATCTCTGGTCAAAAGCCACTGATTACTAAGGCTCACAAGTCCATTGCCGGTTTCCGTCTTCGTGAAGGGATGGCCATCGGTGCCAAGGTTACGCTCCGTGGTACTCGGATGTACGAATTCTTAGATAAGCTGATCAACGTTTCTCTGCCACGTGTTCGTGACTTCCACGGTGTCAGCAACAAAGCCTTTGACGGCCGCGGTAACTACACGTTGGGTATCAAGGAACAATTGATCTTCCCAGAAATTAACTTCGACAACGTTAAGCGTGTTCGTGGTCTTGATGTTGTCATCGTCACTACGGCTAATACTGACGAAGAGTCACACGAAATGCTGGCTCAGTTAGGTATGCCGTTCGCTAAGTAATAAAGGAGGTTCCACAAAAGTGGCTAAAAAATCATTGATTGCTAAGAGCAAGCGCCCTGCTAAGTTCTCAACTCAAGAATACACTCGTTGTGAACGTTGTGGACGTCCGCACTCTGTTTACCGTAAGTTCCACTTATGCCGGCTTTGCTTACGCGAGCTTGCCCACAAGGGTGAAATCCCTGGCATGAAGAAGGCTAGCTGGTAAATCAATTACCGACAAAAGGAGGAAAAAGATCGATGTCAATGAGTGATCCAATTGCAGATTTCCTGACGCGGATTCGTAACGCCAACATGGCTCGTCACGCATCTGTCGAAGCACCTGCATCTAAGATGAAGCGCGACATCGCCGAGACCCTGAAGGCTGAAGGGTTCATCAGCGACGTTGAATACGTTGACGATAACAAGCAAGGCATCATCCGCGTATTCTTAAAATACGGTAAGAACGGCGAACGTGTTATCTCCGGTTTGAAGCGTATCTCCAAGCCAGGACTTCGTTCATATGTTAAGGCTGACGATGTACCAAAGGTGCTTAATGGTTTGGGTATCGCTGTCATTTCGACTTCTGAAGGGGTTGTATCTGACAAGGTTGCCCGTGAAAAGCACATTGGTGGCGAAGTTCTCGCCTACGTTTGGTAATAAATAAACGAAGATAGGAGGTGCAACGATGAGTCGTATTGGTTACAAAGCAATCCAGCTGCCAGAAGGCGTTGAAGTTTCCCAGAAGGGTAACGTTGTGACTGTTAAGGGCCCTAAGGGTTCATTAAGTCGCGAAATTTCACCGCTCATTTCAATGACTGTTGCTGACGGTGAAGTTAAGTTCGACCGTGAAGCAAGCGATGACAAGAAGCTGAAGATGGTTCACGGGACTACCCGTGCTAACGTTAACAACATGGTTGAAGGTGTTGTTAAGGGCTTCTCTAAGACCCTGAAGCTGGTCGGTGTTGGTTACCGTTCACAAGTTAAGGGCAAGACCCTTGTCCTGACTGTTGGTTATTCCAACCCGGTTGAAATGGCTATTCCGGAAGACCTTGAAGTTAAGGTTGAAAAGAACACTACGATCGTCATCAGTGGGATGAGTAAGCAACACGTTGGTGACTTTGCTGCTGACGTCCGTGCCGTTCGTAAGCCTGAACCATACAAGGGTAAGGGTATTCGTTACGAGAACGAACACATTATCCGTAAGGAAGGTAAGACTGGTAAGTAATCTGTTCGGACTACCAGTTCTCATTTATAAAATCACATTAAATAATAAAATCGAAACAAGAGGTGACTGTTGTGATTATTAAACCAGACAAGAACAAACTCCGCCAACGCCGTCACATGCGCGTTCGTGGTAAGATCTCTGGTACTGCGGAGCGCCCGCGCTTAAGTGTTTACCGTTCAAACAATAACATTTACGCTCAATTAATTGATGACGTAAAGGGTGTGACGCTCGCAAGTGCCTCAACTCTCGACAGTGAAGTTAGTGGCAAGACCAAGACTGATCAGGCAGCTAGCGTTGGTGAATTGATTGCCAAGCGCGGTGCTGCTAAGGACATCAAGAACGTGGTCTTTGACCGTGGTGGTTACCTGTACCACGGTCGGGTTGCTGCATTGGCAACTGCCGCTCGTGAAAACGGACTGCAATTCTAAAAGAAGGAGGAATAACCCGTAATGGCATCATCATACATTGACCCGTCCAAAC
>NZ_CAKPXS010000020.1 GCF_934202235.1 uncultured Limosilactobacillus sp. | reverse complement strand
GAACACAGTAGTTAAGCTTCAGCGCGCCAAAAGTAGTTGGGGGATCGCTCCCTGCGAGGATAGGGCGTCGCCACGCGATAATAAACGTCATGATCTTGATGGTCATGACGTTTTTTTGTACCTTCTTTTCCGATCAACACATATGCTATTATTAATGTGATGAGGTGAAGGAAATGAAGAAGAAAACGGTTAGCGCCGTCTTATTATTGCTGTGTTGTATCTTATTAGTGGGCTGTCAAAGTCATGACAATAAAGAGCGGTCGTCGTCATCACACGAGACAACGACGAAGCAGACTACTCGCAGCAATTCATCGCAGAAACAAGGGAACGCGGTTTCTTCCGGTTCAGCCAAGATCAGTGAATCAACTTCCATTAACAATACTAAAGTCGATGATAAAACGGCCGGGGTGATGTTGGCGTTGCTGGTTTCACCAGATTGGTTCAAAGATTATATCGGGACGGAGACCTTTTGTTACTGCCCGGCGAGTGAGAACAAAATGGGTGGCCGTGTGGCAGGCTATAATTATTTAACAGCAAATGGTGACCCCACTAGTTTTCTGTATTACCGGGTTGATGGGGATACTGTCACCTATAAAATGTGGGTGCCTAATACAGATGGCGGCGTAGCGAATGGCCACTATGAAACAAAAACAGTTTCTCTCAACCAACTAGAAAACGATTATTATGTTAACGCAGGTCAAAAAGATGAAGTCAACGGCTATGTCAAGAAACTAAATGACCAGACGGCCTACTTGCAACGAATAGAAAGTAAATAAACAATAGTAGTGAAGGCCATGTTAGACAGCGTGGCCTTTTATTTGCTGTAACAAAGGGGCCAATTGCGTTAACTAACGTAAATTGGTAAAATCGAACACGTGTACGATGAGTGAATTCGGGGAAAGGGGGCTACTGGATGAATAAAACAAGCTTGGCTAGTTTCTTACTTAATAAGTATTGCCAACGTCTCAGTTCGGTGACCAAAAACGGGATCGATGTGACGGCCGCGCTAGTGCGGAACGACTTTACGCCCTGGTTGATGTTTTATACTAACAAACAGGATGACCCCCATGCGATGGCGGAGGCGGATGGCGAGCTCGCGATTAAATGTGGTTCGCTGAGTATGATGCTGATGAAAATTCCCGTCTTTTTTAAGCCGTCGCTAACTGACGAACCTGGTTGGGTTGGCGTCCTAATGAATGACAAGAACGACCGGACGATTAAGGACTTGATTGATTCAGCCTGGCGTTCCCAGGAGCGTATGACAGCGCCAATTAAGTACGTTAACTTAACCGACCAGGACGACCAAACTGATGATTACCAACCGGAATTCATTACTGGACGGCCGGCGAACATGGCGGAAAAAACAGCTGTTGTTTTACCACTGCAGCTGCGGAAAATGAAGGAATCCTACAACTACCAGGTACCGTTAGCTCACCGGCAGGAGGTTAACTTTTACCGGCAGGGGCAAATGGTGTCGGACTATACCGACGACTATAAAGACTTTGCGGAACTTTACCGGGGCAATCCCGACTATCACGGCCTCACCAACGGGCAGTTGCGGACTTACTTCACCTTACGAACCCAGTGGCGCCAGGGAAAGTACCCTCGTTTTCAGCACGGCATGGGTGGCTATTTGACGCTTTACATGAGCGAGCTGGTCAACCTGATCGGCTGCGAGTCACCGGCGCAGGCCTTTGATTTATTGCGCAAATTCCAACGGCATTATCAGGCCCACTTTCTTCCTGGGAGACGGCCGGAAGAAATTCCGCGCGACATGGTTCGTTACTATGGTCTGGACCACCAGCGAGCGGCAAAAGTTTTTCCGGATGAGCTGACCCAGGATAAAAAACTGCACATTGTTTTAAATCCCAGCCAGTACTCGGCTGCGGAACTATTTGGAGTATTTGCCGGAGCAACAACTGCCTACCAGACTGCCCGCCTGTACAAGGATGACGCGCATCGCTTTGAGGAGCTTTTCAAGCTGGTTTGGCAACGAATTTTAGCTAAAAAGGAAGAACATTACGACTTTGTGGAGCAGTATCTAACTGTCTTACCAACTAGTACTGGTGGGGTCTTGTTTGAAGGGTTGATTTTTGACGACCGGCTGCAGAAAGACCGTGTCTACCAGTTGGATTCGTTGCGGGCTTACCGGATTACCGGCCGCCTCTATCGTTCCAACGACTTGTCGCCGTGGCTGCCTAATAAATCAGGGTTAAAGAAGTTGTTTCGCGAACTTGACCGGGCGACGCGTATTGCCTTTCAAGTGGGCCGACCACTGAAGGAGCGAAAGGTGGACGCCGAGATCAAGGCGGCAATTAAAGAGGGGCTGCGTGATTACCAGCAACAGCAGCAACAGGCCAAGTTAGACCAGGTGCCAATTCACCTCGACCACCTGGCAAAGATTCGGGATGACGCGGCGGTCACGCAGGAACAACTGTTGACCGACGAAGAAGTGGATGAACAACCAGTGCCAGAAAAGACTTTGTCAGCACCGGCAAGTGCGACAAAGGAAGATGAACCATTGCCTGAACAACCAAGTGGTGATGGCTTGCCAGAGTTAACGGCTGACGAGTGGTTTTTCCTGAAAGCGCTGGTTAACCACCAGCCGTACGCGGAGCGCTTAAAAAAGCACTTCTTAATGGCGTCCTTAGTGGCCGATGAAATTAATGAGAAGTTATTAGACGAAATTGGCGACACGGTGATTGAGTTTGATGACCATGACCAGCCACAAATTGTCGCGGATTATCTGACCGCTGTTCAGGACTTATTGAAGAAAAAGGAGGAGTAACATGCCAGCAAAACAAGAACGACGGGTACCAAAGCGGATTGCCCAGACAATTTTGCACTCACTGAAAGGTGGGGTGGTCCCGCGAATTGGCCTGCCTTACATTACAGTGGGGCGGAAAGCCGAAATTGAGGCCCTCCTGCACGACTTTAGTGTGGTCGCTGACGGTGGGGCCTCCTTCCACTTTATCGTTGGTAAGTACGGTTCCGGGAAGAGTTTCCTCCTGCAAACCATGCGTAATTACATCATGGATAAGGGTTTTGTAGTCGTTGACGGCGACCTCTCGCCAGAGCGGCGCCTGCAGGGGACTAAGGGCCAGGGCTTGGCGACTTACCGGGAACTGGTCCAAAATATGGCTACTAAGACGCGACCGGAAGGCGGGGCCTTACCGTTAATCCTCGACCGGTGGATAAACTCGGTCCAGAGTAAAGTGGCCGCCAGCGGGAAGGTCGACCCGGCCGATTCCGCAGCCTTTGGTCAGGCGGTTGACCAGCAAATCTATGCTGTCATTGCGTCACTCAATGAATTAGTGCACGGTTTTGACTTTGCCCGCCTGTTGAAGATGTACTACCATGCCTACCTTGACGACGATGATGAGACCAAGGCCAAGGTCATTAAGTGGTTCCGTGGCGAATACGACCGGAAGACCGACGCAAAGAATGAACTTGGCGTGAACATCATTATTAGTGATAGTGACTGGTACGAGTACTTAAAGCTCTTCGCTGTCTTCTTCCGTCAGGCAGGCTACGCGGGGTTGGTTATCATGATCGACGAACTCGTCAATATCTTTAAAATTCCTAACAGTATTAGTCGCCAGTACAACTACGAAAAGATTCTGACAATGTACAACGATACCCTCCAGGGCAAGGCCAAGTACTTGGGAATTCTAATGGGTGGGACGCCGCAGGCAATTGAGGACAAACGCCGGGGAGTCTACAGCTATGAGGCGCTCCGTTCGCGACTGACTCAGGGGAAGTTTGCTGACGTCAGTGATGCTCGTGATATGTACGCCCCAGTGATTAAGCTGGCACCACTGACTGCTGATGAAATGCTGGTCTTAACCGAAAAACTGGCGGCCATGCACGCCGGACTGTATGGTTACCAGCAGACGATTACCGATGAGCAGTTGGCACGTTTTATCAAGATTGAGTATGCCCGGATCGGGTCATCAACCAACATTACGCCGCGGGAAGTCATCCGCGACTTTATTGAACTACTCGATATCCTGTGGCAGAACCCGTCAACTAAAATTGATGACTTGCTGAACTCGGACCGTTTCTCTTATGCCCACAAGGAACCACAGACGGACCAGCAGGGTGCTGGTGGCGACTATACCGAGTTCACCCTTGACTAGGACCAGTTGGTGAAAGGAGGAGCAGATGGACGTTTTTTCACGGTACGCCCCGTTTATCCAGGATTATATTTACCGTCAGGGGTGGGAGACACTGCGCCCGATCCAGGTCGCAGCGGCCCACGAAATTTTTGACACTAACCATAATGTCTTGCTGTCGGCCTCAACGGCTTCCGGGAAGACCGAAGCGGCCTTTTTCCCGATTTTAACGGCCCTCGACGAAGAGCCGAGTTCCAGTATCGGTTGTCTTTACATTGCACCGCTGAAGGCGTTGATCAACGACCAGTACGACCGGCTAACGGAGCTGTGTGAGAACACTGGGATCGACGTCTGGCGCTGGCACGGGGATGTGTCGGCAACTCAGAAACGGCGGATGATCAAGAAACCGTCGGGGATCCTGCAGATTACGCCGGAGTCGCTGGAATCGTTTATGATCAACAAGCACATGGATATTCCGCGGCTATTTGGCGACCTGCGCTTCATCGTGATTGACGAACTCCACTCCTTTCTCCGCAGCGATCGCGGCGGGCAAACCTTCTGCTTGATTGAACGATTGAGCCGGCTGGCAAGTGTCCAGCCACGACGAATCGGTTTATCAGCGACGATTGGTAACCTGCAGACGGCCAGCCAGTTTCTCGGGGCGGGTAGTCCCTACCAGACAGCCGCGCCTAAAGTCAAGGGTAGCCGACAGGTTTGGCGGTTGTCGATGGAGCAGTTTTATAAGCAGGGACCGCAGGCAGCTGATCGGACTAAGGATCAGCAAGCAGCCATTGCCGATGCCGCTCAGGGCGGAGTGAACGGGCAGGGCCGCCAGTCGAAGCAGACTGACTTGCAGCTCCGCCGGGATGCGGCCAAGCAAACACGCCAGGACGTGCCGCAAACGGATGAATCACTGATTGGCCCGAAGACGGATGAGGCACCAGCCTTGGCTGACCCGGGGATTGGGTATATTTTTGAGCATACCCGGGGGAAAAAGTGCCTGGTCTTTACCAATAGTCGGGAAGAATGCGAAGCGGTTTGTCAGCAGTTACGGGAATACGCCGAGTATAACCACGAACCCGACCGCTTCCTCATTCACCACGGCAACCTCTCGCCGGATTACCGCCAAACAGCCGAAGACGCGATGAAGGATGAGGATTCTTATATGACCACCTGCGCGACGGCCACCCTGGAATTAGGGATCGACATTGGCAAATTGGAGAGCGCCTTTCAACTGGAAGCACCGTTTACCGTGTCTGGTTTCCTTCAACGGATGGGCAGAACCGGTCGGCGAGGCACCCCCCCAGAGATGCACTTTGTAATGAGGGAGGAACACCCTGAATCGCGAGCCATGTTGCCGGACCTCATCCCGTGGTCGCTGTTGCAGGGAATTGCGCTTGTTCAGCTTTACATTGAAGAACGATGGGTTGAACCACCGGCACCGAACCGGCTGCCATACAGCCTGCTCTACCACCAGACGATGAGCACCCTCCGTGCTGGTGGCGAGATGACTCCGGCTGAGCTGGCTTCCCGGGTGTTGTCATTGTCTTACTTCCGTAACGTGTCCCAGGCGGACTACAAGACCCTCTTGAAACACCTCATCGCTAGCGACCACCTCGAGCAGACACCACACGGTGGGCTGATCGTTGGCCTGGCTGGTGAACGGGTGGTCAATAACTTCAAGTTCTACGCCGTCTTTAAGGAAAATATTGAATTCAGCGTCCACGCTGGGTCGGAGGAACTCGGGACAATCGTTGCACCACCCCCGGTTGGCGATAAGGTAGCGATTGCCGGGAAAGTGTGGGTTGTCGAAGATATTGACCGTAAGCGTCACCAGGTCTACGTCCATGGGGTGAAGGGCCAAATCCCGGCCTACTTTGGGGAAGTGGCTGGTGATATTCAACCGAAAATTCTTTGGCGGATGCGGAAGGTGCTTGCTGAAAAACAAATGTATCCTTACCTGATGCCCAACGCGAAGGCCCGGTTGACCGAAACCCGTGATCTTGGTGAACGGGCAGGCTTGCCTGGCCAGCAATTGATTAACCTTGGCGGTAAGATGTGGGCGTTTTTCCCGTGGACGGGTTCTTACGCCTTTTTAGCGTTGGAACGTTTGTTGCGGATTAAGTGTGCAGACCGGCTAAACCTGCGGGGCTTTAATTCGTCGCGGCCGTACTTTATGGAATTTGCGATGGATGCGGATGCAGACGAATTCTTTCAGGTACTTGCTGAAGAAGCGGCGAAGGATTTTCCGCCGCTTGACCTGGTTTACCCCAACGAAGTGCCGTTCTTTGACAAGTATGACGAATATTTACCAGACGAATTAGTACGCAAGGAATTTGCCGAAAGCGTCCTCGACATCACTGAAATGAAACGGTGTGTGGCGCATGCCGTCAAAGACTACCAGCAAAACCAGCAATTGCCGCCGAAACCGCGTGGTTGAAAGAAAGTTTCATTAAATAAGACAAAACACTTAACATTTGAGAAAAAAGGACTACAACTGAAGGTGAAAAGGGGGTCAATATTATGACAGTAGAAAATGACACGATCAAGAACATGGAGAAGTATGATTTTGACGTGACTGATTCTGACGATAAGGCTATTGACCTGACCAAGATCAGCGATCAACCAGCAGATGCTGAATACGATTTGCGGATCAAGAACCACATTGTCCAAGACAATATGACTGGCCAACAAGTTGTTGATTCAGTCAACAGTTTGTTTGCTGCTTAATTGAATTTTCAGCTCCAGAAACGAAAGCCGCTGACGCGAAAAAACGTCAGCGGTTTTTTGATTCGTTGTATACTCGGTAGTGAAAACGGAGGAGGAAAAAGTGACAGATCAATTTCAGCAGATCAAGCAAGCACTGATGGCTGACCCAGAAAACAAGCATTTTACTGCGGCGGGGATTCCACCGCTATATTATGCGGGACCTAACGCCCGGATTAACCTGATTGCTCAGGCCCCGGGAAAGCGGGCCCAGGACCAGCGGATGTTTTGGAACGACCGGAGTGGTGTTCGGCTGCGCGAGTGGCTCGGGGTGAGCTGGGATGAGTTCTACCACTCGGGGAAGATCGCCATTATGCCGATGGACTTTTATTACCCGGGCAAGGGTCGCAGTGGTGACCTGCCACCCCGCAAAGGGTTTGCGGCCAAGTGGCACCCACAGCTATTAAAGCTGATGCCAAACATTCAGTTAACAATTCTCGTCGGTGCTTATGCAGCCCACGCCTACCTGGACTTACCAAAAAAGATTAAGCAAACGGAGATCGTCGAACACTACCAGCGATACTTGCCAGATTATTTGCCAATTATCCACCCCTCACCGCGTAACCAGGCGTGGGTCAAACACCATCCCTGGTTTGAAGAACAGCTGCTACCCGACTTGCAACGACGAGTCCGGCAAATAATTGATGAATGACCACGAAACCGGCGCCTCCTTTGACTGGCGCCGGTTTTTGATCTTCGTGGACGATAATCAAAAGGTCAATATCTAGAATGATTAAAAATGATATAATTAATGATAATATTACGATCATGAGATGGGCGATGAAGCAATGTGCGAGGAAATTCCGTTTTACGAACAACCGTTAGTGATTCGGCGGCAGCGGTTAATCAATAACGACTTTTCGATTATTTGTCAAAACTGCGTGGCTGGCTTCATTTACCATCAGCTGGGGCTCAAATTTCTGACACCCACAATTAACCTCTATTTTTACCCGGGAGACTTTCTCCACTTTGTGCAAAATCTGCATTATTACCTTAGTGATTGCCCGCTCGTTGAAGATCAACTGGCGCCCCAAAACTTTCCGGTGGGTTTGTTAGGCGATGCGCAACGGCAGATTCGAATCTACTTTAACCACGACAGTACGTTTGAAGCAGCAAAAGCTAAGTGGGAACGGCGTAAACAACGGGTTAACTACCAGCAACTTTATGTGATTGGTGGGGATGCATATGGTCAACCCTACAGCACCGCTCAGCTCCGCGCCTTTGACCAATTGCCTTTCCAGAACAAGGTCTTATTCACTGGAGCGGCCCACCCAGAGATTAAGTCTGCTTATCAAATTGACCATTGTGTCATTAATGGCCACCTCGGCCAGTGGTGGGACCATCTAGCGTCTGTTCGGGGAAGTAGATTGTTTGAGCAGTTCGACTACGTTAGTTTTCTAAATAATTACAACGAGGACGAGTGAAGAAATGGTTGATGAAAAATACAAGATATCAGTAATCGTGACGGTTTATAACAATCAACAGTACCTCGCTCGTTGCTTGCAGAGTATTATTAGTCAGAGTTACCACAACTTGGAGATTATCCTCGTTGATGATGGTTCGACGGACGGGTCGCTGGCAATCTGTGAAAAGTACCGGCAAAAAGACCAGCGAATTAGGCTGCTTCACCAGACTAACCAGGGAGTTGGTGCTGCCCGTAACCGCGGACTGGACGCTGCCACGGGCGACTATCTTTGCTTTGTTGATGACGATGACTTTGTTGGTAAAGACTACTGTCGGCACCTTATTGACATGGTTTTAACTGGGCAGGCAGAGATTGCTGCTGGCTTCTTTAACATCTTCAATATAACAACTAAGAAGTATTTGATTAGTCTGAACATTCCGTTAGGCGATCCATCTTTTGACGGCGTGTATAGTCCAGAACAGTGGATCGAATTTTGTTCTAAATATCAAGCAAAACTTGCAATCTTCCCAGGAGTTCTCTGGGGTAAATTGTTCCAAAAAAATCTTTTTGACAATGTGCGATGTCCCATTGGATGGCCGATTAATGAAGATGAGGCCATTTCCTGGCAGCTATATTTAAAGGCCAATCGAATTGCTTTTAAAAATTACCGCGATTATGTTTATTCTGATCATAATCCACAGGCAATTCACCGGGTGGTCCATACCCATCATCCGCATATGAGAACTAGAGAACAACAGCTTGCTTTAATGCAGGTATTGTCAATATCCACTAAAGTTATTACACATGAGTATCAGCAATTATGCCAGGCCCATGGTTCATCCTACCTACAAAGATTATTGAAACACTATCAACACTAAGGAGCACACAATGGAAAAAGTAGTCGCAATTTCGACCGATCAGAATTATCTCACCTCAGTTGAGACATTAATTAAGTCGCTGGCATATCATAATCGCGACGTGAAAGTTTATGTTATTAACGAAGACCTGCCTCAAGAATGGTTTATTAACCTCAATCAGCGGTTAGCTCCGATTAATGTTCAAGTTATCGATGCCAAGTTCGACCCAGCACTTATTAATGGGGTCAAGGTTACCGTCGATTACTTAAGTAAGATGACTTATGCCCGCATCTTGATTCCGCAGTTAATTCCTGAAGACCGGGTTTTGTATCTCGATGCTGATGTGATTGTTGACCGCAACCTTGATGACCTCTTCAATATTGATATGCAGGGACACCCGGTGGCAGCAGCTAAGGATTATTTTGGTGATTTCTTTAACGCGGGTGTTTTATTGATGGACAACTCCCAGCTCCGCTCAACTAATTTCGTCAATGATTTGCTGGAGAGGGGAAAGAATGCGCCGTCAGATAACGATCAAACACTACTTAATGAGCAGTTTAAAGATAATTATCTTCGTCTTCCGGGGACCTACAATGTACAGGTTGGTGGTGACCTAGTAACGTTCTGGCATCATGACCAATTAGACGCTTATGAACAGGAACTGAAAGCTTCTCAACCATATTCAATTATTCATTACACAACTGGTGATAAGCCGTGGAAAACAACTACAGCATTGCGTGAACGAAAAATTTGGTGGTCTTATCGAAATCTGGAATACAGTGAAATTATTAACCATTCTTCGCTACCAAATACGGAAATTCCTAATAAGCAAGGAACGTTGTTTACCTTTACTAATGATGAAAATGTCAAATGTTTGGCTGAATTGGCGCAAGCTCTACCACAGTATGAGTTTAATGTTGCTGCTTACACGTTAATGGGATCCAAGCTGATTCAAATGCTGAAATATCCGAATATCCGTCTTTATCCGTCAATGACTCAGCATACTTTGCAGCGAATGCTGAATGGAACAGATGCCTACTTAGACATTAATTATGGCTCAAAGGATGATAGCTTGCTTCAAAGGTTTGCTGATAGGAAATTACCGCTTGCTACCTTTGAAGATGTAGCAACACCTAATATGAAAGATAATCCGGACTATCATGTCTTTGCTAACGGTGACTTAGCAGGTATGGTGAAATTTATTCAAGAGTTGAATTATTAGTGGTTTGGTCAAAGGAGAATAGCCTTGTTAAAGTCTTCCCACCCTTCGATTTCACTTATTATCCCCATTTATAAGGTCGAAAAGTTTTTAAGGAATTGTTTGGATAGCATCGTTAAACAGACGTTCACTAATTTTGAAGTACTCATGGTTGATGATGGGTCTCCTGATAATTCTGGCTTAATCTGCTTGGAGTATCAGAAAAGGGATCCCCGTTTTCATTATTATCGTAAACCCAATGGTGGGGCTGCATCGGCACGAAACTATGCTTTGAAACTGGCACGCGGTGATTACTTTGCCTTCATCGATAGCGATGATTTTCTGAGTAATGATTACCTACAAGTTTTGGTTCAACAGGTTAAGGGCCAGCACAGTGACATTGCGGTTTGCTCATACTACATGATGAATGAAGAAAACCGCTTCTTTGTGCCGATGAATCCTGATGGGCATGATACCAGTTTCAACCGCTTGTATCGTCCAGAAGAATGGGTTCGCGAGTTTTTCAACCGCGATGGCATGATTTATACTGCCCCGTGGGCCAAATTATTTAGTCGGCGTGTTTTTCATAACCTATTTTTTCCTGAACAGATTGAAGCGGGTGACGATCAATTTACCATTTGGCGGGCGTATACCCGTGCAGATGTTATTTCCTTTCAAAATCAGCAGGCATATTGTTACGTAATGAATTCTCAATCTCTCAGTCACGTGAAGTTGAGTGCTTTTCGCTATGGTGTGACCTGTCTTGAGGAGCAAATAGCTACTTTTGGAGCGATTGGCTGGGATGTGTCTTACATGATTTCACTCTATCAACAACGGTTGGAAAACAGTTATCAAATGTCATTGCAAAAAGGTAATCTGGGGGAAGCAAGAAAGGCACAATTAAAGCTAAAATTACTAAAAATATAGACGTGGCAACTGTGATGTATTCACTTAGAGAAGGTTAATAAACAGTAAAAATGTCCCTCAACATTCTGCGAAAGCCGAATGCTAAGGGACACTATTATTCTCTATGAGCATAATGGATATGGCGGTAAAAGTATGAATAGAACTGTGTAAAAGAGAGCTCTATTGCTTTCTGTTTCCAGACTATCACACTTAAATTTTAATTCTTACTCTTGGAGTGTGTTTTTATCAATAATTTCTAGTTTATTAACAGCGTTGAGGTAACCATAATAATCACCGTCCGCGAGGTCATGTTCACGGTGATACTCCAGCCGCCGCAGATATTCAGCTAATTCTGCATTCACGTCAAAGTTGATGATGGTCAGGATAGCAATCCGCTCTTCAATTGAGGCTAGAGCATTTTGCCGGGACGGGTCAAACTGGTATGATTGCGAGTCAGTAACGTTTTGCCGGACGACATACATTGAGTCGTTAATGTAGACGATCTTATCAGCGAGTAAGTAAAATTTCCAGGTATTGGCATCATGAACATTATTGACTTCATTAGTAAAGTCGGCCATTTGAAGAAGGTTCCGTTTGAATAATTTGCCATTCAGATTGGTGAAACACTGATTCATAAACTCAGCAGTTTGATATTCTAATTCAAACCACTTTTGCGGGGTATAAACATGTTGGCTACCATCGAGAGTATGAATTAAGGTTTGACCATTTTGGTTATTAAACTCGAAAAAGTTAGCAAGAGCAACATCGGCAGATTCATCTTGCAGGTAGCCTAGCAAACGCTCTAGGTTGTCATTAGCACCTAGCCAGTCGAGCGCACTCATAAAGAACAACAAGTCTCCACTGGCAGCAGCTAGACCGGTATTAAGTGCTTGGGCTTCGCCAGAATGAGGAAGTGTCAGCACCTTTACTCGACGGTCTTTTTGCCGGGCCATTTCACAGACGGCGACGCTCTCATCAGTTGACCCATCGTCAACTAGGATTAGCTCTAGGTCATAGTGGGTTTGAGAGAGGACACTATCGATTGACTGTTGAAGGTACTTGCCGGCGTTATAAACCGGAATGATTACGGAAATTTTGTTCATGAGGTAACTCCTTGCTAATAGTTAACTTTATTGCGCTTATTTATGATGTTGATATTTTGCTGGGCCTGCTTGAAATTCGTTAGTTCTGCCACTTTCAGTGCATTATTGCGGTGCATTTGTAGCCGCCACATATAAGCGTTCGTTTCTAGCGGCAAAATTTCATTAAATTCCAGCAATTTTTCCATTGTCAGCCGCTGCTCAATTGCTGGTAAAGAAAAGAGCTGAGCTGGGTTGGCAACTCCGGTAATACTTTCAGCGCGGTTGTTGCGGTAAATATAGATTGCCTGGTCGATAAATGCCACTGATGAAACTTGCAGGTATAACTTCCAGATGGTGAGATCATCCTCATCAATTTTGCCAACTGGGAAACGGAGTTGGTCAAAGAGATCATGATCGAAAAGTGCTCCCCATGGTGTTGAAAAGCACTGACTGAGGTTTTTATCATTGGCATATTCAAAGGTAAACCACTTTTGAATAGGGTAAACAGTGGTTTGGTTGTCATGACTATACAGTCGGTAGATTCATCAAACTCGTCAAAATTACCCACCGCAATTTTGACATGGTTTTTGTTGACCAAGCTAGACAAGATATCCAATGCATTATCTGTTGAGTAACAATCATCCGGATCCACGAAGGTAAGGTATTGACCAGTTGAGACTTCAATTCCGGTATTGCGTGCTGCCGAGACACCAGCATTCTTCTGGCTGATTACCCGGATCCGCTTATCTTGTTCTTGATACTGCTGGCAGATTTGAAGTGAATTATCTGTGGAGCCGTCATTTACTAGGACAATTTCTAGGTTGCGATAGGTTTGGCTCACAATACTATCAAGGCACTGCTTGAGGTATGACGCAACATTATAAATGGGGACAATCACGCTAATTTTGTCCATAATCAACCTCCTACTGTTCCTGATGATATTTATTGACAATTTGTACTGAAAGTAATGAATGCTTGTAATTAGCTAGTTCAACGGCTGCTAAGGCATTTTGATAATGTGTATTTAGTCGCCATAGGTAGCCGCCTTGGTCGACTTGGGGATCCATATTCAAAATTGTTTCCATTGCTATTCGTTGTTCGTTAGCAGATAAGGAAAAGAGTTGCGCGGGATTGGCGATGCCAGTAATACTATCACTGCGATTATTACGATAGATATACATCGCCTGATTAATAAAGGCCACTGATGAAGTTTGTAAATAAAGTTTCCAGATGGTGAGATCATCTTCATCAATTTTTCCCACGGGGAAACGGACGTGTTTAAAGAATCGTTGGTCAAATAACTTTCCCCACGCAGTGGAAAAACATTGACTAAGGTTTTTATCACCGGTGTATTCGAAAGCAAACCACTTTTGAGTAGGATAAACGTTAATAACATCGTCATGACCAAATAGCCGATAACTATTGACTGATTCATCAAATTCGTCAAAATTACCAATTGCAATTTTGACGTGATATTGGTCAATTAGGCGGTGCAAAGTTGCAATCGCATTATTTGTCGCAAACCAGTCATCCGAATCGACAAAAGTAACATATTGACCGTTGGCTACATTAAGTCCCGTGTTTCTTGCTGCTGAAAGGCCCGCATTCTTCTGGCTAATCACCCGTATTCGCTTATCTTGTTCTTGGTATTGCTGGCAGATTTTGAGCGAATTGTCTGTCGAGCCGTCGTTGACCAGGATGATTTCCAGGTTGCGGTAAGTTTGGCTTACGATACTATCCAGACACTGCTTGAGGTAGGGTGCGACGTTATAAACCGGAACGATCACGCTAATTTTGTCCATGAGCGTCGTCCTCCGCGAGCTGCTTAATAGCGGTGACCATCCCCGCCACGTCGTCATTGGCAAAACTCTGGTAGTTGACCGCATCCTTCATACTGGAGTTTACCTCGTCAAAGGAGAGCATTGGTCGCCCAGACTGCTGAAATTCCTTGATGATTTTATCGTCCTTGCTACCGTAGTTAATATCGAGATAACAAGTCGCCTCAGCCATCAACTGCTGCAGGTTGGGCTTAGCCAGCGACTGGTAAAGGTGGACGTTCGGGTATTTGATTAATTTAATCAGCTGTCCACCCATATTGGTGTAGGCCGCAATATTGAAGGTCCACTTGGGAAGGGCGCGGACGAGTTTTTCTAGGTCCTTGATGTTTTCACTATTGGTCATCGTCAGGGATTGGCCTGCTTCCTGGTAATCAAAGACCGGTGGGAGGTCAGCTTGCTGACAAACTTCGCGCCATGAGAGGTCGTGGTACTGCCACCACTTACCGCGGTCACGGCTAGTGGAGAATTGCTGCCACGGCTTGGATGGGCTGGTAAAGTGGACAATGCTGGCATCGATGTCAGTCTTGTTCCAGTAATCGTGGTTAAAAGCCGGGTAGTAGGTACAAAGGAAGTCGTAACCGATGGCCCAGTTGTATTTCAATGGCAGGTGGAGATCAGTATCCTTGAAGAAACTATTGAGGACCGACTGGTCACCTTCCTGGAGTTCTGTATTGTTACCAGCTTTCAGCATTTTTTCGACAATCTGTGGATCCTGCTTCATGACCGGCATATTGAATAGCAGGACACCGGAATTAAACTTGTCGGTGTACAGCAAGTCAGGGATGGCCGCCAGCGCGTGGTCACCCATGTCCAGCGTAAACAACTCACTGAGGTTTTTGTCGACCACGATATCGCTATCTAGGTAAAGCACCCGCTCTTCGTCAATCAGGTCGGGGATCATGATCCGCCCGTAAGACATTTCGTTGATCTGTGGCTGGGAAACGTGCTCGTCTTTCAGCAGGTTGTCATCGATCTTAGTGTTGATTACCCGGCTATCAATTTCTTGAACACGGCGGTTAATGTTGCTGAACCATTCCTGGGGGATGTCCTTATTAATCACGTAAATCTTCGCCCCGGGGTGGTGGTAGAGGATTGACTTTGCTGTTGTTTCGATCTGGTTAATATAACCATAATCACCTGACAAGGCAAAAATTTCTGGTGTCATCACTGTTGCTCCTTTATCTGCGAAATACTTTCTTTATTATACTACTGTCAGTGATCGGACTCGACACCTTACCAAAGAATTATTAATTTACCAATGGCAGTTAATGTTATACTTTTAGTAACACTAAAACGACAAACTGAATTATCAATTGACAAGAGGGAGTGGGGGTGACCACTCCTTTCAGTTCTAGAGGAGACGCACATGGCAAAGACCTCACACTTAAGAAACCTCTACCGTAAGGCAGGCTTTACACTTTTTATTCTATTTATCTACGTTTGGGGATCATTTATCCCCCTGCCGTTTGCCCGGATCACCAGCCAATTCTCGCAACTGATGCACACCACTTCACACTCGATGATGGCCTTCATGAGCGGTGCCAACTTCCAGCAACTATCACTTTTTATGGTCGGGTTGGGGCCCATGATGATTGCGATGATCCTACTTCAATTGCTAATGATGACTCGTCTGTTCGGCTTTGATACCTTATCGGTTAACCAAATGGCGATGGCCCAGCAGTGGATGACCCTCTTCTTTGCAGCGTTGCAGTCAGCGTTCATCACGATTGGCTTCCACCTGACGGCAAACATTTACCAGGCAGTAGCGGTAACCATTATCTTGACGGCCGGCGCGATGTTTGTGACCTGGCTAGGAATCATGAACATGAAATTCGGAATTGGCGGGACGGTTACCCTGATCCTCTTTAATATCATCTCCGGATCCATCGGAATGGTGCGGCGTGCCGTAACGCAAATTATGAAGTTACCCTATGCTTGGTTGTGGCTAACTGGTTTACTCCTCCTGTCGTTAGGGCTGATGGTCTTCTGGATTGCCTTTACTAAGGCTTACTACCCGCTTTATACCGTTGATATCACCCTCTCAAGCAAGAACAAACCGGTGTTGAAGCCGGTCGGGTTGAACATGGGGGCGATGATGACTTACATGGTGGGGATGGCACTGTTAATGATGCCGACAATGCTCGGCGCGATTCTCGGGCCCCAGTCAATCTTTGCCAACCCGCGCTTTGATGCCGCCCTCAGCGGGGTCTTAACTTTCATTCTCTTTTATTTCTTTTCCTTCATGCAGTTTAGCCCGCGCCAGCAAGCAAAAGCGTTCCGTAACAGCAACACTTATATCCCCAACGTCCGGCCAGGCAAACCGACCCAGCGTTACCTCTCACGGCTAATGTGGGTCATCTGCTTCCCGGGGGCCGTCCTCAACACCATCCAACTAGTCTTTGGCCTGATGGGTCAGCAGTTCCTCGGTAAGTTTGGTAGCATTACGGTCATTCCAATGAACATCGTGATGATTGTCATGATTATCGGGGGGATGCGCGATACCTTGCTGACGCTGGTCTTCCCGCAGAAGTACTACCGTCTCGCCCGAAAGGAAAGGAGCCTTGAGGAATGAACTACTTTGTTCCGGCCTGGCATAAACAACTGATTGACTGGTCGTACAGCACACCAACACTTGAATTTGATGACGCTGTCAGCCACTTACGGATCCTCCAGGATAATGCGCAGCCAGTGGGCCTTGTTTTAACCGACTACCAGCCACAGTTAACGACAAAGTTAAACCAACTGGCCTTGTTCCCCAATACGGTCTGGTCAGCCTTTGACTACTTGCAGGGGATTGAAACACTTGATAGTCAGGTCGTCGACATTCGCGACCTGAAGTGGCCCGCTGATGCCTTGTTTGACTTTACCAACTTCCGGATTTTTGTCGTGGCTGGTGGCCAACACTATGCCACCATTGTCTTGGATACCCAGGGGAAAATCCTCCAGGTGAACTACGTTGCTGGCGATAACGCCGGTAGTACGCTCCTTTTTGACAGCCGGGGCTTCGTTTCCCGGCAAAGTCAGGGGCAGGTGGATACCTACTTTGATCCCAGCGGTAACTGGCGGTTTAAACATGACCGGCACAGCGACCGGGTAACGGTCAACCAGGAACTAGTACAGACTGCCCACGGGGAGTACGCCCACTTAGGCGCCCTCTTAGAAGAAGTGGTTACTGAACATTTTTTGCCCCGGATAAAGAAAAACGACCAGCTGGTGGTAACGGTCGATGATGCCGCCACCATTAATCTTTCACAAACGTTTTGCCACCAGCGGCCGATTTACTCGGCAAGTCGCTGGGCACCTTACGACCAGGTAATTGCTCACTTGGCCGGTGAACGGTTGATCGTCGATAGTGACAAGACGGCTAGCCGGGTCAAACAGTTTGTCACTCCTGGACAGCTGGCAACCCTCCCGCTTTTCCAATCACAGTTTAAGTTGGGCCACAGTCAACGCTTGGCGGAGCAACGGGTTGCCGTTTTTGCGGAGCACATGACTGACCAAGAACTGATGGCCGTCTTGGATCAGCTTTATCCGCGATTAATGAAGGACCCGGGCGCTACTGCCCTTTACCTCTTCTCTTATTCCAACGACCAGGCGGGGATGGTTAGCCGGGTCTTTGCCCACTTCCGCAAGAAACATGATGGCGAGTTCATCCTGTCAGTTGACGAAATCGATCCTGGTGAAAACCAGCTGGAGGAAGATGAACTGCCACCACTACTGAAGATTAAGCAGCAACGCTTAGTATCTAACGCTGATGTGCTAACCGCCCTGGATAAAATACGCTTGCTGATCCTGTGGGGGCAACCCGATGAATTTATGTCGATGGCCGCGGTCAGTGTCGGCATTCCGATTCTCCAAAACGTTGCCAGCAGTGAGCTAGAGGACCACCATAATGGGTTGCTCTGTCATAACTGGGATCAGCTGGCGAACGGGGTGTCCTACTACCTCGACCATCTGAAAAACTGGAATACTTCGCTGGTTTACAACGTTCAGCTGCTGAATAAGTATTCTGAAGCCAACCTCCTCAAGCGCTGGCAAGAATACCTGGAAGGGGATGAAAACGGATGAAGGTACTCCAACTAGGTCCGGATAACTGGGCCGACCACTACCAACTGCCGGCAGAGATGGAGTGGGAGTTTAATGACTTTCCGCCCAAGAAGAAACACAGTTACGACGTGGTCATTGTGACTGGCGACAACCAGCTGACTGATGAGGACTGGCAAAAACTGCAGTGGTTGGTCGACCCCTACCACGTGCTGTTCTCACCCAATACGGCAGACCAGCTGACATCGGCTGCCCGTCACTTTCTCAAGTGCCAGGCCGCGGCACCAATTAAAGACGACCCGCAGACGGTCATCGGTTTTCTACCCCGGCGGTACTTTTTTGGTCAGTCGGGGATCCGCTTTTTGCCGAGTGCATTGATGCCGCTGATGGACCGGCTGACAGCTTACGAAATGCTTGATAGTGGTCACGTCGTATTGAAAACTGATACCCACGACCAGTGGCTTAATGTGGGCACCTATAAATCAGGTTTATTCCTTGACCCTCATAAGCTGATTAAACTGTGGCTGGCTTACCAGGCTGAGGGATTGGCAGTTCGCTTGCGCGTCTTTATTCAGCCGGCGGGCGGTGACGGCGACCCCAATGCGTCCTTTGTCCTCGATGCCAGTTCAGCAGAAGAACTGCAGCTGCCAATTAAGGTCGTCGACTACAACCGTTACGCCAATATTAGCCTGGAGGTCAAGGGTGCCGGAACCCTCAAACTCGGGATTCTTCACTCCCGGTGGGGACGAGAAGGCTACGGTGAATTTATCGCTGGTGGTCAACGAATTGTCGACCCGGCCACGCGGGAAGACATCGCCTACTTCTGCAACCCTGGCGACCTTCAGCCGCCGCTGAACGTTTACTTTTCCGGGGCCCGGTCGCTGGAAGGCTTTGAAGCTTTTCCCATGTTTCGCTACGCCAAGGCGCCGGCAATTCTTTTTACCGACATGCGCCTGGAAGTGGGGCAGTTCTACACGACTAGCCACATGGAAGAAGAGATTAAGCGAGTTATTCGGGACTACCTCAAGCAACTGGGCTTTGATGAGTCGCAGTTGATTATGAACGGCATTTCCATGGGTACCTATCCGGCAATCCGGCTGGGCGCCCAGCTGGGTGCTTACGCCATTAACGTGGCGAAGCCGCTGGCCGGCTTAGGGCTGATTGCCCAGCGGGGGCGGCTGGAGCGGCCGTTTGGTTTTGAAACTATCTTCGATATTGATAACCAGTTGGTTGACCGACTGGATGAGGAACAGCTTAGCCAACTAGATAAGCGCTTCTGGGAAGACTTTAACCAGTGTGACCTGAGTAAGACCCGCCTCTTTGTGGCCTACATGAAAGACGATGACTATGATAACCAGGCGATCGAACACTTCCGGCACAGCCCGGCGGTGGCGCGGGCTCGCGAATTTGCGTCTCGCGGTTTTGCCGGCCACCACAACGATGACCCGTCGGTTAATTACTGGTTTGCTAACCGTCTTCACCAAATGTTAACCAATGATTTTGGCAGAAAGGAGTAGCTGCTGATGCAGAAACTGGTCAACCATATTTACTGGTCCAATAACCGGACCTTTCTTGCCGGCAGCCGGGTTAGTCTGTCGTCGCGACTGAAAGTGAAGTGGACGAACTCCCTGATGGCGCCAGGGCGGGCAATTATTACCTGGAAGTCGGCCTACAACTACCAGGGAGATAAGACCGTCCCCCAGTTGCCGATTTTACGGAATGGTTATCGTTACCGGATTTATGCCCACCTAAGTGCAGAACCAGCGAGTGCTTACCTGATCCGCTTGACTTTCTTTGACCTGCAGGGGACGGAAATCAAACGGGTAGAATTCCGTTCGCGGGAAAAGAACTTTGTCTACCCGGCAGAAACAGTCAGCTACCAAATTGAAATTATTAATGCCGGGATGACCAAGATGAGCTTTGACCGGCTGGATATCTGCGAAGCTAACCTACCGAAAGAAGTTCATGATGATGTCTGGGTCCACCGGCTTTACCATGACGGTCCGTCTAAGCCCCGCAATATTATCTTGGTTAACGACGCTAAACAGTCGCGGCGGACGTACCCGTCACTAGTCAAACGGTCCTTCTTCCTGCCAGTGCAGGTGATTAGTTTTGCCTGGCAAAGCGAGCGGGATGCCAGGAAGTGGTTAATGCAGTGGCTGGTCCAACAACGGCTGGGTGAATTTCACTTGGTCAGTTCTGACCCGCAGCTTGACCAGTTAGTCTGGGATGTTAAGCAAGCTAATCCACAGTGTGAGATCTTACTCGCTACTATCCGCCAAGAGGGGTTGCTTGACTACCACGTCTGGAATGCAGAACCACTGAGCTGGCAGTCACCCAACATTGTTGAGCCTAACTGGCCCAAGATTGTCAGTGTGATGCAAAATATCTGGGGAAAGAAGGTTGATTAACAATGCTTGATATTGGCGAACGTCATACTATTCGACGACTCCTGAAAAAAGTTAACCGTCTGGCCCCGGAAATGCGGCAGATGAGCGACTCAGAACTACAGCAGCAAACCGCTCTGCTGCGCGAGCAAATTAAAGCGGGGAAGATCTTAGAGCAAGTTTTGCCCCGCGCCTACGCAACGGTTCGGGAGGCCGACTACCGGGTATTAGGCCTCTATCCCTATGATGTCCAGGTGATGGGCGCCATCGTGATGAATCAGGGTTATATTGCCGAGATGAAGACCGGGGAAGGGAAGACCCTGACGGCAACGATGCCCCTCTACCTCAACGGGTTGATGCACAAGGGAGCCTTTTTAGTGACCCCGAACGAGTACCTAGCTGAACGTGATGAGACCCAGTTGGCTCCCGTTTACGAATTCCTTGGGTTGACGGTCAGCACCGCCTTTCGTAAGTCGACGGATAAACGTAAAGCGAGCGTGACCCCCAAGGAAAAGCGGCAGTGGTACGGGGCCGACATCGTCTACATGACCTCGAGTGGTTTTGCCTTTGACTACCTCTTCAGTAACCTGGCTGGTAATAAGGAAGGGCAGTTTTTTCCTAAACCGTTTAACTATGCCCTGGTGGACGAAGTGGACATGGTGTTGCTTGATAGCGCGACCTCACCTTTCGTGGTGGCCTCAGCGCCGCGGGTGCTGTCGACGATGTACAAGCTCGCCGATGACTTCGTGGTCTCGCTGGTTCCCAAACTTGATTATGTCGTCAAACGTCGCGACAAGGCTGTTTGGCTGACTTATCACGGCGTGCGGAAAGCCGAAAGTTACTTCCGGATTGACGACCTCTTTGATTTGAAGTACCGGGAATTATACCGGCACATCTGCTTAGCGCTGCGGGCGCACTTCTTCATGAAACGCGACCATGATTATGTGGTTCGTGATGGTAAGGTAATCCTGCTGGATGAGACTAACGGGCGGCTCATGAAGGGCATTCAGGTCAGCTCCGGGATCCAGCAAGCAACGGAACAAAAGGAAGGGGTTGACGTGACACCCCTGCGGCAGACAGCCGCGTCAGTAACCTTCCCTAGTCTGTTCGGGATGTTTAACAAGATTGCCGGTATGAGTGGGACCGCCAAGGTGGACGAAAACGAGTTTATCAACACTTACAACATGAAAGTGGTCACGATCCCGACAAACAAACCGGTGATCCGCCAGGACCTGCCAGCCAAGATCTACCTGACGACGTCGGACAAACTGCTCGATGCGCTCAAGCAGGTGGTTCACCTCCATCAAATCGGCCGGCCAGTTCTCCTGGTTGCCGGGTCGGTAGAAAATTCCGAGATTATTTCCGAACTCCTGTTGAATAAGGGGATTCCCCACAACGTCCTGAACGCCTTTAATGCCAGCCGAGAAGCGGCGATGGTCAAAGACGCCGGTCAAGAAGGGGCGGTGACTGTGGCCACCAACATGGCGGGTCGGGGAACCGACATTAAGATTAGCGAAGCAGTTCGTCAAAAGGGCGGCTTAGCAGTGATCGGCACCGAAATGCTGGCTGAACGGGTCCGTCTGCAATTAGCCGGGCGTGCCGGTCGACAGGGCGACCCCGGGACGAGCCAGTTCTACGTGTCCCTAGAAGACGACTTCGTCACCAAGGCGATGACCAGCCGTTTCCAGAAGTACTACCGTCACAAGGTTGCTTTGAAGCGGGCGGGACGAGAGATCAGCCAGCTTCACGGCCCGCGGATTCGTTTCTCCCTCTGGATGCTCAAAAACCGGGTAGCCAGTGCGGAGGAAAACCAGCGGACACAGACCAATAAGTACGAAACGACGCTGCGCCTTCAACGGGCGACCTTTTATGACGAACGGAACCGGGTCATTAGTCAAGACAACCTTCAGCAGACGGTTGATAGCTGGGTTGATCAGGGAATCGACTTCTTCTTGGCTCAACGTGATACCTGGGATCCGGTAACGATTAAGCGGTTGGTGAACCACCACTTCACCTACGAAGCCGTCGACTTGCCAGATAACTTGACTAGTAAGGAGCGGGTGCGGACTTACCTGAAGGGCCTGTGCCAGCAGATCATCAGTCAAAAGGCGAAAATGCTGATTAACGAGAAACAGTTAAACGCCTTTTACCGGAAGTGTCTGTTGACGGCGCTTGATACGTCATGGACTGACCAGGTCGACTACCTGAACACCCTGCGGTCCTATGTCGGCTCGTGGGCGCTTGCCGGACGCGATTCAGGTTACGTTTATAACGAACGGGCGTATAATGCTTATCAGAAGCTCTTGAAGAAAGTAAAAATGCGGGCAATCGACAACTTGATGCTGAGTATCATTAACTTGAACAAGAAGAACCAGTTGGTTGTTCAATTCATGTAGTAGTTTTGGAGGACACAGAATGACAGTCTATAACGTTAACTTAGGGATTGGCTGGGCTAGCAGCGGGGTGGAATACGCCCAGGCTTACCGGGCACGAGCACTGCGTCAAAAGCAGCTTCCCGCGAAATTTATTTTTTCTGACCTCATTTTGGCCAATAACATCGAAGACCTGACTGCGAACTTAGGCTTTACTGACGATCAAATTATTTGGTTCTATAACTTCTTTACCGACGTCAGAATTGCGCCGTCCGATTACCCCCTGGCTAAGTGGGAACAGGACGTTCACCTGGAAGAACGTGGCAAGTACGAAAAAAAGGTCACGGAAAAAGAAGCCCAGTATAGTCTTCCCAACGAAGACCTCTGGATTGGCGTTCGCTTCCACGATGCCCAAAAGCAGACAATTGACCAAGTGTCCTACGTTACCACTGACGGGATGATGGTTAAACGCGACTTTTACTCCTACACGAAATATGCCTGCGAATATTACAGTGGTGAGCGGCAAAATAACCATGTTACTTTCCGGGAATTTTATAACGAGGACGGCTCGGTCGCCTACACGGAATACCTGACTCAGAATAAGGGAGAAGTCTTTGAATTCCCTCACCAGCAGATTTACTACTCCAAAAACGACCTTTACCGGGAAATGGTCCGGCAATTGAATTGGACAGCTGACGACGTGGTGATTTTGGACCGGACTGGTGAAGGAACCAACCTGAGTAACGGCCAGATTATTTTCGAAGAACACCGGCCAGCCAAATTGGTGGTGGTTGTTCACGCCGACCACTATGACCAGCACTATACGGATAAGCACCGCGTTTTGTGGAATAATTTCTACGAATACTCGTTTACCCACCCGGATGAGGTGGCCTCCTTTATTGTGGCCACGGATAAACAAAAAGAGCTACTGCTGAAGCAAGAAGAGAAGTATTACGGCCACAAGCTACGGGTGGATACGATCCCGGTCGGTAGTTTGGACCAACTTCGGCACCCTGAAAAGCCCCGCAAACGGCATTCACTGATTACGGCATCCCGGCTAGCGACGGAAAAACACCTCGACTGGCTGGTGAAGGCGGTGGCTATCGCTCACGAGCAAATCAGTGACGTGACACTGGATATTTATGGGCAGGGGGTCGAGCATGATCGGCTGAAGAAGTTGATTGATAGTCGCAATGCCGGGGCCTACATCCGCTTGATGGGGCAGCATGACCTGACAAACACTTACACCCACTACGATGGGTACGTGGCTGCTTCGACCAGTGAAGGTTTTGGCCTCAGCTTGCTGGAAGCCGTGGGTTCCGGGTTGCCGATGATCGGCTTTGACGTCCCGTACGGTAACCAAACCTTCATTGATAACGGACAAAACGGCTACCTGCTGGATTACAACGAGGAGTGGTCAGACCAGCAAAAGGTTGAGGCGCTGGCCAAGGCAATTATTCGCCTCTTTACTGAGGCTGATTTGGCGGCCTTTAGTCAGCACTCTTACCAGCTGGCTACCCCGTACCTGCAGGATAATATCGCCGCCAAGTGGCAAAGCTTATTGGAGGAACTAGTGAATGATTAACTTATTTGAACACTACGATGTGGCGTCGGCAGACTTGCTGCGGTCACAGATCATCGCCAAAATGAAGGTGCCCTCTGTCGCAATTTTTGATGATGGTTTTCTTCCCCAGGAAGTTGATTCGCCAATTCAGCACTATTGCCAGTTTAACCGGCACCACGAACCACTGTACTTTGACAAACTACCGCTACCCAAGTACTGGAAAATCAACTCTACGGCGGGGTCAGGAACGGTTTACGACCTCAACCAGAAACGGGCGGAGATTACTTACAGCTCTGCTGATAATTCCCGGATTATTAAGGAAGTCCGCTGGCTGGATTTGACTGGTCAGGTCAACTGGGTTGACCATTACAACCGCTATGGAGAACGCTTTGCGAAGACTTATTACGAAAATGGGCGGGCGGTCTTTGAAAAGTACTTCAAGGATAGTCACCAGCAAGTGATGGCCTGGAACTGCCTGAAGGGTGACTTCTGGCTTAAGGTCGGTGGCTATGAACGTCACTTTGCTAGCCGGGCCAACTTTGTGGCCTATTATCTCCAGCAACGTCAATACCCGCTGGACCACGTCATCTATAACACACTAAACGTTTCGCTGGCAGTAACGATGAATCTGCCAAAGTCTGGGAGTGACATTTTGTTCTGGCACGAGCGGACGGCCGACCAGTTGCCTGGCAATATGCAGTACCTGGTGGACAATGAGACCCGGACTAAGCACGTGATTTTCCAGAATTACACCGACTGGCAACAACGTGATCGTTTCTTGCCCAAGGAACCCGGACACGTTAATTTCCAATACCTCGGCATGATCTACCCACACCCGCGGAGTAATAAGCTTCAGCAACGGGGGTTGGTTTTGACTAATTCAGACCAGGTTGAGCAGTTGGACAAGCTGGTCAAATTGCTACCGAACTTTGAGTTTAACGTGGCGGCAGTGACAGAAATGTCGGGCAAGTTAATGCAGTTTGGTGATTTGCCGAACGTCAATGTCTACCCAACAGTTAGCCAGCAACGCTTGAAGAAGTTGATGGCGGATTGTGATGTTTATCTGGATATTAACCACGGGGATGAAATTCTCGATGCCGTCCGCGGCGCCTTTGAACAGAATATGCTGATTGTCGGTTTTACGGATACGCTTCACAACCGGCAATTTATCGCGCCAGAGAACGTCTTTAACAAGGACGCGGTTAAGCAGATGGCCCAGGTGATTCTTACCGCACTGGTTAAACCTGAGGAAATGAAGCGCTTGGTTGACACCCAGCGGCAATTGGCTGGTGATGTCCTCGTGGAAGACTACCAGCGCGTATTTGGTGAGTTGAAATGAAAGATGATCACAAAAAACAAGATAAAACACTGGTAGAAGACCATGCTTTACGCCGCTTACATAAGGTGGAAAAAGAGCAACGAAAGCCATACATTAAGCAAAAAGGTCACTTCAGTGTTCAGAATATTTTGATGGGATTCCTGTTTGTCGTGATCTTAGTGGTCATGGTTATAGGGATGATCCGCTAATTAAATAAATAAAGTTGAATGAATTGCTGGGAATCGTTAAAGATCCCAGCAATTTTCTTGTTAAGTGCAGGTAAATGATTATAATATTATTGTTAATCGATAAAACGTTTTAAAAAGATTTGCCAATAAATTATTGATTGGAAGGAGAAACTGGTAATGAAGAAGACGGTGCAAGACGAGGAAGCCAGTCGGGTCAAGCTGTATAAAACGCGGCAAGGGTGGGTTTCATGCTTGAATCGCTGGGTAAAGTTGTTATTTGTCAGACAGGACCAGCCATCTGTGGAAGCACGAATGACGAACGTTGATGAATTAGACAATTCGCTGTCTGACACCACCGAAGCTTATTTGAAGGGGCTCGGGGTTTTATCAACCATTTTGGGTGTGGGAATCGGTGCTGAGACAGCGGCGCCAATGACTGTCCACGCGGCAACGAAGACCGTTGACCAGGCAGACTCGCAGGTAGTAGGTTCCGGTAGTACTAGTGGTCATCAGTCAGGTGCGACCTCACTGGCTCAGGGAACAGTCTACTTGAATAATTTGACGGTGCAGAATCAAGGAAATGCTGGGCAGACAAAAGCAGACAGCGTATCGCTGAGTGATTCTGCGTCGCTTTTTGGGAGTTTACTTTTCTCAAGATCAATTAGTGATTCAGCATCGACGGATAATTCAAATTCAGTAAGCTTTAACAAGAGCGAGTCTCTTTCGAAAGATGGATCTACATCATCTAGCCAGAGCCAGAGTATCAATAATTCTACCCAAGCGTCAGTTTCACTGAGCCAAGATAAAAGTGCAGAAAACTCTGCGCAAAGCTCTGCTTCAACGAGTACTCATGATAGTGACTCCAATTCACTTAGTGTCGCGGACTCAACCAGCACTAGCGAAGCAAATAGCGTCTCCACTTCGAAGTCCGCTTCGGATAGTGTAAAGACAAGCGAATCTAATTCTGCAAAGAATTCACAGCACAACAGTGAATCAGAGTCGGTAAAGAACTCGACGTCATTGAGTGTGGCTAACTCCACCAGCACTAGCAAAGCAAATAGCGTATCCACGTCGAAGTCCGCTTCAGATAGTGTAAAGACAAGCGAAGCTAATTCGGCAAAGACTTCACAGCGCAACAGTGAATCAACTTCGCAAGCCGCAAGCACGTCAACATCCATGAGCGTGCAGACAAGTAAATCTAATTCGACGAAAGCTTCGCAGCACAGTAGTGAATCA
>NZ_CAKPXS010000019.1 GCF_934202235.1 uncultured Limosilactobacillus sp. | reverse complement strand
ACCGCGGAAAAATTCCGCACTCAAGCCGCGTAAACTATTTTTCTATTTGAACTGTATACTTGACGGGCAATAGTGCCGGGTGCTGACGGTTTTTTGTTTACTTATTATTTGTTTGGCTGGTGAGCCCACTTCAGGCCAATTCCGGTCCATCCACTGGCAATGGAGAACAGCGGTGAAAGGAGGCTAAAGAAGGTGAATGGTAAGAAGTGAAGCACGGGGACGCTCAGGGTTGCCGCTGCGAAGGAACCGGCGACGCCCCAGGGAATGAGGTAGTTAATTACCGAGCCCCCGTCTTCAAGCACCCGGGAAAGCGCCAGCGGGTCGAGCCCCAACTTGAAGAACGGTTCTTTAAAGGCCCGGCCGGGAAGGATAACAGAAAGGTATTGTTCACCAATAAAGATGTTAACACCAATCCCTGACAAAATCGTCGCCGTGATTAAGCGGCCAGGGTTCATTAGGTGTTTAATTAATGGGTTGAGGGCCGTTTGAATAACGTGGAACTTCATCAGCAACCCTCCCAGCGAAAGGGTCATCACGATCAGGCTGACCGTTCCCATCATGCTAGAAATGCCACCACGGCTGAGGAGGGCATTGACTGAGGAGTCGCTAGTATGAGCAACGAAACCATTAGTAATTAGGTTGACGAGGGCCTTCAGTGAGTAGTGCGGCTGATTAGCAAAGATCATCACGACAGCAGTAAAAATGTTGATGAATAATGTCGGGATAGCGGGAACCTTTAACCAGGCGCAGACAAACATCAGCACGATCGGTAAGGCGGCCCACCAGCTAATGGTGAAGGAATGAGTTAAGACTGCCACTGTTTTCGCCACGTGGTTAGCAGCTAGTGACTCGTGATGACCACCCAGAATCCAAAATAAGATGAGGGAGATCGTCCAGGCGGGGATCGTTGTCCACATCATATTTTTGATGTGCTTAAACAGGTCACTACCGGCAACAGCTGATGCCAAGTTAGTCGAATCAGACAGTGGCGACATCTTATCACCAAAGATGGCTCCCGATAAAATGGCACCGGCTACTAGGGCCGCATTGACGTGCATTGTAATCCCCATCCCCAAGAGGGCAATCCCAATGGTAGAAATCGTAGTAAAGCCGCTCCCGATGGACACCCCGATTAATGAACAAACAATGAATACTGACGGGACAAAGAAGCTACCACTGATTAGTTTAAAACCAAGAACCATGATGCTGGGAATAATCCCCGCCTTGATCCAAACGGCGATCAGTGCACCGATGAGCAGGAAAATAAAGATTGGGATGATTGCTGTGGCGATCCCGTCTTTGATACCATCATGAATATCATCCCAACTGGTGCCGCGAATCTTAGCCCAGAAGACAATTAAACCGACTGTGAATAAGACCGGGATCTGCGGACTTAAGCCGAGGTGAATCACGGATGTTCCTAAAATAACCAGCATCAGCAATAAGACAATTACAGCTTCCGTAAAACTAATTTTTTTCATGTTCCTTCCTCCTCACAATAAAAAAACCGCCAATCGCAATGCGACTGACGGGACGATCAATACCGTGGTACCACCCGACTGACGGCTATACCGCCAACTCTTACCGGAAGATAACGGGCCCGATCACAACCGAATCAACATGATCGTCACGGTATTTCGTAGCGGGCGCCTGATCAGCTTTCACCGGCCGCTGACTCTCTTACGCTGAACGCTCGTTACTACTTCGACGAAATTGATTGATGAAATAATACCGTAAAAGCAGTTAGTCGTCAACAGCAAAATTAAAAAACAATGAGAATTTTTTAAATAACTTGAGTCCAGGGAACGGGACCGCGATAATACCATTGAGGTGTTTTGAAATGACGATAATCAATAACTACCAACAAGCGCTCGCCTTCATCCATGGGCGAACGAAGTTTAAAAAGATTCCGACACTGGAGCGAATGCGGGTCTTCTTAAAAAAACTTGGCAATCCCCAGGACCAACTCCGTTACCTGCACGTCACCGGGACTAACGGCAAGGGGTCTGTAGTAGCGATGACGAGAGAAATTTTGCTGGCTCACGGGCTGTCTGTCGGGACATTTACTTCGCCCTTTATTACCCGTTTCAACGAGCGCATTGAACTTGATGGCCGCCCCATTAGCGATGACGATCTCGTTAGGATTACGTCCCGGGTGGCCACGGTGGTCGATTTATTAGATCAGCAACTTCCTAGCGGTGGCCCCACTGAATTTGAAATTGATACTGCCATTATGTTCTGCTACTTTGCTGAAGTCCATCCCGACGTGGTGATCTTAGAAGTGGGCATTGGCGGGACTTATGATTCGACAAACGTCATTGCTGACCCGTTAGCGACGGCAATTACCAGTGTCGGCTATGATCACATGAAATACCTGGGACCGACGCTCGCGGACATTGCTCGCCAAAAAGCGGGGATAATGAAAAGTGGGCGGCCAATGGTGGTAGGCAAGCTACCCGTAACGGCAATGGCGGTGGTGGAGCAAGCAGCCGATGATCACCAGGTGCCGCTACTGTGTGCCGGGGTTGACTTTGTTGTCAACAGCCTTCAGGACGGGGCGCTATTTCCAGTAATTAGCTACCAAAGTGATGAGTTGGTACTTCCCAAAGTGACCTTATCGTTGGCTGGAGATTACCAGGTGGGAAACGCTGGGGTGGCCATTACTCTCGCTCGTCTGGCGTTGACCGCGCTGGGCTTACCCGTGGATAAACGTTCGGTGGCTCAGGGATTAGCGGCGACGCACTGGCCAGGACGGATGGAGTTGGTTAATTCATCGCCAACGGTTATTTTGGATGGTGCGCATAATTTGCCGGGCATCCAGGCACTGTGCCAGACGATTCGGGACGATTTTGCTGACAGGGATGTTTACCTGCTGGTAGCCATCCTGGCAGATAAGCAGTATGAAGCCATGCTAGGTGAATTGGCTGCCCTGCCCAACGTGCATTTGACTGCGACCCGCTTTGCTGGTCCAGGCAAGCAGCGGCCCAGTGCGGACCTTACCGCGACCTTAGCGCAACTACGGACTCGTTATCCGGTCCAAGAGGTGGCCGATTGGCAAACAGCCTTTGCAGGGATTGCCCACCAACTTTCGGCAGACGATGTGTTGATTATTACCGGCTCACTGTACTTTATTTCTGATGTCCGCCACTTGATGATGGATTAGTCCGAAACGGGTAAACCTCCCGTACTTAATTGGCAGGGAGGTTTTATTTGATGAACGAACAAACGACCACGTTTTACCAATTGCTGACTGCGGCTCTCCAGGACGTTGATAATGCTGACCAGTTAAGGGAAATATTTATCAAGCGTTGTCCAACACCAGGGGACTTCCAACGGCTGAGCTTAGAGGCAGAAAGTGAATTGCTGATGGAATCAAAAGGACGGTTGGGATCGCTCTTGGCCGCGATGCGGCTTGGCCAATTAGCGTTGACCAGTCAGCCCATTAGTTACGGGACCGCCTATTCAAGTAGTGCCCTGGGAAAAGCAATGGTGGATCGGTTGGCCAGCGAAACTTGTGAAACGGTTGTCATTGCCTGTACTGACGTTCATAACGAGATTATTACCCTGGAGACCCTTTTTAAGGGTGGTCAGGCGGAATGCCATGTTTACCCGGAAGAGATTTTACGTTATGCCTTAAAAAACGGTGCTCATGGATTAGTGATGGTGCATAATCACCCTAGTGGACAACCGACGCCGTCAAATTGTGACCTGAAGTTAATGAAGCGCTTGGAAACTGCTTGCTCAATTGTCGGCTTGCAACTACTCGACTGTCTAATTACGGGCCACCGTGACTACTACTCGATGCGGGAAGTGGAAAATAGTGGCGATGTCGCGGGATAGTTTAAGATTTGCTTACCTTCGTTAATTAACGCTGTGCTTTCCGGCAGAAAGTTGTATAGTATGACTGTTAATTGGCTAAATGCCTATGTTATAATGACAAAGATATTGATCTGATGACTAAACCATGAATAGTTAACGAAGGGAAGAAACACATTGCTGGGAATGGGAAATAAAAATATTGGCATTGACCTCGGTACTGCCAATACAATTGTTTACATCGAAGGTAAGGGAATTGTGCTGCGCGAGCCGTCCGTGGTTGCCCGCAACACTAAGACCAACGAAGTGATCGCCGTTGGTGAAGAAGCGCGGGACATGATCGGGCGGACGCCTGCCAGCATTACCGCAATTCGACCAATGAAGGACGGGGTGATCGCTGATTACGATACCACGGTTGCGATGATGCAGTATTACATGAATAAGGCGCTGGGTAAGAACGCTGGTAAGCCTTACGTAATGGTCTGCGTCCCTACTGGAATTACCGAAGTGGAAAAGCGGGCTGTCATCGATGCGACCCGGGTAGCCGGGGCCCGTGACGCCTATGTCATTGAGGAACCATTCGCTGCTGCTATCGGTGCCGGTCTTCCGGTAATGGACCCGACTGGTAGCATGGTTGTTGATATTGGTGGTGGCACGACTGACGTGGCCACAATTTCTCTTGGTGGGATTGTCTCAAGCCGTTCTATTCGAATGGCCGGTGATAAGATGAATGATGCCATCGCCCAATTTGTCCGCAACGAGAAAAACCTGTTAATTGGTGAACGGACTGCCGAAAAGTTAAAATGGGACATTGGTTCTGCTTCGCCCGAAGCCGCGAATGAAATGGGAACAACGGAAGTTCGTGGACGCGACTTGGTAACTGGTTTACCAAAGACAATCGAAGTTTCCGCGGTCGACGTATCCAAAGCATTGCAGGATGTCGTTGAACAAATTATTGCGGCCATCAAGGGAACGCTGGAAGAAACGTCGCCGGAAATTGCGGCCGACGTGATTGACCACGGGATTGTGCTGACCGGTGGTGGAGCTTTGTTGAAACACCTGCCGGAAGTCATTGCTGATGCCACGAAGGTGCCAGTCTTTATCGCTAATGACCCGCTTGATTGTGTGGCAATTGGGACTGGTGAATCACTCAAGAGCATTGACGTGATGAAGAAAAAGTAGGTTGAACCGGGCAATTTGTTCAGTTCGCCGGTAATGATGGGCGGGGCTGGTTGCAAAACGCTTTGTTTTGTCCAGCCCCGTTTCAATATCTGAAGTTTTTAAGTTGGAGGGAAAGGGATGCACAAGTTTTTTTCGAATCGCCGACTGGTGATTATCGTCGTCATCCTGATAGTCTGTTTCGGGTTAATGGCCGGTTCCGTGGCGTTGCGGAACCGTCGCAATACGCCACCGTTAATTCAGCAATTTGGTAACGACGTGGTTGGGTTTGCTGATGCAGTTGTTGCCTATCCGGCCAATGCAGTGCAGGGTGGAATGGATTCTGTGTCAGAACTGGTTAACACCTACCAGGAAAACCGGGAACTTAAGCAACAGGTGAACGAACTAGCACAAACCAAGGTCAGAGATCAGACGCTGGCCAAAGAAAACCGCCAATTGAAGCGTGAACTCAAGTTAAATCATTCCCTGACCGATTATCGGACAATCACTGCCGCAGTAATGGCTAGAACACCTTCAACTTGGCAGCAGCAGTTAGTTATTAATAAAGGTCAGACCAGTGGTGTGAAGAAGAATATGCCGGTAATGTCTGGCGCTGGGCTGATTGGCCGGGTGGCAGAAGTTAATAAAACTAACTCTAAGGTTGAACTCCTTAGTGACACTAGTGAATCGGCTAATCGCTTCGCCATTAGTATCGAGGGCGAAAATGGCAAGATGGTCAACGGGGTGATTACTGGTTACGATTCATCAGCTAACCTGTTGGAGATGGGCCAAGTAACAACTAAGGCGAAGGTGAAAAAGGGGAGTAAAGTTACTACCAGTGGAATGGGTGGCATTACCCCCAAAGGGCTCTACGTTGGCAAAGTTGCCGGTGTTGGTAAGGATGATTATGGGTTAAGTCAAAAGTTGTACATCAAGCCGGCCACTAATTTCAACGATATCAACATCGTTACGGTGGCCGAGTTAGATAGCGGGGAGTAGTGACCATGTACAGACTTTCGCGTTTGAAATATGTCTTCCCACTAGGACTATTTATTGCTCTCTTTTTGGATGGGAGCTTTAGTAAAATTTTTGCGCCGCTGATGTTTTCTTATCCTTACTCAATGAGCAGTCAGCTGGTAATGCTCTGGCTGGTGTTATCCTATTTTTTTGAAGAAAACATCCAGATTCCGCTGGTGTGGTTTGCTGTCCTCGCTGGCGCCGTGGTGGACCTCTACTATTCGGGGATTTTGGGGCTATTTATCTTTCTTTACCCGCTGATTATCCTGTTAACACGGGCCATTGACCGCCTATTAGACCGGAACTTCTTAAATATGATCCTGATTTTCTTCATTGATCTGGTAGTATTTGAGCTGTTAAATTATCTGGCCTACCGGATTATCGGTGTTATCCACCAAGGGTTTGGTGTTTTCCTGGTCGATAACCTTGCACCAACCCTGGCGCTCAACTTGATCTATTTTGTGATCTTTTTCTGGCCAGTCAGCCGGTTGTACCACTGGGCATTAAGCAAACGGCGACGTTCGTAACAGTGACAATAACCTGAAACCTTTAATGTTGTTTGAGTGGTAGTTATAAAGTCCCTGGCGTGGACAACACGCTGGGGACTTTATCTTTTTGTTTGGGGGAAGGGCACAGGGTTGTTATTGGCATGGAGCAACGTTATGATGGTCAAGGATTGAAAAGGAGCGTGCGTTATGGATTATCAGCTTGCCAAGGGTGTAAAACTACACATTATTCCGTCATCACAATTTCGGTTGACGAACATTGTGATTAACTTTTCGACGCTGCAAACGACTAGTAATGCGACTGCGCGTCACTTATTAGCTAACGTTTTAGAAACTAGTTGTCAAAAGTACCCCACCCAAACATTACTGGCCCGGCGACTGGATGCCCTGTTTGGAGCGGTTATTAGCGCCAATGTAGCGCGGGTTGGTCAAATTCACACGCTGCGGATGAGGGCCCAGGTGGTTAATGATCAGCTGGCACGGCTGCCCCTGTTGATGCCAGTGATTAACCTTTTACGAGAGATGATCTTTCAACCATTGATGGGTCAGCAAGGGTTTGATGCCGCCACTGTCGACGTCCAAAAAAAGAGCTTGGCGGGGTCACTGGCAGCAATTCATGATGATAAGCAGTTTGTTGCCTACCAGCGGTTAGCCCAATTATTTTATGACCAGACCAGCCCGATGTATTATCCCAGCTATGGTAATAGTCGGGATTTGGAACCATTAAATGGGACCAACTTGTTGTCAACGTATCGTTCATTACGGGATGAAGATCAGGTCGATATCTTTGTGCTGGGCGAGGTGGACGCCAAAAAAGTCCGGCAGGCCTTTGCAAAGTGGCCCTTCCGAGATCGGCAACCACTGACGGTAATGGCGGATTACCATCAGCCATTTCACCACCGACTACGGCAGCAACTAGACCGTGACCATGTTGAACAGGCAAAGCTGGATTTGGCCTACCACTTACCAATCTACTATCGCGATCCCGGTTATTATCCGGGCCTGGTCATGAATGGTCTGTTAGGCGGTACACCTTATTCCAAACTATTCTTAAATGTCCGGGAAAAAGAGAGCCTCGCTTATTATGCGGATAGTCAGCTTCGGGCTTTCAGCGGTCACGTTGTTGTGGAAACGGGGATTTCTGCAAACAATTACCACCGTGTCAGGGCCCTCATCGACCAGCAGATTCAGCAGTTGCAGGATGGTAAGTTTACCAGTGAGCAGTTGGAAGAGGTTAAGCAGTCACTGATTACCAGTTACCAGGTGGGCCTAGATAACTCGTTGAACATTATTGAACATCGGTTGGTCAACGAGCTGAGCGGGCACCCAGAATTGTTTGACGTGCCTCAGGCGGTCGCCAAGGTCAATAGGGAAGACGTAGTCGCAGTGGCAAAGCAGTTGAGATTGCAGGCAGTTTATTATCTAGGTGGTGATGTTGATGAGTAACTTGTACCAATCCAAAGTAGTTGACTACCAGTTAGCCAATGGGTTGACAGTTAAGCTGTTACCAATGCCCGGCTTTCATCAAACCTATGCAATGATTAACGTTAACGTCGGTTCCGTCGATACCCGTTTTCAGCCAACCAACCACGGCCTAATGACGGTACCAGCCGGGACGGCCCACTACTTAGAACACAAGCTTTTTGAGAAGAAAGACTATGATGCCTTTGAACTCTTTGGCCGTTTGGGTGCTGATTCCAACGCCTTTACCGACTTGTGCGAAACTTCCTACTTATTTTCGACGACGGGGCGGCTAAAGGAGTGCCTGGAGACGCTGCTTAACTTTGTTCAACAACCTTATTTCACCCAGAAAAAGGTTGACAAGGAACGGGGAATAATTGGCGAAGAGATCAAGATGTACGATGATCAGCCGGGGATGAGGCTATATGACGCCATGGTGGCTAGCTTGTATCCGCACACGCCATTGGCAGCCGACATAGCCGGTTCCATCACTTCGATTCAGCAGATCCGCGTGCAAGACCTTCAAGTACTCTACGACAACTTCTATCAGCCAGCAAATATGACCTTGCTGGTAGTCGGTGGCTTTGACCCCCGGGAAGTGTCGACGTGGATTCAGGATAATCAGGAGGGGAAGACTTTTTCCGCCCATTACCAGCGACCAACATCCATGATTATTAACTCAGCTGGCCAGGTCGTTTCCAACTGGCAGATGAAAATGGCTGTGCAGCGACCACGGGTGATGATTGGCTTGCGGGGTCAGCACGACTGGCCAGCAGCAGACCGGTTGAAATACCAGTTAGCGGGCGAATTATTTTTCTCCCTGATATTTGACGAGTCGTCTGATAATTTTCTGCGTTTATATAATGCCGGAATTATCGATGATTCGTTTGGCTATGAGTCTGAGGTTGCCAACCAGTTTGACTATGCTTGTTTGGGGACAGTGACTGATGATCCTGACCGGTTCATCAGTGAGATCGATCATCTTTTGCGTGATAGTGAGCGCCAAGTAGCATTAGCCGCTGGACAATTTGAAACCGTCAAACGGTCACTGCTGGGACGGCTAATTGGCATGATGGATTCACCGGAGGCAGTGGCCAACCGCTTTGCCGAAACGGCGAATGGCGCCTGGTTAATCACGGACGAAGTGGCGGTCCTTCGCTCATTAACCATTGATGACTTGCAGCTGGTGATTGATTCACTGATTAAACCAGAACAGTGGACTACTTGCCAAATTTTACCGGTGGATTAACTTGATTATTAAAGTGACAAGCATGTTATTGGCAATAGTGTTAAAATATCAAGTCGTGATCAGTGTCACGGGCGAGGGTGTTGACTGAGGTCAATAGCGGCTCGGGGCTATTGCGTATGATATACTATTGATTAACGATTTCAGAATAAAATGGGGAATTAACCATGAGTGAAAAGAAACAACCACAAATTGATGAACAGCCTCAAAAAGATAGCGGCAAACGGCATGCCAATATCGGCAAAAAGCTGCGTGCGGCTCGGGAGCAAAAGGGCTATACCTTAGATGATCTCCAGCAGATCACCAAAATTCAAAAACGTTATTTAATTGCGATTGAAGACCAAAACTTCAAGGCTCTGCCGGGGGACTTTTACGTGCGGGCCTTTGTTAAGCAGTACGCTGATACTGTCGGGCTGGATGGCAACGAGTTACTCAAAGATTACGAAGATGAACTGCCAGAAACGAAGACGGATGAGTATTCTAAACACATTACTCAGGCTGTTGAAACGCGGAGTAGCCACCACCGGACGGCTGAGAAGATGGAAAATGCCCGTCGTAAGTACCTGCCAACGATCATCATTGCGGTGATTGTCTTAGCCATCCTGCTGGTCATTTGGGTAATGGCAATTGTTCAGCACCATGACAATTCGACAAAGATTGACCGCTCGCGGGTTTCCGTTTCCGGTGAGTCTAGTCACAAGGCCAAAAAGAAGGCCTCATCGTCGTCTAAGAAGACCAAGAAGACTAGTGCGGCAATCAAACTGACTGAGACTTCCCGGAATGCTAGTGGCGTGGTTTATAGCGCCAAGTCACTGAAGAAGAGTACGCAGTTACAGATTAGTACCAACGCCCGGGCGTGGAATAGTGTCACCGTTGACGGGACCCAGCGTTTAGGGAAGACGATGAATGCTGGCGACAAGGATAACATTGTGATTGCCAAGACAGCATCGAGTGTTGTCATCCGGTTGGGCAACGCTTCTCAGACTACTGTTAAGATTGGTGGCAAAAAGATTAACATTACCGCTAATGGCCGCTACCCGTCAACACGGACAGTAACGATTAATTTTGGTAATGCTCACCAGTCGTCGGCAAGTAGCAACAGGACGGCTACGACTAATCGGCAGTCTCCAAGTCCGTCAACCAGGACGTCTAACAATGGTAATACCAGCCAGCCGGCGAGTCGGACAACGACGAATAATAACAATAACAACCAACAGCAAACAACCACGCGACCAACTAACGGTAACCAACAAACGGTGACCGCCAATCGTCAGCAGGGTAATCAACAGTAGGAGGCAGGACAGTGAATTTACCTAATAAGCTCACCGTTGTACGGCTAATCATTATTCCATTTTTCCTTTGTTTAATGGTTTTGCCATTAGCGGCGTGGGGGACAGTTTCATTTGGTGGGGCCACGGTTACCGTTGCCCGGTTAATCGCAACCATTCTCTTTATTGCCGCCACGATTACCGATAACCTGGATGGCCGTATTGCCCGTAGTCAGCACCTGGTAACTAATTTTGGGAAGTTTGCCGACCCGCTAGCCGACAAGCTATTAGTAATGACGGCTTTCGTGGTCTTAACTGCTGATGGGACGGTACCGGCCTGGGTCACCGCTATTATTCTCTGGCGGGAATTAGCAGTCACTGGCCTGCGGCTCTTGCTTGTTGAGCAAGACGGGATTGTATTGGCGGCAAAGATGCCCGGCAAGATTAAAACCACGACACAATTTATCGCGATTATTTTCTTGCTGCTCCACAACGCCTTCTTTGCGCTGGTTCACATTCCTTTTGGCGAGATCATGCTTTACATTTGTCTGTTTTTCACGGTTTACTCTGGAATCGACTACTTCTACCAGGGACGTGATGTTTTTAGCGATGGATTTAAATAAACAGTTTCATCATTGATTGACGGGGAGTGGATTGACAGCTTTCCCGTTAGCCCGGGAGTTTCTTGCATTTCCCGGGTTTTTTGTTCATAATAAAAAAGATATAGTGTTGGCGTCTTGCTATTGAGGAAGGGTGTCCCAAGAGTGAAAAAGTTTTATACGTTAAAAGTTGGTGCGTTAACTCGACAACTTCCGTTAGTCAAACTTAACGAAGACACCATGATTGCCAATTTTATGCTACTGGGCGACGATCAAATGACACGGACGGCGGCGCGGATGTTCGCCAAAAAAATTGACTTACACAGTTTTGACTACATTGCGACGGTAGAAAGCAATGGGGTCCCACTAGCGCACGACTTGAGTCTTTTAGCAGACCGTTCTCGCTCAATTGTCATTCGCAAGGAAGTCAAAAGCTACATGACAAACCCGTTGTCAGTACCAGTGAGTTCTATCATTACGAGTGGTCGGGAACTGGTCTTGGATGGGCGAGACGCGCAGCGAGTCTGTGGTAAGAGGATTATGCTCGTTGATGACGTGATTAACACGGGCAGTACCATGGCGGCCAGCGAGTTAGCGTTGAAACGTGCAGGCGCGACGGTGGTAGCGAGGTTGGCAGTTATTGCTGAAGGACCGACTGTGGTCCGCCAAGACATTACCTACTTGGCGCACTTGCCATTGTTTAATAACGATGGGACACCGAAGGAATAAGATGAGGCGGTTTTGACCGCTTTTTTATTTTTAATAGTCGTTTGGGGATTTTTTTCGCGTATATCTAAATTAGGGGGGTCACTAATGGATGCAGAGATCATTACCGTTGGTCAGGAAATTGTTTTAGGAGAAATTGATAATACTAACGCCCGTTTTTTGGCAGATCGACTACGACGACAGGGGATTGTTGCCCGTTGGCAAACGACGACGGCTGACGATCCACAGCACATTAGCGTTGCCGTTAGAAATGCACTATCGCGGGTGAAGACAATTTTTGTTTGTGGTGGACTGGGGCCCACGGCAGACGATAATACCCTGGCAGCGACCGCAGCGGCGCTGGGAACCCACCTGGTAATTGACGAACGACATTGGCGCTGGATTAAACAGGCATTTGCAAACAGTCACCAGGAAATTGTGAAAAGCAACATTGTCCAATCCTGTTTTCTTGCTGGGGGGCAACCGCTGACTAACCCTGTTGGTTTAGCCGTCGGGAGCTGGTGGCAGCAGGGCGCGAAAACGGTTGTTGTCTTGCCAGGACCGCCACGTGAATTTCAGGCAATGGTGGACCAGGAAGTGTTGCCACGGCTTCAGCAACTCTTGCCGGACCAGCGACTGGTAGCTGACTTGACCATGCACTACGTGGGTGTCCCTGAATCACAATTGATGACCACAATTAATGGCGCCCTTGAGGATAATTCGGCCGTGGTGGCGACCTCCTATGTCCAACCAGGAGAAATCCAGGTACGGTTAACGACAGCGGCTGCTAGTCAGGATGATGCTGATCGCCAGTTGCAGGCTGCCCGCCAGGTTGTCTTAGCGGCGCAACCACAGGGGTATTTTGGTGATGGTCGAATTACGCTGGTTGGTGAGGTAGTCAGGCTGCTGAAAGAACAGCACTTGCACGTGACAGCAGCTGAAAGCCTTACTGGGGGACTGCTTCAGAGTCTGTTGTGCTCGGTTCCGGGAGCTTCGACCGTTTTTGATGGTGGTTTTGTTACTTATTCTCCGGTCCAAAAAGCGACGATGCTGGGAATTCAAAAGGCAGTCATCGACAAATACGGGGTTGTAAGTTCAGAAACTGCCGGGGCCATGGCAGACGGCTGTCGTCAGAAAGTTGGTGTTGACTTTGGGTTGGGACTGACCGGGGTCGCTGGTCCGGATGAATTAGATGGTCAACCTGCTGGAACCGTGTGGCTGGGGTTATCAGCCCAGGGAGAACCGACGAAGACGCAGTGCCTTCACCTGCCAGCACATAGTGGCCGGCAAGCGATCAGGTTGAAGAGTGCCCAGGCAGCACTAATGATGTTGTACCAGCACCTGCAAAAATAAACGAACAATTGTTCGCAATTTGCTTGTAATTTAGGCAAGAACTGATATGATTATTTAAGAAGAAAGTGTCACACAAAGGAGGAAACAAGTTGGCTGATCAACGAAAAGCGGCCCTTGATGCTGCCCTACGGAAAATTGAAAAGAATTTTGGTAAGGGCTCAATTATGCGAATGGGTGACGCAGCTGATACGCGGATTGCCACCGTTTCGAGCGGTTCATTAGCAATTGATGAAGCATTGGGAGTTGGTGGTTACCCGCGTGGGCGAATTATTGAAATGTATGGACCGGAAAGTTCCGGGAAGACAACGGTGGCATTACACGCGGTTGCTGAAGTCCAACGCGGGGGTGGTACTGCTGCTTACATTGATGCCGAAAATGCCCTTGATCCGCAGTATGCGCAAGCCTTGGGGGTTAACATTGACGACCTCCTCTTATCACAGCCAGATACTGGTGAAGAGGGCTTAGAAATTGCGGACGCGTTGATTGCTTCAGGCGCGATTGATATTGTCGTTATTGATTCCGTTGCTGCTTTGGTTCCGCAGGCGGAAATTGATGGTGAAATGGGCGATACCCATGTCGGTCTCCAGGCGCGGCTAATGTCGCAGGCATTGCGGAAACTCTCCGGTGAAATTAATAAGACCAAGACGATTGCCGTCTTCATTAACCAGATCCGTGAAAAGGTTGGGGTAATGTTTGGTAACCCTGAAACAACCCCTGGTGGTCGGGCACTGAAGTTTTATTCCACAATTCGGTTGGAAATCCGCCGTGGTGAACAATTGAAGAATGGTTCCAACGTAATTGGTAACCGGGCAAAAATTAAGGTTGTGAAGAACAAGGTTGCGCCGCCTTTTAAACGCGCTGAAGTTGATATCATGTATGGCAAAGGCATTTCCAAGACGGGTGAGTTATTGGACATGGCCGTTGAAAAGGACATGGTAAAGAAGTCTGGTGCATGGTATTCATATGGGAAGGAACGAATTGGTCAGGGACGTGAAAACGCGAAGAAGTGGCTGGCCGATCATCCTGAGTCATATAACGAATTGCTTAATAAGGTTCGGGTGGCGTATGGGATGCAGCCAGCACCAAGTACCGATGGTGAAAAGAAGGGTACTGGTGATCCACAGCAGGAAACGCTGGAAGAAGCATCCCAAAATAAATAGTCTGACCAAACGATTGCCGTTGGCAATCGTTTTTTCTTTTTCAGCTAACCTTTGCTAATTGACACTCCACGAAGACACGCTTAAAATTAACCAGTGTGGTTTTAAAAGTAAAATCGCCAATTTAGTAATAATTGATTAAAAAAACAGTAATAATGGAGGTGTCATAATGAATTCTGTCGGCATCCTTGTGGCCATTGCGGCGTTGATTATCGGCGTTGTTGGTGGCTATGTCATTTTCAATGTCGTGCACAAGCACAACATTGAGAATGCACAAAATAGTGCCGAGGGAATCATTAGCCAAGCGAAAAGAGATGCCGCTGCTGCCAAAAAAGAAGCGATTGTGGAAGCAAAAGATGAAGCTCACCAGTATCGTGACCAGGTAGAAAGCGAACTAAAGAGTCGTCGTGATGAAGTGCAGAAGCAAGAAGAGCGACTGCTGCAGCGTGAAACATCTCTTGATCGCAAGGATAGTTCCCTTGAAAACCGTGAAAATGCGGTCTCAGACCGTGAACACCGCTTAGACCGGCGGGAAGAAAAATTACGATCGTCCCAAAAGAAGGCTGATGAGTTAGTTCAGCAGCGGGCTGAGGAATTACAAAAGGTTGCCAAGTTGACCCAGCAACAAGCAAAGGATATCTTGTTCAACCAACTGAAAGACCAGCTGACGAGCGAACGGGCGGTAATGATTCGGGATAGCGAGCAAGAAGCTCAGCTGACTGCTAATCGTAAGGCCAAGAGCCTGATCGTCCAGGCTATTCAGCGCTCAGCTGCTGATACGGTAACTGAAGCAACCGTCTCGGTTGTAAACTTACCGAATGAAGAAATGAAGGGGCGGATTATTGGCCGGGAAGGGCGAAATATCAGAACCCTTGAAACCTTAACTGGGATTGACCTGATTATTGACGATACACCACAAGCGGTTGTGTTATCCGGCTTTGACCCTGTTCGTCGCGAAATCGCTAAGATGGCCCTTGAGAAACTAATTGCTGACGGGCGGATTCACCCGGCGCGGATTGAAGACGCCGTTGAAAAAGCGCGTGACGAAATGGACGCTAAACTCCGTGAAGTCGGTGAAGAAGCGATCTTTGATCTGGGATTGCATTCAATGCACCCGGACCTGATTAAGACTGTCGGGCGGATGAAGTATCGGACCTCTTACGGGCAAAATGTGCTGACCCACTCGATTGAAGTGGCTAAGCTGGCGGGAATTATGGCCGCCGAACTTGGTGAAGATGTGACGATGGCTAAACGTGCAGGCTTGCTGCACGATATTGGCAAGGCAATTGATCATGAAGTCGATGGTTCCCACGTAGAACTCGGTGTTGAGTTAACGCGGAAATACAAGGAAGACCCGATTGTCATCAACACGATTGCGTCGCACCATGGTGACGAATCAGCTAAGTCGGTGATTGCCGTCCTTGTTCAAGCTGCGGATGCCATTTCTGGGGCCCGGCCAGGCGCACGGAGTGAGTCACTAGAACAATACATTCAGCGACTGAAGAAGTTGGAAGAAATTGCCAACCGCCACAACGGGGTTGACCACAGTTATGCTATCCAGGCCGGACGTGAAGTACGGGTCATAGTTAAGCCAAAGAAGGTTTCTGACCTGCAGGCGGTTGCCTTGTCGCATGACATTAAGCAAGAAATTGAACAACAACTTGAGTATCCTGGCCATATTAAGGTCACGGTTATCCGTGAAGTGCGGGCCACTGACTATGCAAAGTAGCGGGAGACTTTCTGAAAAGGGGATCGTGATCACTCATCACGACCCTTTTTATGCTTTTTAGATGGGAGAGAGATTTTTGGCAAAACTGACACCGATGATGAAACAGTATCAGCGAATTAAGGATCAATATCCGGACGCATTCTTGTTTTACCGGATTGGGGACTTCTATGAGCTCTTTAATGATGATGCCATTAAGGGCTCACAACTGCTGGAACTGACTTTGACGCACCGCAGCAAGGCGGTGGCCCACCCGACGCCAATGTGCGGGGTCCCGCATAAGGCGGTGGAAAATTATATTGATATCTTAATCGATAAGGGCTACAAGGTGGCTATCTGTGACCAGATTGAAGATCCTAAACTGGCCAAAGGGATGGTTAAACGGGCGGTCACCCGCCTGGTCACTCCAGGGACACAGATGGACCTCACTGGCGATGCGGCGAAAAATAATAATTACTTAGCGGCAGTTGTTCAACGTGGTGATCACTTTGACCTGGCCTATACTGACCTGTCAACGGGTGAAATTAAGGTAACGACGGTTGACGATCAGGCAAGCGTGATGGATGAATTAATTAACCTGCAGAGCCGCGAAGTAGTAGCTGATGATTCACTCGCACAAAAGGTGCAGACGCAGTTGACCAGGTTGAACGTGATGATTTCACACCAGTCCAAGGTGGATGAATACCATGAGATGAGCCACCTGGTTCAACTAATTCCTGACGAGCACCAGCAATACGTTGTCGAGCTCTTAATCAGCTACCTTCTCACCACGCAAAAGCGGTCACTGGACCACCTGCAGCAGGCAGTGGCTTACCGGCCGAGTGCTTACCTGAAGCTTGACCATTATTCGAAAACGAACCTCGAACTCATTACTAATATGCGCAGTGGCAAGCGCCGGGGAACGCTGGCCTGGTTATTGGATGAAACGAAAACGGCCATGGGGAGTCGCTTGCTAAAACGGTGGCTGGATCGCCCCTTGATGAATGTTGACCAGATTAATCGTCGTCAGGATAAGGTCGCAGAGTTACTCGACCATTATTTTGAACGGAATAATCTCCAGGACGAGTTAACTGAAGTGTATGACCTGGAACGACTGGCAGGACGAATTGCTTACGGGAGCGTTAATGGCCGTGATTTGATTCAGTTGAAAACATCACTGCAACAAATTCCCAAGATTAAGTATGTCCTGGAAACCCTTGATTCACCAGCGTTTGATGACCTCAACCAGCAGCTCGACCCGCTAGAAGATATTACCCGGGTGATTGACACAGCCATCAAGGATGAACCGCCAATTGCCGTGACGGAAGGCGGCGTGATCAAGGATGGCTATAATGATCAACTGGACCAGTACCGTGATGCAATGGCTAATGGGAAGCAATGGATTGCCGACTTACAGGCCAAGGAACGACAGGCGACCGGGATTAGTAATCTGAAAATCGGGTACAACCATGTTTTTGGTTACTACATCGAAGTTACCAAGGCCAACCTGGCAAAGCTGCCAGCAGACCGCTACGAACGCAAGCAAACGCTAGTTAATTCGGAACGCTTTGCCACTCCGGAACTGAAGGAAAAGGAATCACTGATTTTGGGAGCTCAGGAAAAGTCCGTTGCCTTAGAATACGACTTGTTTGTTAAGGTCCGTGACCAGATTAAACGGCAAATTCCCCGCCTCCAAAAATTGGCAAAGGCAGTTTCCGAGTTAGACGTCTTACAAAGCTTTGCGGTGGTCAGTGAGAACTACCACTTTGTGCGGCCAACCTTTACGAAGGAACGCAACATTGACGTCGTAGATGGCCGTCACCCGGTGGTTGAAAAGGTTCTTGGTCACCAGGAATACGTTCCTAACGATGTGAAGATGGACCAGCAAACGGAGATTTTGCTGATTACTGGGCCGAACATGTCGGGGAAGAGTACCTATATGCGGCAAATTGCCTTAACTGTCGTGATGGCCCAGATGGGCTGCTTTGTCCCGGCAACGCGGGCAACTTTACCCATTTTTGACCAGATTTTTACCCGCATTGGTGCCGCTGACGACCTCATTTCCGGTGAGAGTACCTTTATGGTGGAAATGATGGAGGCCAACCACGCCCTCAAACACGCCACGGCGAACTCATTAATTTTGTTTGACGAAATTGGCCGGGGAACGGCAACCTATGACGGGATGGCCCTGGCACAAGCGATCATTGAGTACGTTCATCACCGGGTTCATGCTAAGACGTTGTTCTCCACCCACTACCATGAGTTAACCGCCTTAGACCAAACTCTTCCCCGGCTGAAAAATATCCATGTTGGTGCTACCGAGGAAAATGGCGAACTGGTCTTTTTGCACCAGATTCAAGACGGTCCCGCTGACAAGTCCTACGGGATTCACGTTGCTAAATTAGCGGGGATGCCTGAGGACCTGTTAAAGCGGGCGACGGCCATCTTAAACCAGTTGGAACAGCGGGGGACGACGGATTCCGCAATCGTTGCGAGTGGAGCAGCTGCAGCGGCGGAACCGACTAACGAAGAGGCCCAACCAGCAAGTGAGTCATCATCATTAGCTGCTGAAGAAAATGGGCAGCTGGAGTTGTTCAAACCAGCGCCCACGAAAAAGGTGGCGGGGCCTGACCAGCAAATCCTTAACCAATTGCGGGACCTCAACTTGATGTCAATGACGCCAATGGACGTCATGAACAAAATTTACCAGTGGCAGCAACAGCTAAAGTGAGGTGATTAACGATGGGAATTATTCACCAGTTAAACCCGGTCTTAGCTGATCAGATTTCCGCCGGCGAAGTGATTGAACGGCCGGCATCAATCGTCAAAGAATTGGTGGAAAATTCACTTGATGCGCGGAGCACACGAATTGACGTGATTGCGGCCAACGCCGGCTTAAAGAGTATCCGGGTAATTGACAACGGCGTTGGTATTGCAGCAGATGATGTTCCCCGAGCGTTTTTGCGTCACGCTACTTCCAAAATTAGCTCGCGGCGGGACCTGTTTGCCGTGGCCACAATGGGTTTTCGTGGTGAGGCATTGCCGAGTATTGCCTCCGTTGCCGATGTTGAGATGGTCACCGCGGTCGAACACCAGCCGGGTGTTGACTATCATTTACGTGGCGGACAAGAGCTTAGCAAGAGGGCTGCTGGTGCTCGTCGGGGAACAGATATTACTGTTCGCGACTTGTTCTACAATACTCCTGCCCGGCTAAAATACCTGAAGACCCCGCATACGGAGCTGAGTCGGATTGTCGACATTGTTAACCGCTTAGCCCTGGCACATCCTGAAGTGGCCATTAGCTTTACGCATGACCAAAGAGAACTGTTTCGCTCGGCCGGTAATGGCAACCTCCCCCAAGTAATTGCGGCCATTTACGGGGTGAAGGTCGGCAGACAGATGATCCCCCTCAGGGCGGCTGACGATGATTTTCAAGTGAGTGGCTATCTTTCGCTACCGGATTTAACCCGGGCAAGTCGTCAGTATATTACCCTGACTATTAACCACCGCTATGTCCGCAACTTTGCGCTGACAAAGGCGGTCACTGCTGGTTACCGTTCCAAGTTGATGGTGGGCCGTTACCCGGTAGCGGTGATTAATGTTGACCTTGACCCCCGGCTGGTGGACGTGAATGTCCATCCGGCAAAGCGGGAAGTACGGCTCAGCAAGGAAGACCAACTCACAGCGCTGATTGAAGCGGGTGTTAATCGTGCCCTTAGCCAGGCCAACTTGGTTCCTGATGTGGGTGATGAAGCCGCTAACTTGCTATCAAAAGACGAGACCAAGGTGAGTGAACAACAGCCACAATTTAATCCCACGCCAGCAGCACCCATTCATCACCAGCTGCTAGCCACTAACCCGGCCGATGCTGATGCAACGGATAGCTTCGTTGATCATCCAGTGGTAATTCACCAGCAACAAGACCTGGATAATGATGATGTTCAAGCATTTGACCAACGCTACCAGCATGAGGAATTGCCGGGAATCTTTGGCGATGAGGAAGCTCACCAGCAAGTGGTCACGCCAGGCCCACCGGTCAAAACTGAACAGCAGTCGTTGGGGATTAGTGACCAGGGCGACCAAGCTGCTGACCGTTTTCCGCAGCTAGAATACATTGGCCAGTTGCACGGAACCTTTTTGCTAGCTCAAGCTTCCGATGGCCTATACATTGTCGACCAGCACGCTGCCCAGGAACGGATTAATTTCGAGCGTTATCGAAAAGAAATTGCGGACGTTAGTGCTGACCAGCAAACTTTCCTAACACCATTGGTGCTCACTTACCCGACGGCAGCGGCTTTAAAAATTATTGATCGGTTACCACTTCTTCACCAGGTAGGGTTACAACTAGAGCAGTTTGGCCAAAATAGTTTTATGCTGGCTGCCCACCCCACGTGGTTTGTTGAAGGACAGGAAGAAGCAACGGCACGGGAGATGATTTCCTGGGTGCTGCGGGGTGAAAAGTTGAATTTGGAGCAGTTTCGTCTTAAGACGGCAGCGATGATGAGTTGCAAACGGGCGATTAAGGCAAACCACCACTTGGATGAGCAGCAGGCGCGCGCGCTCTTGGCTCACTTGCGACAATGCCAAAACCCGTTTAACTGTCCTCACGGTCGGCCAGTAACCATTCACTTTACGGAGACGGATCTTGAAAAAATGTTTAAGCGAATTCAAGATTCACATGTTCCGTATGCTGATGAGTTTGATGAGCACGGTGATAATTAACAGTCGGCCAGTGGATGCGACATAAGCTGCCTGACTAATGCTAAAGATAACAATAGCTCCTAACGTTCTGCTAAAACCGAACGCTAGGGGCTTAATTGTTGCTTCCTTAATTGTTTGGTGGTGGGGAACAAGTGTTTTGTGTTAAACTAATGAATAGCTTAAACGAGGAAGTAGTGAAAATATGTATGAATATTTGACCGGTTTGATTACCGCGGTGAAGCCGACCTACATTGTTATTGACGTTCAGGGAGTCGGTTATCAAGTTCACTGTCCGAACCCTTACCATTACCAAGTAGACCGGCAACACCCCGTTACGGTTTACATTTACCAGTCAGTCAGCGATAGCGACATCTCACTTTATGGGTTAGTGGACGAAGAAGAAAAGCAACTCTTTTTGCAACTGCTAGCTGTTTCGGGAATTGGACCGAAGAGTGCCCTGGCCATTTTAGCTAGTCCTGATCACCAGGGATTGATTGATGCCATTGCCAACAATGATGTCTCGTATTTGACTAAGTTCCCCGGAATTGGTAAGAAGACAGCTGGTCAGATTATCCTGGACTTGCAGGGAAAGATACAGCAACTTTCGCTGACGGATCAGGTGGACGAAGTCACTGACCACCAGGATGAACCGGCACTTCTCGATGCACTGGCGGCGCTAAGGGCACTTGGCTACCAGGAACGAGTAGTTAGCAAAATGAAAAAACAACTGGCCAAGAAACCAGGGCGGACCACCGACGAGTACCTACGGGAAGGCCTGCACTTGCTTAACTAGGATTATGAAGGAGGACGCAGATGGCAGAAAAAAATCAGCAGCACCAGCTTCTGTCAGGGAAGACGGAAGACACGCAAGAAGAGCAGCTTGAGCCCCAACTGCGGCCGCAAACACTAGCAGAATACATCGGTCAAGACCAGCTCAAACACGAGTTGCAGATTTATATTAAAGCGGCACGTGAACGGGAAGAGGCACTTGACCATGTGTTGCTCTATGGCCCACCAGGATTAGGGAAGACGACCCTGGCGATGGTCATTGCCCACGAAATGGGGGTGAATATTAAAACGACGAGCGGACCGGCAATTGAAAAGACGGGGGACCTAGTGGCCCTGCTAAATGAACTTCAACCAGGGGATGTCCTGTTCATCGATGAAATTCACCGTTTGCCGAAGGTTGTCGAGGAAATGCTGTATTCGGCAATGGAAGATTACTATATCGACATCGTTGTTGGCGAAGGACCAACTGCCCACCCGATTCACTTCCCACTACCACCATTTACCCTGATTGGTGCGACGACCCGTGCCGGCATTTTATCTGCCCCGTTGCGTGACCGGTTTGGAATTGTCATGCACATGAATTATTACACGGAAACAGAATTGCAGCAGATTGTCTTTCGCTCAGCAAGGATTTTCAAAACAACGATTGATGAAGACGGCGCCCACGAATTAGCATTGCGGTCACGTGGGACACCCCGGATTGCGAATCGCTTGCTGAAGCGGGTTCGTGATTTTGCTCAGGTTGCGGGAAAGCCAACAATCGATACGGCAAGCGTTAAGCAGGCTTTGAAGTTGTTGCGGGTTGACTCTCGGGGTTTGGACGGGACTGACCGGAAGATGTTAACAACAATGATTAACTACTATCATGGTGGGCCAGTAGGACTCAAGACCATTGCCGCGAACATTGGTGAAGAGACCAACACGATCGAAGAAATGTACGAGCCCTACCTATTGCAGATTGGCTACCTGAGCCGGACCCCGCGGGGCCGGGTAGTAACGAAGGCCGCTTATGATCACCTCCACTTACCATTACCAGAGGATAAGCAGTAAGTCTGCAGATTAAATTAGCGAGATAACTGTCTTTAATGCTTGATTTCTGTTAGAATATTCTTCGTTAGTATTGATCAATCTTTAATTTCGAGAGGATGTCACGTTTTGAATAACAACACTTTATCAAGCCTGGGCTTAATCGTCCTGATGGTTATTTTCATGTACTTTTTCCTGATTCGGCCACAGCAAAAGCAACGGAAGGCTCACCAGTCAATGATGAGCAAGCTGAAGAAGGGTGACCACGTAGTGACGATCGGCCGCCTTCACGGTGTCGTTTACGACTTAAACGAAGCGAAGCGGACTGTCACCCTGGATTGTGATGGGATTTACTTGACCTTCGATTTAGGGGCTATTATGCGGGTGACTGCGCAGTCCGCTGCTGAAGAACAGCACGTGGCTGAAAAGCCAGCTGCGTCCACCAAGAGTGACGATAAACAGAGCAGCGAAGAAAAGGCTGCTTCGGCAAATGACCAAGACAAAGAAGAACAAAATGATGAGGCCCAGAACTAGACTGGCCGTTCATCATTAGGCTGACCAAAGAGTGCCCCTGGAGCCGTAGTGGTTTCAAGCGGCACTCTTTTTGTTAAGTTGTTATACTAGTAATATCAATGAACGGAGGAGCAGATGATGGAAAATTTTAATGAAATAATGAATGCAATCAAAAAATACAGCCGGATCATCATCCACCGCCACCAACGCCCTGATCCGGATGCAGTGGGGTCGCAGGTTGGGTTGGCAGAAATTTTACGGTCTTCATTCCCGTACAAGGAAGTCTTTGTAGTCGGTAAGGATATTCCAGAGTTCGATTGGATCGGGCAAATGGACGAGATTGATACTTCACTATATGATGACGCTCTGGTGATTGTGACTGATACGGCGAATGCGCCGCGGATTGATGACCGCCGTTTTAATCTGGGAGACATGCTGATTAAAATTGACCACCACCCGGATGACGAACCTTATGGTGATGTGTCGTGGGTTGATGACCAGGCGTCCTCTTGTTCGGAAATGATTTACCGCTTCTACCAGCGGTTTGCCAAGCAGTTAAAGTTGCCGCAGCAGGCGGCAAATGCACTATTTGCCGGAATTGTGGGTGACACTGGCCGTTTCATGTACCCAGCCACTACACCGCAGACGATGCTGGTGGCGGGGGCCCTCATGGCTGCCGGGGCCGATGCCGCGGCTATTTGCCGGCGAGAAGACGCAATCACGTTGCCACTAGCAAAGTTATCCGCCTTCGTTTACCAACATCTGGCCATTACGGATCACGGGATTGGTTATGTGACCCTGGACAAAAAAACGCTCGACCAGTTGCAGCTGACTGAAGCTGAAACGTCCGCAGTGGTTCCCCTGCCAGGAAAAATTACCGACGTAGTAGCCTGGGTGATCTTTGTTCAACAGGAAGACGGACGTTTCCGGGTTCGCCTACGTTCGAAGGGACCAGCGATTAACGGCGTGGCTAAAAATCATCACGGCGGTGGCCACCCGATGGCCAGCGGTGCGAAGGCGGCCAATGAAGCAGAAACTAAGCAGATTATCAGTGAGCTGGATAACCTGGCTAGCCAGCAGCTGAAGTAAGGAGTAATAAATGACGACAGAAAAACAGTTTGCCGCATTTCAGTTCCAACCGTTTATCAATCAGGCAATTGCTGATCTTGGTTTTAATCAACCAACCCCGGTTCAACAAAGGGTGATCCCGGTAGTTCTTGCCGGCCAGTCGGTAGTTGGTCAATCGGCAACCGGGAGTGGCAAGACCCACGCCTTTCTCTTGCCCATTTTTAACCAACTGGACCCGGCCAATAAGAAGGTGCAAGTGGTGATCGCCACTCCCAGCCGCGAATTGGCCTACCAGATCTATGGTGCTGCCAAGCAAATTAATCATTTTGCCCCCGAGAGGTTTTTGATTCATAACTACGTCGGTGGCGCTGACCGGCAACGACAATTGGAGCAACTAGCTAAAGCCCAGCCACAGGTGGTTATTGGGACTCCTGGGCGGATTTTGGATATGGTGAACCAGGGCGCTTTAGATATCCACACCGCCAGTCAACTAGTCATTGATGAAGCCGATATGACCCTTGATATGGGCTTTTTGCCAACGGTCGATCAAATTGCCGTCCGCCTGCCACAAGACCTGCAGATGATGGTCTTTTCAGCAACGATTCCTGAGAAACTGCAACCATTTTTGAAGAAGTACATGGCTAACCCGGTCGTTGAAAAAATACCGGTTGCAACGGTCATCAACCCCGACGTTGATAACTGGCTAATCAATACCAAGGGACGCGACAGAAACAAGCTGATTTACCAGCTATTGACGATGGGTGAGCCATACCTGGCACTTGTCTTTGCTAACACTCGTGAACGGGCAAATGAGTTGGCCCGTTACTTACAGGAACAAGGCTTGGACGTCGCCTTGATTCATGGTGGCCTGCAGCCGCGGCAACGGAAGCGAGTCATGCGTCAAGTCCGCCACCTGGACTACCAGTACGTCGTGGCAACTGACCTCGCTGCCCGGGGAATTGATATTGATGGCGTTTCGCTGGTGATTAATGATGACCTTCCCGAAGATTTGGAATACTTTGTTCACCGGGTAGGTCGTACCGGTCGCAAGGGGATGCATGGGACGGCCATCACCCTTTACCAGCCAGCAGAAGACCAGCTGATTGAACAACTGGAAAAGCGCGGTATTCACTTCCACCCGAAGACCATCAGTCGGGGACGGGTTGTCGATAGTTATGACCGTAACCGGCGCAATAACCGTCAACGTAAGCAGGAAAAACTGGACCCGACGATGATTGGCTTTGTGAAGAAGACCAAGAAAAAGGTCAAGCCGGGCTACAAGAAGCGGATTCGCAAGGCCATTGCTGATGACCGCGAATACAAGTGGCGGAAGCAAAAACAACACGAAGAGCGGCACGCTCGTCGTCAACGTCAGCGCAAACACCGGCGCGAACGGGAATTACGGCGTCAACAGGAAAACCAGGATTGATTTTCGCAAGTGTGGTGGTTATAATTACTGGTGTTTGGGATATGTCATCTCGCGGCGATTTGCAGAAACGTTTTGGTTGATGGAAAAAACGATGAACTGCAGATGGTGCTCCCCAGATTGGCAAGAAAATTAATTGGTCAACTGACCGCTAAAGAGGCTAACGATAAGTCATCGTTGCAAGCAGAGTGGTACCGCGTCTTAGGCGTCCCTGCATCGCAATGGTGACTTTTTCTTTTCCTCGGGAGGGAGAGCTTATGAAAGAATTAAAGCACCTGGATAGTAGCCAGGTTCGTGCAATGTTCCTGGAATTTTTTAAGGAGCATGGTCATACAATTATGCCGAGTGCTTCACTAGTGCCAGTAAATGATCCGACGTTACTGTGGATTAACTCTGGTGTCGCCACAATGAAGAAGTACTTCGATGGCAAAGTTGTGCCGAATAACCCCCGGATGACTTCCTCGCAGAAGAGTATCCGGACTAACGATATCGAGAACGTTGGTAAAACGGCTCGTCACCACACGATGTTTGAAATGCTCGGTAACTTTTCGGTTGGTGACTACTTTAAAAAAGAGGTCATTCCGTGGGCCTGGGAACTGCTGACAGGTGACAAGTGGTTTGCCTTTGATCCCGAGCGGATTTACATCACTTACTACCCGAAGGATACCGAAACTCACGACCTGTGGCGGCAAGTCGGGGTCGCTGAAGACCACCTTGTTCAAGATAAGGACAACTTCTGGGATATTGGTCAGGGTCCGTCGGGTCCTGATACCGAAATGTACTACGACCGCGGCCGGGAATTTAACGATATTCCGGCCGACGACGCGGAAATTTACCCGGGTGGGGAAAATCAGCGTTACCTGGAAATCTGGAACATTGTTTTCTCGCAGTTTAACCACACGCCAGAAAATACCTATGAACCGCTGCCGCACAAGAACATTGATACGGGGATGGGCCTGGAACGGGTCGTATCAATTTTTGAAAACGCCCCGACTAACTTTGAAACAGACCTCTTTTTACCGCTGATTAAACAGACTGAAAGTTACAGTACTAAGAAGTACCACCAGGATAAGGATGACGATATTCAATTTAAGATTATCGCCGACCACATCCGGACAATTACCTTTGCCATCGGTGACGGAGCCCTTCCGTCCAACATGGGTCGCGGTTACGTGATTCGGCGGTTGCTGCGGCGGGCAGTTGTTGCTGGTAAGAAACTCGGGATTAATGACAATTTCCTCTACAAGATGGTCCCAACTGTTGGGAAGATTATGCAGTCCTACTACCCGGACGTTCTTGACAATGCGGACTACATCCAAAAAGTCATCAAGTCTGAAGAAGAGCGCTTCTCGTCAACCTTAAACGGCGGGTTAAACTTGCTCAACGAGGTAATTGCTCAGGCCAAGGACGACGGTACTAACCAAATTGACGGGCGGACAGCTTTCAAGCTTTATGATACTTACGGTTTTCCAATTGAACTAACGCGTGAATACGCTAATGATGAGGGCCTGACAGTGGATGAAGAGGGCTTCGACGCTGCCATGACCGAACAGCAAAACCGTGCCCGTAATGCCCGGAACATGGATAACGGGATGGGGATTCAAAAGGATGTTTGGACCGAATTTACTGAACCAAGCAAGTACGTCGGCTATCACCAGTTGGCAGTCGACGGGGCAAAGGTAATCGGCCTGGTTCAGGATGGCCAACATGTTGAGCTTGCCAAACCAGCTGAAGATTCCCACGTGGAAGTCATTTTTGACCAGACACCGTTTTATGCTGAAATGGGTGGACAAGTTGCTGATACCGGGAACATTATCGATAACTACGGGAAGATAGTTGGCCGGGTTGTCGACGTCCAACATGCTCCGCACCAGCAAAACCTTCATGAGGTGCAGCTGACTGAACCGCTCAAGCTTAATGCTCGCTACCGCTTAGTTGTGGACCGGCAACGGCACCTGAAAATTGAAAAGAACCATACGGCAACTCACCTGCTGGACCAGGCATTGCGTAATGTCCTTGGTGGTCACACCCAGCAAGCTGGCTCCCTGGTTGAAGAGCACTACTTGCGGTTTGACTTCAACCACTTTGGTCAGGTCACCGCTAAGGACCTGCAGGCCGTCGAACAAATGGTCAACGAGCAGATCTGGAAAGAAATTCCGGTCGAGACCGTTGAAACGGATATTGATTCTGCGAAGGAGATGGGTGCGATTGCCCTCTTCTCTGAAAAATATGGTGACCGGGTCCGGGTCGTCAAGATTGGTGATTACAACACCGAATTCTGCGGTGGGGACCACGTCAAAAACACTAACGAATTAGGCTTGTTTAAGATTGTTTCAGAAGGTGGGGTTGGTGCCGGTATCCGGCGGATTGAAGCCGTCACTGCGAGCGACGCCTACCAGTTCATGCAAGAGCGGGTTGACCTTTTGCAAAACGTTGCCAACGAGCTCAAGGTGGCCCAGTTGAAGGAAGTTCCACACCGGGTTAGCGAGTTGAGCGAACAACTCAAGGCAGCTAACAACAAGGTAGACAGCCTCGAGGCAAAGATGGCCGCTCAGCAGGCTGCCGATGTCTTCGGTAACGTCCAGCAGACTGCTGCCGGTACGTTGATTGCTGCTGCCGTTAAGGTTGCGGGGATGGGCCAACTGCGTAAGTTAGCCGATGAATGGCGTAACAAGAACTTGTCTGACGTGCTGGTTTTGGCAACGCCAAATGGTGAAAAGGCCAACATGCTGGTTGCCGTTAGCGACCAGGGGGTCAAAAACGGCTTAAAGGCCGGTGACATTATTAAGCAGCTGGCGCCAGCCATCAACGGTGGCGGTGGCGGACGACCAACGCTGGCCCAGGCTGGTGGGTCCAACCCGGCTGGTATTGCGCAGGCGATTAAGCAGGCCACCGACGTTTTGAATAAGTAAAGAGATACCAAAAGGGGGGCTGTGACATAAGTCCCTAATAAAAAATGGATCTCGATGAAATCTTCGGATTTCATTGAGATCCATTTTCCTTT
>NZ_CAKPXS010000018.1 GCF_934202235.1 uncultured Limosilactobacillus sp. | reverse complement strand
GCGATCAGCCGAGTCTGTTTGATGGTCTTCCAATGAGGGACACCCCCCATGCCCTTAAACTTAAGAGCGTTAAATCCTATGATGATGGTGCGGTTTGGCTGCGTTACCTAGTCAAATAAACGATTAGACTTCCGTCACTTGCCTGATACACTTGGTTACTCAGTATAAACAGCTTCTATGAATGGTACTCAATTATAGCATACCACTTGAAGTGTTCCTGAGTTGTGCTACAGATAAGCAGCTTTCAGCTTTTTCCAATTCCAATTGATATTCATAAATACCCCTTACACACTTTTACTATTTACGCGTGTAAGGGATATTGTACGCCGTTTCAATCGAAAAACTTAAACCCACAAAAACACGTGGTGTCCGCTATCGGACGCGGTTTCGTGGCTACTATCGCGGGGATGATTTGCAACTCCACGCTTTTTAGCGTAAGAAAACCTTTGATCGTAAAGCTGACGCCGAGGCTTGGATACTCGAAAAGCAGGAAGAAAAAGCTCAAGGCGTCGATAAGCAGTCAACCAAAGTGACCTGACTTTTTGATCACTTCTATAACTTATCTAAGGCACCATACTTACGTGACAACACTAAAAGAAGCTGGAAGTTCGCGCGTCAAATTTTCGTTGAATACTTTTTGGGGGGGTGACCGCACGGTTGACTCGATCATGTCAGACGCCTACCAAGTCTTCATGAACTGGGGCGATGGTAGATACTCCCACACGACGCTTTTAGGAGTTAGTCAGAAACTGGCCAAAGTCTTTACTTATGCTGTTGAACACCGTTATATTAACCGGTCACCAATCCTCTCGTCGCTAATGATCCGCGGTTCTAAAGCGCGTACGGTGCAGTGTCTCAACCTTGAGCAGATCAAGGCTCTGTTATCTTGTATCCATACTCATCACCTGCGCCGTCGTTCTGGCGTAGCCCAAGAAGCCGGCACCTGGAAGGCGATTGCCATTGTCGGCTTGGGAAAATCGCTGGGCTGACGTGGGGCCACGTCGATATCGAGACTGGCGAGATCAAGATCAACCGACAGCTTGATACGCGGAGTGGTTTGATCGGTCGTAATTTTATCCCCTTGAAGACTGCTCATTCCTACCGGGCGGTGACGATTCCAAAGCATTTCTTCAAAGATCTTCTAAAAATCAAGGCACCCGGCGATGGTTTCGTTTTCCTGACAGTATCAAGTCAACCCATGGAGTCGTCAGTGGCATCTTATCCACTTCATTCACTACTTGATCGGCTAGGCATCTCCGCGCCAAGCTTTCACTTCCACTCCCTACGCCATTCTCACGTAACTTTACTGCTTACTAACGGCGTCGATATCTACGCGATAAGCAGGAGATTGGGCCACGCCGACCTTTCGGTGACCCTCAACACGTACGCTTACCTCATCGACGAAAAACAGAAATCGGAAACAGAAAAGATAAATAGAATTTTGGATAACTTGCCATAAGATCAGCCAGAACATCAGTTGAGGATTTTTATTTTGGCATTATGTCCATACCACTTCTGTGACATACGAATCCTGCCCATATACGTCTGAATTTGACGTCATTCATCATCAAAAAATGAATAAAAATTAACTTATATATAAAATTAGACATAATGCAAAAAGAAAAGCCCCACGGTCAAAAGCCGCGTGGCTGTGGGAATTCCGTCACCGTTGTTCAACGGCACCCGTTGCATAATTTATGCTAATATCGCGTTGTACATTAGGCACAAAAACATTAAACTGCAGGGAACCATCCGCTGCTTTCGCTTCGATATGGGCGCCAGATGGAACAAGGTTGTTCCCGTCATAAATATCGGTTACCCGGTAACGTACCTTGACTCCCTGGTCCAGTTTCCGCCGGACTAGTCCTTCATAGTAGTTTTGCCCCATTGAACGACTGCTGCGGGCTTCATTAGCCCAGGCAGTTTGCGTCGCAATATTTTGGGGATTAGATTCAGAAGCATTAAAATGCGGCAGTCCGCCCACGAGCGCATAACCAAGCAAGTGCCCCCGGTCATAAGCATGGCTGTACCCACCAGTAAGGTGCGAAGCCTGTTCAAAGCCAGCTGGCTTCCAGCTGCTTGCGCCGTTGCCCGTCGATTGGCGGTTGCGGTACTGTCGAGTCTCGCGACTCAACCAGGCATCACCCTGCGACGGTCGGCCCTGATTATCAGGGTGGTTCACTGCCCAGGGCGCGCTGGCAATATTTACATTTAAGTTAGTTTGATTATTGTTAACAACAAACGAACCAGCGCCGTTCCATGCCACATTCCTCCCCAGCTGCTGTTTGACAGCTGGTGTCAATACTGCTGTGGCCTGTTCCTGTGTTGGCGGTAGCTTACTGACCCGAGCGACCGAATAGCCAGAATAGTGTCGCCACCATGCACCAGCCTGCTGAGGGCTAACCACTGACACCATAATTGCCGCGACTGCCATGACGGCTAATGCCATCAGCCGCCTTAATCTCCGCTCGATTTTCATTAACCTGCCTCCACTTTGTAAAGTAGCTTCATTATATACTACTCATCGACACGAATGCACGTTCGATTTCATTTCGTGCGGTGTTTAACTTGATAAACCAGAGTTAAACCCAGCAGAAAGACAGCACCAACAGTGACTGACACGCGGGTATCCGGATTCATGAACATAAAGACCAGAATCACTAACAAGGAAACGATGGCAAAGTAATTAAACCACGGGAAAAATGGCATCTTAAAGGGATGAGTAGTGAGCTGCTCGTGTTTTTGCTTTCGAAAATGCAATTCTGATACCAGGATAACAAACCAGGGCACCATCCCCGGCAAGACACTCGAGCTATAGACAACCACGAAGATATTGTTAAATGATGGACTCAGGACCTTCAAAATTTCGTTAAGGACGAAGCCAATTAAAATGCCGGCCGCGATCGATAAAATCGCAATATTGGGCACAATTCGCTTGGACAACCGGCCGAAAAAGCCTGGTGCTTGCTTATCAATCGCGAGCTTATAAAGCATCCGACTAGCACTATAAATTCCCGAATTACACCCGGACAAGGCGGCCGTCAAAACAACGAAGTTAATAATTCCGGCTGCACCGGTAATCCCTACCCGGGTAAATGTCTCGACGAATGGTGAGCCAACCATTTTTAACTGGTTCCAGGGGTAAATGCAGACGATCACAAAAATAGCACCGATATAGAAAATCAAGATTCGCCAAATAATGGAACGCACGGCTTCAACAATTGCGTGTTGTGGCTGCGCGGCTTCTCCTGCTGTAATCCCCAAAAGCTCGATTCCCTGGTAGGACCCCACAATAATGGATAGAGAGAACATGAAGCCTTTGATTCCGCCGGTAAAAAAGCCGCCATGCCGCCAGAGATTACTGATGCCCACCGGTTGCCAGTGGTTCCCCAAACCAAGCGTAATCACCAGGATACCCAGGATAATCATGGCAACGATAGTCATTACCTTAATCATCGCAAACCAGAATTCCAGTTGTCCATACGCCTTCGCCGATGCCAAATTTGCTAGCGTCAGGAAAATGATCGCTGCTAATCCAGCAACCCAGTCAGGCAGGTGTGGCCACCAAAAATTCAAGTACTGGGTAGCCGCAATCACTTCAGAGATACCCACAATAATAAACTGAAAGACGTTGCTCCACTTCGTTAGGTACCCAGCGAGTGGGCTAATGTAGTGGGTGGCATAATCTGCAAACGAACCGGTTCCTGGTTGGATGTAGATCATTTCGCCCAGCGCCCGCATTACCGCATAAAGGACTACGCCGACAAAGGCATAGGCTAACAGAACTGAGGGCCCCGTCCACTTGATGGTCGACGTTGAACCCATAAATAATCCCACACCAATTGTTCCGCCAAGGGCAATCATTTCCATCTGCCCTGACGTTAATGTCCGGTTAAGCTCAACGTGTGTTCCTTTCTTGTCAGACATAAGACCGCTCCTTTACAAAAATTAACGCCAGTCTGGACAAGGCTGGCGTTAATTGGTTGGATTTTAATTAGAATCTCGCCATTGTTTTTTAAGAATACCATTTTGTGACCGAAAAGCAAGCACTATTTACGAACCTGCCCGTTACCGGTGATTTCGTATTTGATCGTCGTCAACTGGTCTAATCCCATTGGGCCACGGGCGTGTAGCTTTTGGGTACTAATCCCAATTTCGGCACCAAAACCAAACTCCCCGCCGTCAGTAAAGCGGGTGGAAGCATTGACATAAACAACTGCTGAGTTAACCCGTTGCTGAAACTCTCGGCCACGGGCCCCGTTTTCGGTGATAATCGACTCTGAGTGGTGGGTCCCGTGTTCGTTAATCTGCTCAACCGCCTCGTCTAATGAATCGACAACCTTCACCGCCATGATGAGGTCATTATACTCAGTATCCCAGTCCTCAGCCGTTGCCGGTTTAACGTCGCTGACAATCGCACGCACACGACCATCGCCACGGACTTCTACCCCTTGCTCGCGTAAAGATTTAATCACCACTGGAAGGTATTCTTGAGCAACATCACGGTGAACAAGCAATTTTTCCGCGGCGTTGCAGACAGACGGCCGTTGGACCTTCGCATTAATGATGATTGGCGTCGCCTTCTTCAGGCCTGCATCACGGTCAACGTAGATGTGACAATTACCAGCCCCCGTTTCAATCACCGGCACGGTTGCGTGTTCGACGACCGCTTTGATGAGGCGTTGGCTCCCCCGCGGAATAATCACGTCAACGTAGCGGTTGAGTTCCATCAATTCCTGTGCTACTTCATGACTAGTGTCTTCAACTAGTTGAATTGCATCAACTGGTAACCCGCACATCATTAGTACCTTGCGTAAGATGTTAACCGTTGCCTCGTTAGTTCTTAATGCCTCTTTACCACCGCGTAAAATAACGGCATTCCCGCTCTTAAAGGTAAGCGCACTAGCTCCAGAGGTAACGTTAGGCCGAGCTTCGTAAATAATACCGATAACCCCTAGTGGAACCCGTTGCTGGATAATCTGGAGACCATCTTTATTAATCCAACCACGGTCAATCTTGGTTGTTGGGTCCTGCAGAATGGCGACGTGTCGCAACTCGTCAGCCATTTGGTTAATCCGCGCTTCGTTGAGTAACAACCGGTCACGAAACTTAGCAGGCATGTCAGTAGCATTAGCCATATCCTCCTGATTTGCTGCCAAAATTTCGTTAGTCGCTTTTTGAAGCGCGTCAGCCATCAGGTTCAGAGCATCATTCTTTTGACTAGTTGATAATAAAGCCAGTTGATTAGCGGCTTTTTGGGCTCGCTGGCCCATCTTGATTAGTTGCTGATTCATTATTCTTCCTCCAGACTATTTTTGATCTTGTCAGCCCCAAAGTGGGTGCCAACTTCCTTTCCCTTCAAAATATCAATAATCACCCGGGGGTCCCGGCCATTGCACAGCACCATCTGCCGGTTGTCCTGCATCATCATCTTTGCAGCGCGTAATTTAGTCACCATCCCACCAGTTCCAAAACGGGTGCTAGTTCCGGCTGCTCCTGCTTCAATGTTGCTGGTAACGTGGTCCAGATTGCGAATTGGTCGTGCATCAGGATTGCGGTTGGGGTCAGCAGTATAGAGTGCATCCACATCGGATAAGATAATCAGCAAGTCAGCACCGATCTTAGTGGCAACCAGGGCCGACAACTCATCATTATCAGAAAATGTTGTATGGTGGTCCAACTCGTCGACAGAAACGGGGTCATTTTCATTAATGATCGGGATAATTCGTTTGGCCATGAGGACTTCAATCGTATTTAAGACGTGTTGCTTGCTAACGGGATAGTGCAAGACGTCGCGGGTCAACAATAGTTGAGAAACTTTTGTTTGGTAGTTCAAAAAGCGTTGCGAGTAAATCCGCATCAACTCCAATTGTCCCACCGAAGATAGTGCTTGTTGTTCCGCAATTGCTTTTGGCCGTTGCTTCAGTCCCAGACTTTCTAAACCAACTCCCATCGCTCCGGAAGAAACCAGGATAACTTCTAGCCCCCGGTTATTGAGTGCCGAGAGTGTCAACGCCAAGTTGTCAATTACTGGTAGGTTCACTTGTCCATTTTTTTGTACGAGGGTACTAGTACCCACTTTGATGACCACTCGTTTAATTTTTTTGCTTGCCATTCTCACCACTCCCCCAGATAAAAAACACGTCCTTAATGAGGACACCAATGACGGCGGTACCATTCCTCTTTAAAGACGTGCTTTACTCTTTTTAATTCTAGTATTTATTTTTAACTTAATTTCATGCATAGCCCGGCCTCGACACGCTATCACCTTTGCAGTTACCGGTGACTCCCTGAGTGGTCTTATTTCAGCTACAACGACAGTTTATTCGATTCTTTTTTTGATGTCAAGGAGCAAGCCTTAATCAGCTCGCCGGAAAACCCATGCGGTAATGAGACCTGTTAGCCCGCTAATTAAGCCGCCCAGTGCTGCAATTAGCCGTCCCTGGTCACTGTTACCAGTTTGTGGCAGTTGATCCTTGGCACTGCTTGGTGCTGTCTGGCGATCCAACTGACTAAGCTTGTCTGTCTCTGCAACAAGGACTTCGTCTGGCGTCGCTGCTTTGCCGGCCGTTGATTGTTCATGAACTTCTGCAGCTGATTCTTTCACCCCAGTCGAAAATTCTGAATGCTTATCACCCGTTTGGACTGGTTCATGCTCCACTGGTGTTTGCGTGCCTTCGTTCACAACATTGTTCTTCTCTTCCGATGTTTGTTGTGAAGCATCTGCTTGATCGTGAGAATCCACTTCTGTTTTGGCCCCCTCGTCAGCCAAATAGCTAGTTTCTGCGGTTGTTTGCTGTGAAGCATCAACCTGTCCTCCAGCTTCCGCAGGTGTTTGGGTTCCTTCATCCACGCTATTGCTCGTCTCTTCACCAGTTTGTTGCGATTCATCAACTTGGTCTTGCGTCTTTGCTGCTGTTTGGGTGCTAGCGTCAGTGACGTCATTTGTTTCATCTGCCGTTTGCTGTGAAGCGTCTACTTGATTGTGAGAATCTTCCTCTGTCTGGGTCCCGACGTCAGCAACATCCCTTGATTCTTCAGTAGTTTGCTGCGAGGAATCCACCTTGTCGTGGGCCTCAACCTCTGTCTGGGTTCCTTTACCAACGACATTGTTGTCTTCTGTAGTTTGCTGCGATTCATCACCCTGGTCCTGCGGCTCCCCCTGCGTTTCTTGCTGTGCTTTAGAATCTGGCTGCGGTTGCTCTCCTGTACCATTATCTTTTACAGGATCTGCGGTTTCATCATGTTTTTCCGACTCATGGCCAGTCATTTCACCGGATCCTGGCTGACGTTGATCTTCCTTTTCCGGAGACTCAGTTTGACCCTCACCAGGATGTTGACTATCTTCGGACGTTACTAGGACGCGGTAATGAGCTGTGACCGTGAAATGTAACGGTGTTGGATCATCATTGTCCAAAAACAAGGATAAATCTTTCCTGTCCTTGACCAAATCCTGCGGCAACAACGAAATTCCGTTAACGTCCGTTGACTCGTATCCCGGCAGTGATTGAGGCAAGACAACCTCCTTCTCTCCAGGAGCGAGGTTGTATTTAATATCAAACTTTCGCCGCGTCAACCGATCATACTGATAGATGGTAACAACTTTCAAATTGATTTCCTCCGTAGGCGCACCAGCAATTGTTCGCTGATTTGCTTGCGGCTGAACAGTAACTACCACGTCGTGAATCTGTTGCTGGGAAACTTGGCGTCGAGTAGCCGTCCAATCTATCTGATCCCCTTCCTGAGGAATTGTGAAAACTGCTGGTATTCGAGTCAATTGATCGCCACCAGTCAACACAAACAGTTCTCTTTTGGCCTTGCTAATTGGCACTGCTTCGCCGGCCTGACCAGTCACAACAATCTTATCTAACGTCTGGCCGTTTTCTACCAACCGGATACAGATCGTTTTTACCTGGCTAGCCTTTGCTACTGACTGAGTACCTGTTGCCTGCTGAGCAGCCTGAACAGGAATGCTGAGTTGACAAGCTGTCAAAACCGTTCCCACGGCAATCGCAGCTGCCAGTTGGTTCTTGATCCGACGTTCTTTTTTCATAATTGTCCTCCGTTATTTTGATTGGGCAATCACCCTAACAATAAAATACGACGAAACAATCTGAAATAGATGAAAAAAAGTCGCGGTATCAAACCGCGACTGATTTCTCTGAGTTTTTATAGTGAAGAGTAAAGTACCCGTTCAACATCATCAACAATTTGTTGAGGAGTGAGGTGATACCATTCGTACAGAACGTTCAATGGAACATTATCGGCAAATTCCCGCGGTGCCCCGAATGACAGCACCTTCATGTCAGTTGGTCCATAGTAGCGGGCCACCGTCTCGCCAAAGCCTCCATGAACGGTCCCGTCTTCCAGCGTCACTACTAAGTCGTGATCTTCCTGGAGGTAATGGAGATCTTGCTGGTCAATCCCAGTAACAGACTCCGGGTTAATAAGTGAGGCATCAATATGCAATTGTTGTTTCATCAACTTGCGAACCCTTTCACCCAGTTGCCAGAAATCACCGACCGCCATAATGGCTACCTTATTACCCTGGTGAGCAACGTTGTAATCGATGTTGGAGTAGTCCGTCTGGCTTGCCTGACCATGAATAACCGGTTTCTCTGGTTGCCGAATCAAAATCGGTGTATCGGTCTGCTTGATGGCCCACTTCAGCATTGACATCATTTCTTCCAAGTTGGTCGGGGTTAGGTATTCGAGGTTGGGGATATTCTTGATAAATGAAATATCCAATGACCCCTGGTGCGTTGCTGATTCACTACTAATTGTCCCACCGCGAACGATCATCACAATGGGCGCGTCATTTAACGCTACGTCATGCACTAGCTGGTCGTAAGCCCGTTGCAGGAAGGTACTACTCATGAAAACAACCGGTCGAATACCACGGGTCGCCATTGCCACCGCCGAAGTAACACACTCCTGCTCAGCAATTCCCGAGTCCCAGTAATTATCTGGGTACTTCGCCTGGAAACGCTTCAGGTCGAACATTCCCGGAATAGCAGCGTTCATTGCCATGATTGGTACTCCAGCAGCCACTTGCTTTTCCAGCTCGTCAATCACCGCTACACTGTAGCTTTCCTTTGCCGCCGGCTCAGTGGACTTACCTGTTTGCGGGTCGAATGGTCCCCGCCAGTGATATTCCATCTCATTTTCTTCAGCTGGCTTGAAGCCCTTTCCTTTGAGGGTGTGAACGTGCAAGACGATCGGGTGGTCGATATCCTTAACATCTTGAAATACCTTAATCATCGCTGAAAGGTCGTTTCCTTCTTCCACGTAACGGTAATCCAGGCCCATGAACTTGAAAATATTGTTGGCACTTTGCCCTTGGGTGTCGCGCAACTCCTTTAAGCCCTTGTAAAGGCCACCCTGATTTTTGTCAATTGACATGTTGTTATCATTAACGACGATGATCAGGTTAGAATGCAGCTTAGCCGCATTGTTTAACCCTTCAAAGGCCAGCCCACCAGACAGTGAACCATCCCCAATCACGGCAATCACGTTGTCAGTTTTGCCTAGTTTATCACGAGCAATTGCTAACCCGTCAGCTAGGGCAATCGATGTTGATGTATGTCCCACCTTAAAGAAGTCGTGGTCGCTTTCTTCCGGTGCAGTAAATCCCGAAACTTCATCGTAGTGGTCGGGATCCAGGAAGCCCTGCTTCCGGCCCGTCAGCATCTTATGAGCGTAACACTGGTGAGAAACGTCCCAAACAATCTTGTCGTGTGGAGAATTAAAGACGTAGTGCAGCGCCAACGTCGTTTCGACGATCCCAAGGTTTGGCCCAACATGTCCACCAATTTTTTCGTCCCGCTCCAAGATTAACTGGCGCATTTCCGCTGCTAACTGTTTTAATTCATCAAGAGACATCGACTTAATGTCTGCCGGCTCATTCACTTCATTCAACAAAAAATCAGGATGTTGATTCATTATCATATGCACCTCTTGTGGTTGAGAAACTGTTCAGTGTGACTTATATTTGATCTTTGTGCAACCTAATTATTATTTTACAACAAATCACAAGCGAGGGAAAATATTCTGGAAAAATTCCGTTGACGACTAGGAGCGCCGCCACTATGATTTGGTTGTGAAGTTGTTAAAAGGAAGGAACTGTCATGACAACTAATCAAGCAATTACAAAGCTTTCGCCCGACTTGCCGTTAACTAGTGAGCAAGCGACGTTAGTCAAACAAATTACCCATTTTACAACCACCCACCTCACTGGTAGCACTCCAGCTGTCTTTACCATTATCGGCGATGCCGGGACTGGTAAGAGTGTCGTTTTGACCCACCTTTTCACCAAGCTACAACGGATGACGCGGTATGACCCAAAGAGCCCCTTATTTCAAACCAGGAACTATTTTACGGTTAACCACCCGGAAATCCTCAAGGTGTACCGGGAATTGGCGGGTCAGCAAGATGTCCTCTTAAAAAAGGATTTTCAGCGACCAACCAGTCTAATTAACCGTCTCAGCAAAGAAAATCAGCAAGTAGACGTCGTGGTTGTCGACGAAGCCCACCTTCTCTTATCAAAAACCGACCACTACAACAACTTCTACCACGATAACCAGTTAACAGAGCTGCTCAAGCGGGCGCGGGTTGTCATCTTGGTGATGGACTATTCACAAGTTTTGCGAATGAAAAGTTTGTGGACCCCCGAAAGACTGACAAAAATAATTAGCCGCTTCCCGCACGAACAGTACCACTTAACTCACCAGTTTCGAATGACTGCCAGCGATGACTTAGTTCATTGGTTGAATACATTAACTGAGGACTACCGCATCGATAACCTCCCCACTAATGCTCGCCAGAACTATGACTTCCGTATTTACGACGACGCTGAAGAGATGCGCCAAGCAATCGTTCGTCGTAATCGGGAAGTCGGTCTTTCACGGGTACTGTCAACATCTGGTTACCCGTCAACACTGGATGGTGGAAAACACTTCATCAAGGAGGGCCGCTTCAAAATGCCCTGGGACCAGTATAACTTTACAGCAACGCCCTGGGCCGAAATTCCACAAACCATTGATGAGGTCGGTTCAATTTACACCTGTCAAGGCTTTGACCTCAACTATGCCGGCATTATTATTGGACCGGTTATCAGTCAACGGCCCACTAGCCGCACACTGGCAGTAAACCTTGATCGCTTCACCGATAGCGAAGCCTTTAAGAAGCGAGCCGATTTGACCGATCCAGCTGAAATCGATCATCTCAAACGGTGGATGATTATGAACGCCCTCAACGTGATTTTAAAACGTGGTGTTCATGGCACCTACCTCTATGCGCATGATCCTCTCCTGCGGCAAACACTTTCTTCGCTATTTGCTGCTCATGGCTGGGACCAGCTTGTTCACCACTAACCACCGTCGCCAACAACCGTTTTATGCTAAAATAAGAATGTTATTAATGGCGGGAGGTCAACGTATGACGAAACGAAAAACCAGCGGGATCTTCCTGATTATTATTGGAGTTATTATTGTCCTCGCTGGAATTACTTTTATTTATCACGATTTTAAACCAGAGTTGCAGCTCCTGATGCACCTCAATAGTCACAATAAAGCAAAGCTAATGGTGATGATGCGTAGCCATGGTCTTCCTGACATGTTGCTACTAGTTGTCCTCGTCGCCGTCTTAAACTCGATTCCCGGTTTGTCCAACTCGGTCATTTGTTTGTTTGCGGGGATTTGCTTCGGCCCCTGGTTGGGATTAACCATTAACTGGAGCGGTAATATTCTCGGCAACCTGGTCGTTTACTCACTCCTTAGCAAACTGACCCTGCCGGCAAAGTGGACTCATAACAAACTACTAACCGAGCTCAACCACAGCGCCCATAAAAAACTACGGCTAATTATTTCCTTCATGGTACCAATCATCCCCAGCATTATCGTTAACTACGCTTGCGCCCAGGAAAAAATGGACTTGAAGCAGTTCCTGCCGTTGGTAATTATTGGGATGCTGCCCACCTCTTTCCTTTATGCCTTCGGGGGCGATGCAATCTTCCGCGGAAACATCAAGCGGATCGTGGTGGCCGTAGTCCTAATCATTGCGGTGGTTTGCTGCTACCGCATTATTATGCGCAACAACAAAAATACGGTCAGGAATTAAGGGAGGTCTTATTATGCGAATGCGCCGCTTTGACGACCTAACGATTTACGTTAGTGACTTAGAACGCTCTCGTCGCTTTTATCACGAAGTTTTTGATATGCCGATCATTGAAGAACAAAGTGATGCTAACCACGTCACTATTCGTTGTGGGCACCAGTTGATCCGGCTGATAGCTGCTGATCACGATCACCAGTCAATGGTGGGAATGGCTTCTTTCAGTATTGTGGCCCGCGATAACATTGACGACATCTCACACCACTTTATCAGCTATGAAGTTAAAATGATCCAGCCAGTGCACCAAGCACTCGGTGCTGAGGGTAAGATGCAAGCGATAACAATCGCTGATCCAGATAATAACATCATTAACGTCGTTGTTTACCAAAACAAGTAAGGAGTCTTAATCATGAAACCAAGCAAAGCAATTTATGTTCAGCGGGCCACCATGGCGGACCTCGATGACGTCATGGAGCTCATCGAAGATGGTCGCAAAGCCCTGCAAGAAAATGGGGTTCCCCAGTGGCAAGATGGTTACCCATCACGGCTCACCATGCAGCAAGACATTGATTCAGAAAACTGTTATCTACTGATGTATGGCAACGAGATTGCTGGTTGTGCGACCCTGATGCTAGACGGTGACACTTACTACACCCACATTGTTTCGGGGATGTGGGCCCGTCCTGGTCACGCTTTTGCTACTATCCACCGGGTTGCTATCTCCAACCGTTTCCGGGGAATGCGACTGGCAACCTACCTGTTCTCTGATTTAATTAGTATTGCTCACCGCGAAGGGGTCCGTAATTTCCGAATCTCCACGCACGAGAAAAATATCCCAATGCAAAAAATTCTAGCAGCCTTTGGTTTTGTGGAACGCGGGACTGTTTACACAGGGCCACGACCGACTGACCTCCGTAATGCTTACGAAATGAACCTCAAAGAAGACTAAATGATGAGCTGGTCAAGGTGGCCAGCTTTTTTCAATGTTAAAATAAGGTTAGATTTCTATTCGGAGGTGGCATTATGCCAGCAAATTCAACCCAAGGGCGCCTGAGGGAAATTCTGACCATCATCCGCCAATATAAATTAGTTACTAACTTTTACCACCAGACAAATCCCCAGGCGGTTCGCGAAGCCTTAGAGAAATTAGGCCCTACCTTTATCAAGGCTGGTCAGTTGCTATCCACCCGCCCAGACCTAGTCTCTCCTGCTTATATCAAAGAACTGCAAAAATTGCAGGATAATGTCCCACCTGAGCCGTTTATCGTTGCCAAAAAGACAGTGGAAACCGCTATTCAACAGCCAATTGAACAGGCTTTTTCGTCCTTTGATGAACACCCATTTGCTTCTGCGTCCATTGGACAAACCTACCACGCCCGCTTGACTGACGGAACGGAAGTTGTTGTCAAGGTTCAGCACCACAACGTCTCGGAACTCGTCCGGACCGACTTGTCGCTGTTTGACAAGGCCCTCCACCTCTTAGCGGTCGTTCCGACGGGGAAGTCGGCAATTAACATTGACCGCGCTTATCAGGAGCTGCGGAACTCGCTGCTAAACGAAATTGATACCAAAATCGAAGCGGACAACGGAGAAGAATTTTACCGGTTAAACAATAATGACGGCATCATCCGTGTCCCTAAGGTCTACCCGCAATATAGCGGTCAGGGGGTTCTTGTCAACCAAGCAATGGCTGGTAAAAGTATTAAACACTATCTCAGTCAGCCGCTCGCTCAAGACAAACAACAGCGACAAACTCAAATGCAAGAACGTCATTATTTAGCACAAGAACTAGTTCGCAATTTCATCAAGCAGGTTTTTGATGATCACTACTTCCACGCCGATCCCCACCCTGGTAATCTCTTGTTCTACCGGTTGAAAGCCAAAGACCAGTCCACCTTCAAAACTAATCACCAGTGGTCCACAGAAATCATGGGAACCACCGTCGCTGCCCAGACCCAAACGGCGCTTCCGCCGTTTCGAATTGTCTACCTTGACTTTGGCATGATGGGGCGTCTAACCCCCAAACTGGCAAACGGCATTGCTCAGATTGTGTTGGCACTAAATTCTAAGGATGACCAGGCAATTGGTGAAGCTATCCTGGCAGTCTGCAACCGGGTAGGACCCGTTGATGAACCCCGTTTTTACCGCCAACTAGGGGAATTTATTCAACCTTATTTTAACGAAGGACTTGGTGACATTGATTTCGCCGACCTTCTCTTTCACATCATTCACCTCTGTGAAGATAACCACCTGCAAGTGAAATCGGAAGTTACTCTCTTAGTTAAGGCATTCGGGATGCTAGAGAATACTGTTGCCAAGCTAGACCCAGACTTGTCAATGATGGAAGTTGCCCGCCCGTTTGCTAAGAAATACTTTTTGCAGAAATTCAACTTTCGTAACCTAGTCGACGAACAGTTGCTCACCCTGATCAGGGGCGTCCAATCCACTAGCCAGCTACCAATCAGGGCCAATCGCTTTTTGCAAGCGCTCAGCAACGGCCAAGTACAGGTTAACTTTCGTTATCAAAACGAACGCAAGGTCCTCAAATACCTGGAGAAAATTGTTGACCGTTTAATGGTCGTGATTATCTTGGCGTCTGTCATTCTGGGGTCTTCTATTCTGGTAAAAGGCAGTAACGACCACTCATCAATTAACCATATTGGCATGGTCGGTTACCTGGTTGCCATCCTTGTGATCATTATTTTACTCATCAGTACCGTCGTTGAGCGATGGCGGCACCGAAAATAAATCGCAAAAAGGTTCCGTGCTCAACAACACGGAACCTTTTTCATTCACGTTAGCGGCTATTTACTTCCGCACCAAGTGGTAACGATGCGAACGGTCCTCTTTCACTGGCTGATCAGCCGCATGGCCGACCGGCACAATGGCACTCACTTCATAACCATCGGCAACTCCGAGGTCAGCCAACAGGCCGTCCTGACGATTTAAAGCCAGGGCGCCACTCATGATATAAACAGAGCCGAGTCCTAACTCCGTCGCTTGTAGCATGATGTTTTCGGCAGCAACCGACGCGTCACGTTCACCAAACTTGCTACCCTTCTTTGTTACCAGGATAAAAAGAAGTGGTGCACCGTAGCAAGAGTTATTCGTTGCTTCCTCAATATGCTGTCGCAACTCCTTAGTTGTTACAACAACCCCCTGCATATCTGCTGTTTGGTGCATTGCACACGGTGCCGCCTGAAAAGCCGCCACCAATGATTGAATTTTTTCTTCACTCACTGGTGTTGACTGATATTGGCGTACCGCACGACGATTCTTGATTGCTGCTAACATCATTAAAACTCCTTTCTTGTCGGTATAATTACCGCTGCCGTTTATTGGCAATTATGTTTTGACGCAGTTTCTTAGCCCGCCGCCGCTTCAAGAACAACGGGACGGTTTCAACAACGGTATCACTAAAGCCAAGCCCATAGTATTGAACCGGTGACATCGTATGGTTTTGCAACCAAATCCGTACCTGGATTAATACCCGCCGCCAACCAGAAATGGCAGTGTTTTTATCAAGCAGTTCGCGGATGAAGACAAAGCGGAAGTCGCCGACCTGCCGACCAGGCTGAGTGGTATATTCTTGTGGTTGCTTGTCAATGACTCCCTGTGACATGAGGTCAGAAACAACCTGACGCAGGTACATGTTGACACTGTTACCCATCTTAAACCCTAAATAGAGCTGCAGATTGACAATGTTCCGCGTTCCCATCATGTCAACGGTGTAATAGCTAGTATAGGGTTCATCAGTCGTATTAACAGTTACAAACCAGTAAACCTTTGCCCGCTTGAGGTTCTTATCAAGAATTGAATAGAGCGTTTCGCGCTTGACCATCCGGTTCTCGTTAATCCGCGCCATCATAACCAAGTTAGAAACGTACAACGGGATGTCCTCGTTGCTCGAAAGGTCTTGGAGCATCTGCTTGTAATCATTGAGGCAAAGGTACTCACTCTCCCCATATAAACTACCCCGCAGCTTGTTGCCGTAGTGCCAGCTAACCATCGCCATTAAGATCATGAACGTCAGTAGTAAGGTGACATAACCACCATGGATGAACTTAGTCAAACTGGAAATCAAGAAGATGGTTTCAATCGTTGCGTACAAAACGATGTAGATCGTCGCAAAGAAACGGTTCGAGTTGACCAATAAGTATTGGTGCAGCAAGACGGAGGTCATGAGCATCGTAATGGTAATGGCCAGTCCGTAAGCGGCTTCCATGTGAGCTGAAGTCCGGAAGAAGAGCAAAATGGAGCAAGTAATCAGACAAAGTAGCCAGTTGATCGGCGAAATGTAGATCTGGCTGCGGGCCATCGACGGGTGCTCCACTGGCATCCGTGGTAATAGCTTCAGCCCCACTGCTTCTTCAACTAAGGTGAAAGACCCGGTAATCAGCGCCTGGGAAGCAATAATAGCTGCGAGGGTCGCAATGACCACCCCGAAGAGGTAGACTTCCGTCGGTAGCATTTGATAAAACGGGTTATACCCTGAGCCATGCGCGCCCAAGTTAGACAATCGACTAATCAGGAAGGCCCCCTGACCAAAGTAGTTTAATGTCAAAGAAATAAACACTACTGGCCAGGTGACATAAATGGCTTTCCGGCCAACGTGTCCCATATCGGAATACAAGGCCTCAGCACCTGTCGTGGCTAGGAACACACTCCCCAGGATGAAGATCCCCACCCGGTTATGCGGATCAAAAAGCACTTCCAACCCATAGTGCGGCAGAAGCGCCCGTAAGACAAACGGGTCGGCGCTAATGTTTTTGAGCCCAAAGACCGCTAAAAAACCAAACCAGACGACCATGATGGGACCAAACGCCCCACCAATAAAACTAGTACCAAAACGTTGAATACAAAATAGTGCTAATAAGATAATCAGCGTAATAATAATGACCTCGCCCTGGTCATGAACGAGCACTCCATGGGAACCAAAATTAACGCCCTTGAGTCCTTCAATCGCGGTAGTCACCGTTACTGCCGGCGTTAAAGTTCCGTCAGCTAAGAGTGCGGCACCACCAATTAGTGCGGGGATGATGAGCCACTTCGCGTACTTTCTGACTAGTGCGTAAAGAGCAAAGATTCCTCCTTCACCCTTGTTATTAGCGCGCATCGCGATCAATACGTATTTAATCGTTGTCATTAGCATTAATGTCCAAAAAACTAGTGACAAGCAACCAATAATGTATCTTTCGGTCAGGTGCTGTGTCCCGCCAACATCGTTAATCAACGCGTTCATGGTATAAAGCGGTGACGTCCCGATGTCTCCGTAGACAACTCCTAAAGCGATCAGAGCATTGGCCAGTAACTTGTTATGACCTTTCTGCATCACTCAGTCTCCTTTCATCTTTTTAGGAAATTGATAGTTCTTGTTAATAACGACTATTTTAGTTCTCCGCGTTTAAATAGTCCAGCTGGCACAATACTCATTAATTTGTTTAGCATGACGTTTGAAATAGGCGTCTCCGGCCGAAACTGGTATAATAAGGAGTAAGAAAATACTGAGAAAGGACCTATCTAAGCATGGGTATTAGTCCAACTAGTCCAGTTGTATTACTAGTTATTGTTTTTATTTTGTTGCTGGCGGCCCTCTTCACGCTGCTTGAATATTCACTAGTGAAGACGCGGCCAAGTGAACTGAAGACACGCAAGCAAACTCGCGCGGTTAAGCGAGCGGAGTACATGCTCGCTCACTTGTCAGAGTACCTTTCTACCGCCCAGGTTGGTGTTACCATTACTTCCCTGATCCTAGGGTGGATTGGTGAAGACTACGCCGTCGGAATGCTGATGAAACTCCACATCCTGCCCCATAACCTGGCAGCGGAGTTCTCCTCGATTATCGGGATCCTCATCTTCACTTTCCTGCACGCCGTCTTTACTGATCTGGTGCCGAAGAACATGGCGATCGACCAACCTGTGCGGATCCTGCTAGCGATTGTCCGGCCAGTGCACTTCTTCCATATCATCTTCTTCCCACTGGTGTGGATCTTTAACGTGACTGCCGCAGCCTTTACAAAGTTGCTTGGCTTTAACCCTCACCCTGACGAAGACATCTACTCCCAAAGTGAAATTATTTCGCTGTCCCAAGAATCCGAAAAGGCCGGTGAGCTGGATAAGGAAGACGTTGTCTTTATGGAGCGAGCCTTTGAAATGAACGACAAGGTTGCGTCTGAGGTAATGGTTGATCGGACTCAGTTATCAGTCATCGATAGTAAGGCCACGATTGCCGAAGCATCCAAGCTGTACTTCAAGCGCAAGTTTACCCGCTACCCGGTCGTTAGGAATAACGATAAGGACCATATCTTAGGGTATGTCTTTAACTACGACATCATGAACGCCCTCCGTAACGATGATGGCAAGATGCGTGTCACTGAGATTATGCGTCAGGTGCCAATGGTCTATGAAAGCCAATCACTAACTGACGTGATGAAGCTAATGGTCAAGGAACACGTTCCAATCGTTGTTGTCCAGGACGAATACGGTGGTACTTCAGGGATCGTAACTGACAAGGATATTTATGAAGAACTATTTGGGACGGTTCACGAAGAAATTGACCACGATAGCGACGACATGATTGAAAAAGAAAAAGTCGATGAAAAAGGAAACCAGGGATACACTGTCTCCGGTAAGATGAACCTCGACGACTTTGAACGCTACTTCAACGTCAAGATTGACCAGTTTGACCAATCTGATGCCACGACGATCACTGGCTTTTTCCTTGAGGAGAAGTATGAACTAGCAGTTGGTCGGCCAATTCGGGTCGATGGCTTTAGCTTTACTCCGCTTGATTTTGAAAACGCCTTTGTTGATAACTTCCACGTGGTTCACATTGGTGATAAACACCCGACCAGCAAGGAAAAACAAACAACGGACGATTCACAGCAAAATAATTAGTCAATTGAACAATAAATGAAAAACTCCTGGTATCAGGTTCCCATCGTCACGAGGTTAGTTTCTAACTACGACAGGGTAACCAATGATCCCAGGAGTTTTTGTTATTTTGCTGAGTGCTGGTTAATTGCTGCTGCCACCTTCTGGATGAAGGCCGTCGTGGTGTCCGTCAGCTGTCGGTTCTTTTGCCAAACCATTACGTGTCCTGTGCTTTTCCGTGGACGAATAGGAACAAAGGCGAGATCAGCATCATGGGCATTATCATAAACACCCTTAATTGCTAGTGCATAGTAATTACCACCCTTAATCAACTGCATCGCATTTCCTGGTAAATTAATCGTCATTCGAATATGGAGTTTTGCCTGGTCTAGCCTGAGAACATCACTGATCTCATCGCGGACAATCCCCCGCCGCGAAACGACCAACGGCAACTGATAAATATCATGACGATTCAACCACTGGCGATTCGCAAGTGGGTCATCAGCACGCATGATGACTCCCCACTCTTCTTTCACGGGTAAAACCAGGTAGTTATACTTGGTAGCTTCTACCGGTTCAATTAGCGCTGCGACATCGAGCAACCCCCGGTCTAAGTTTTCTCGTAAGGTATCGCCGTCCCCGTCAAACATCGTCAGTTTGACTTGTGGGTATTGTTCCAAAAAATGATTAATGACCTTCATTAAAAACGGTGAAACAGAACTTTCCACACAGCCAACGTGGACGGTACCACTCAAGCCTTTGTCGTGAGTTTGTACTTCTTCTTTGGAATGCTCCCACAGCTGGAGGATGGCAGCCGCTCGCTGCTGGAAGAGAGCTCCTTCTGGAGTTAATTCAAGGTGCCGCGGACGTCGCAAAAACAACTTTACGCCCAGTTCTGCTTCCAACTCCATCATTTGCCGTGACAGTGTTGGCTGAGTAACGTGAAGGATGGCTGCCGCCTTAGTAATATTGTTGGTCTGTGCAACGGTTAAAAAATACCTGAGAACCCGCGTTTCCACTGAACATACTCCCTTTATTTTACTGGTAATCGAAAACAACTTTCCTTGCTTCCAACATTAAAGGTACGGACAAAAAAACCACCGAAACGTTGAGCTAACAACGGCTTCAGTGGGTTTGAAGAAATGATTAAAGTTTTCTTCATTAAGAATGGACCATGCGAGATTCGAACTCGCGACCTCCTGCATGCGAAGCAGACATTCTCCCAGCTGAACTAATGGCCCGTTTCATATCCTGTTATCTATTATACGATTTCAGGCTAACGGGTCAAGGAGCAATTACTGAAAGACCTATTCAGTCTTGTCCGCCATTTTAAAGGTCAAAATGATACCAATAATAATCAGCACCAGCGTAAAGTAAAGCCCGTAATGGACGCCAGTGGTAAACCGTACTGCCGAACTACCACTAGCTGTGCGGCTGCCTAGTTCGAGGAAACTGGTGGCAAGTGCGGTTGCTAAGGCCCCGACAATTTGCTGCATCGTATTCAAAATCGTACTACCATCAGCAGACTGCATCCCCGTCAGTGAATTTAGTGCACTAGTTTGCGATGGTGACATCGCTAGTGGGCAGCCGACCATTAAGATTACGTGAGCGGCGATGACGTAAGCAACAGGCGAGTGGTCAGTGGTAAAAGCTAACATTAACGCACCAACCAAGGCAATTGCAAAGCCGATTCGCGCTGGCTTTTTAGCACCGATGCTGTCGTACATCCTTCCTGCCACCGCAGAAGTTAAGGCGTTAATTACCCCACCGGGTAACATGATCACCCCAGTTAAAGCAACTGGCAGCAACAGGCCATTTTGAATGTACATTGGCAACAGGTACATTGCTGATAAGATAATCCCAAAGTCGAGCATGACGAGTGTTGAACCAATCGCAAACGCTGAGGTCTTAAAGACGCGAAGGTTCAAGATTGGCGTTTCGATATTCAATTGCCGGTGGATATACAGGCCCAGAACGACAATACCTACTAACAACGAACTAAGGACGGGTAGAGACAACCAACCAGCGCGGCTGGATAAACTGGCCCCAATCACTAAACCTGAGCAGCCAATCGCGGATTCAACAATCGACAACACATCCACGTGTGGCCGGGTCAGCTGACCCACATTTTCCAGTGACGTCAAAGCAAACATCAGGGCTACCACCAGAAACGGAATAAAAAGCCAGAAAATCCAGCGCCAGGATAATTTGCCGAGGACCAGCCCAGTGAGCGTCGGCCCAATCGCCGGGGCAAACATAATTACTAGCGCACAGACACCCATGACCGCCCCAATCTTTTGTGGAGGAAAGATTTGCATAACCACCGCAAACATCAGTGGTAAGATCAGCCCCGTCGCTATTCCCTGGATCATCCGTCCAGTCAACAAAATGGCAAAGTTTGCCGCCAGGGCTGAAATAGCAGCACCGACGATAAAGTCGACCAGGGCAAAAATAATAATTTGCCGGGTGGTAAACCACTTGGCAATCATGCTCGACAGTGGCAGGACAATCCCAATCACTAACATATAACCAGTCACTAGCCACTGGATGGTTGCGGTGTTGGTATGGAAGGCTCGTGTCAATTGTGGCAAAGCAATGTTCAGTGAAGTTTCACTAAGCATCCCAACAAAAGCACCCAGCAGCATACTAACCATCGCTAACTTGGGATGGCGAACGTGTTGTTGATGCGTTTGTTCATTCATTATCAAAAATCACTCCTCATTGATTTTTCTGTAAACACAATTGGTTACATTACCAGAATCAATTATCCTTCGTAAGTGATTTTTGGCGGTTCCTTGATTTATTAAGTAATTAACTTAATTAAATTAAGTCACCTTTGTCCGACAAGATTACTTCACCCTTAGAATAGAGAACAGCATCCCCGGCAATGGTGACGCGTTTGCCCCGGTCCTGACAGTATAAAACACCCGTGCGGCTTGAAGCCTGATAGGCAGTGACCTGCTTTTTCCCTAATTGCCGTGCCCAGTACGGGACAATTTGGCAGTGGGCGCTACCACAAACAGGATCCTCTACCACCGCCATTTTTGGTGCAAATGAGCGTGATATGCAGTCATAACGAGGATCGTCGCTAGCGGCAGTGATACTCTGTAACAACCCCGGCAGCTTCATCAAATCTTCCGACTGCGGCTGACACTGTCGGACGTCCTCTGCCGTCGGTAAAACGCAAAGGAGGTCACGGTCCTGGTAAGCAGCAACGGGCCGTACCCCAAAAGCGGCAGTCATAGCGGGCGTGACCGCTACCTCGTTTAACTGATAACTGGGAAAGTCCATCTGGAGGTGTCCATTAACTCGACTAACGCTCAATTGACCACTCTTGGTGTTAAAGTCAATCCGTTCGCCTGCCGGTTGCCGGAATGCAAAAACCAAGAATGCTGTCGCTAGTGTCGCGTGCCCGCACAAATTAATTTCTCCACCCGGGGTAAACCAGCGTAAGTCATATTCCGTGGATGTTTTTTGGACAGCAAAGGCGGTCTCTGACAAGCTATTTTCTACCGCCACCTGCTGCATCAACGAGTCATCCGGAAAATGATCGGCAAAGCAAACCGCTGCCGGGTTGCCGGTAAATAAGTTCTTGGTAAAGGCATCAACATGGTACATTTTCATTGTTACTCCCTCTTTCCTTAACTGACTTGACATTATTATAGTGACTGGTTCAAGATTAGTGAAACAAATCTTTTGAATGGTTTAATAAGGAGTGCTTATTAATGAATCGCTTACGTGCTCTACAAGCAATTCTCACTACCGGCAGCTTTACTGCTGCCGGTCAGCAACTCGGTTATTCACAGTCCGCAATCAGCCAGATGATCAACAGTCTTGAAAACGAAGTTGGCTTTCCCCTGCTGTACCGAACTCATAGTCAAGTGGAACTAACTCCCGACGGCCAAAAACTGCTGCCCCTCGTTGAGCAACTCTGTAACGACTGGTCAACCTTTCAGGACCGCGTAGCCGAGATTAGGGGGCTCCAGTCGGCTACCATCAAGATTGGCACAATTTCCAGTATTTCCGCACACTGGTTACCGCCGCTGATTAAAAACTTTCAGCAACGGTATCCCGGTGTTCATTTCACCCTCCTGCAGGGAGATTACACCACTATCCCGCAATGGGTTGACAATAATACAGTTGATTTTGGCTTTATTAACCCGGCGGCTCAGCCCCACCTGCCAGTCAAATACCTCAAAAGCGGTGAATTAAAAGTCGTTTTGCCAGTTAACCATCCGCTGGCCAAAAAACAAGCACTGAGCCTGACGGACTTAGCAAAAGAGCCCTTCCTCATGCTGGAGGAAGGACTCTATAGTGAACCGTTAAATGCTTTTCATCAGCAAGGGATTCAACCTAATATTCAGTTACGGGTTCACGATGACTATTCTCTGCTGGCAATGATTGAAGCTGGTCTTGGCTACAGCATTCTGGCCGACTTGGTACTAACTAAGCAAAATTATCAAGTGGCAATTCGCCCGTTAACTCCCCGCCTTTATCGGCAAATTGGTATCTACCAACGACCAACGCAGTTAATGTCTCTGGCCAGTCAGCGTTTCATTGAAACATTATTTCACCAAGTCGCGCAGCTCCCCTAACCATTTTAGTCAGTAAATAACCGGTCACCAGAATGGGATGGCTGGTTATATTGATTATTTTGTCGGTGGTCGACCATTTGTAAGAGCTGACCTGCCCGTTTAATTAATCGACGATCGATCATTGCCCGCTTTCGACTCAATTCAGCACTGGCACCCTGGTTGACCAGGATCATGTTTTGCCTGTCATACTGGTAACCACCAAAAAGGTGCTGTTTAATCGGTGCCACCAAGCGTGAATCAACAACCCGCAATAAACCGATTACGTGTTGCTCATCCAGGTAACCGAGGGTCACAATGTCACGCGGGTCAACATAATTAAAAATCTGACAGCGAATTTGCAGGGCTCGTTTGCGCTGGTCCGGTGACAGTAGCCAGTAAATATTGGGCCCCTCAAACAGGTAACTATTGGCCAATTGTTGGGGAAAGAAACAATTTGCTAAAGCGTACTGGGCATTAATGGAGCCAAGCGAGTGACCGTAAAGCCAAAAATGCGCACCCCGATATTCTCCCATCAAGCGGTTGAGTGTCGCACTTGCACTCACCAACTGGTCTGGTATGTCGGCTTGCTGCGTGAGAATTGCCGAACCAACCGGAAAATTGGTCTTCAGCCACTGGTTCACCCAGGCATCATGACCTCCACTAATAATTCCAGTTGAACCACGAAAAAGGACGGTGACCTCTTGTTGTTGGTGGTTGACGATAACCGTTAAGTAAAGGTCGTCAACCTGATGGATAATTCGAGTGACTTTGCCAATAAAATTACGCCCGTGATTAAGGTAAAGGGGATCACCGACTTGCCACTGCTGATAAGCTAACTGGGCTAAGCGCACTCGTTGACGATCGGTTAATTGTTGGTTTCCCACGCTGCCCCCTCCTCTGACAAAAAACACGCTAGCGCACCCCGCTAACGTGTTTATTTTATCATATGTCTGTTAGCCATTAGCCAACAACTAATTCGTAAACATAAGAGATTTCATTCTTCCGGTAGACACCGTTTAACGTGCCGACACGTTTGAAACCATTCTTTTCGATCAGGTGTTGCATTGCCTTATTATCTTCGTGCGTATCAATCCGCAGGGACTTAATATGAGCCGCCTTTTCAACGTAGGCAATCACAGATTCAAACATCCGCGATGCGTAGCCATGGCCAGCATGGTTGGAGTGAATTGCGACCCGGTGAATAACCCGGTACTTGTCAGTATCAACTAGCCACTGACCATCCATTGTATCGTAATCATGTTCCGGTGGAGCGACGATTGACAACGCCCCAACGGTTTCCTCGTCGTCGGACTGGACAAGGTATGCAAAACCCTTGTCAATGTCTTTCTTAACATGTTCACGGTTCGGGTAGTCACCCTGCCATTGGTCAACACCTTTTTCGGCCAACTGGTTGCGGCCATCGGCCAAAATTTCAATAATCCGGTCAAGATCGCTTTGAGTTGCTTTTACCAGTTTGATAATCGCCATCTCCTATCCTTTTAAAATCCAATTAATTACTTTAGCATATCCCACTCAGAAAATGCAAATAATTGGTTTGATCTCTGGTTGGCAATTGGTATTTAATCACTTACAATGGTCCTGATAATATCAAGGAAGGTCTAATTATGAAACACCGTTTCCCCTGCTTCGCGCTAGCGGCAACCATCGCCGTTAGTGTACTCGCTGGAATACCACTCACAGCCAATGCCGCCCTCAGTCACCACTTTTGCCAATCGACCACCGTAACCGTGTTCTTTCACGGCTATGGGTCAGGTGCCCATGCGGAACGGCACATGGTCAATGCTGCGGTCCACGCGGGAATAACTAATACTGTCGTCTCGGCAAATGTCGATGAGAATGGTCACGTCAGCTTTTCGCAAAAGATTCCCCGGGGTGCCATCAACCCGATTGTCATGGTCAACTTTGAAGATAATGATAATACGAATTACCCTCAGGATGGCCAGTACGTCGCTAACGTCCTCCGTCACCTCAAAGCGGTTGACCACATCAAAAACGTGAATCTGGAAGCCCACTCGATGGGCAACATGGCACTGGCTTACTATTTTTTGAAAAACGCCGATAATCAGCAAATGCCGACGGTTCGTAAACAGTTAGACTTGGCCGCGCCAATGAACGGTATTCAGGGAGACGACCTGCCGACAAACTTTATCGTTAACCGGCAAACTGGCAAACCATCGGCGATGTCCGCCAATTACCGCCAGATGACACAATTACGCCGCCTTTATCCAAAACATCAGGTGAAAATTTTGAATATTTACGGCGATGTGGGCAATGGTACCGACAACCTGGTTGATGTTCGCTCGGCTCAGTCGCTCAAGTATCTTGAGAGCAGTCGCGCTAAATCATTCCGCGAAAAGTAGATTACGGGACCGGGAGCCGATCATGTTCAGCTGCATCGTAACCCCGAGGTTGACCAGCTCCTTATTCAATTTTTCTGGGGTAAGTAAAGACCACCAGCTTTTCATTGGCTGATGGTCTTTTTTTAATGTTGATTTTGTTGCTCGTCATCCTTTGCCGAGCGGTGACTACTCAAGTCAATCACTGGCGGGTCCTGGTGCCCACCATCCCCGGGATAGTTAAACAAGCCCAGTTTGTCAGCCAGTTTGGCTCCGGAGAAAACAATTGCTGGAACCAGGAGAGAATCGAGGAGTCCACTCAAGAGAGCGGCCGGAAAAGCCTGCTGCAGCTCAATCAGTGCTCCCCGTAAGTTGCCAAAATAATGCCAACCCACGATGAAAAAGGTCAGTGCTAATAGCACCAACTGACAAATCCCAATAGCAAGTCCGAGCCAAATTGTTTGCTGGTGGCTTAACCGCCGGTGATGTGGTAGGCAGGTGGCGATAATGATGGCAGCAACGATTACCAGCAAGACTAATTGCACCAGGTTTTGCCAGTTCATAATTCGCAAAAAGAAGATTAGCAAAAAGCTGATGGCAGTAACAACTAATCCGTTAGCAACGTCAGTCAAAGTCATCAGGGCTACCGCTATTAGTGCCACCACCGTAATGTGGAGGTTGCCACTCGGGATCGAAACGTTAAATTGTAATACCGATAAAATGATCATTAACAGCAATGCAACAACGTTTAATAGCAACAATGCCGCACGATATCCAAACTTCATAGTGGACGGCGATCCGTATCGCACATCCAGCCGATCGCCAATGCCCCCTGTCCTAAATGCGTCCCAATCACCGGTCCAAAGTAGCCCAGTTCAAACGTTACTTCAGGATGATCGGCAGACAACTTATTCAGCCACTTTTGCCCGGCTTCTGGTGCATTGGCATGGATGACAATGGCGTGAATTGGGTAGTCCGCCTGCGCAATTTTCTCTTCAAAGATTTGTTCACAACGCAACTTCGCCCGCTTCATGGACCGGACCTTTTCAAACGCCTCGATGGAGTAGCTAGGCGTGTCCATGGTGAGTAATGGCTTAATCTTCAAAATTGAGCCAACAATGGCGCTGGCGTTTGACAGACGCCCGCCGCGAACCAGATTCTGCAAGTCATCAACAACAAAAACACTATGAAAAGTTTGACGTAACTTATCAAGGTTAGCCAAAATGGTATCAAGGTCCTTGCCAGCTGCTACTTCCTTGGCTGCTTCAATAGTTAGGTAGCCCATCAGTTTGACCGTGATGTGCGAATCAAAAGGAATAATCTTAATTTGATCCTTCAATTGCTCAGCCAACTGGGTAACAGTATTCACAAAACCAGAAATTGCACTGGTCAAGAAAATACTAATTGCCGCGTCGTAACCTTCTGCCGCTAGTTGCTGATACAACTCAATCATTTCACCAACTGGCGGTTGCGAAGTACTCGGGAAGGTCGATGAGTGCGCCAGCTTGTCATAAAATTCGGCGTTAGAAATGTCGACCCCTTCCTGGTAACTCTGCCCATCAATGGTCAGTGGAATTGGCACGACATGGATGTTGTATTTTTCCTGCTCCTCCTTGGTGAGGTAAGCAGTGCTGTCAGTCACAACAGCAATTTTCATGGAAAACACCACAACTTTCGTTTAAACTTTTTTATTAATTGTTAAGCGTAATTAAGGACAACGTTATTTTAAGAATAACACAAGATAAGCCAGAAACCAACGCCTGCCCCGCCCCTTTTGGTGGCTTCACAACAATCACTCGGGTATAATGGACTGGATTGATCAAGGAGGATTTCTAATGGCTTTTGATGGACTGTTTACCCACGCAATTGTACATGAATTACAAACAACACTGGCGACCGGGAGAGTTAGCCGGGTGAGCCAGCCTTACCCCAACGAACTATTAATGGTGATTCGGGCACACCGCCACAACTACACCCTCTTAATGTCAGCCAATCCTTCCTATCCCCGGGTCCAACTGACCGCTATCCCCTACAGCAACCCCCAAGTTCCCACCAACTTTACGATGACCATGCGGAAGTATCTGGAGGGAGCGATTCTCGAAGCGGTTAAGCAGGTGGGCAATGACCGGATAGTAGAATTTTATTTCAGCTCTCGCGATGAGATTGGGGATAACCAACAACTGGTAATTGTCGTTGAAATCATGGCCCGGCACAGTAACGTTACCCTGGTGAACCGTAAAACGGGCAAGATTATTGACGCGATTAAACACGTCTCCAGCGATCAGAACCGCATCAGGACACTGTTACCAGGAGCAACGTTTATCATGCCACCCAAGCAGGATAAGGTGAACCCCTACTTGCCAAACCAGCTTTACTCTGACTTGGCAACGCAATTAACTGATAACACTGACGAGTTGGCCCGTCAATTGCAAAAAAGCTATGAGGGCTTTGGGCGCAGTTCTGCGGTTGACCTCGCCGAACGCCTCACAGCAAGCGACCACCTCCCGACCACTTACCACCAATTTTTAGCCGGGTTTGATAGTCCCCAGCCAGTGCTTATTCACCAAGCCAATAAAAAACAGTCCTTTGCTGCCTTTGCGCCGCTCAACCTCCCCCAAGGTGCATCAACTAACAGCTTCACCACCCTTTCGGACTTACTGG
>NZ_CAKPXS010000017.1 GCF_934202235.1 uncultured Limosilactobacillus sp. | reverse complement strand
GCCTTTTCTATTTATTTTAAAGGAAAATGGAGCTCAATGAAATCCGAAGATTTCATCGAGCTCCATTCTTTATGAGGGACTTATGTCACAGCCCCTTTTTTAACTGGGCAATGATATAATTAGGACGATTGATTCTTGGAGGTGCTTGATGGTGAAACATGTTGCTGTGTATGTGACGGGCAGTATTGCCGCGTATAAAGCGGTCGAACTGGTCCGGACGCTGCAAAAAAAGGGGTTGACAGTACGGGTTGCCGAAACCAAGGCAGCCACGGAACTAGTTGGGCCGGCAACGTTCGCGTCGTTGACTAAGCACCGTGTCTTCACTGACCTGTGGGCTGAGTCGGTCGACGGCCACGTTCCTCATATTGAGTTAGCCGACTGGGCCGACCTAGCAGTGGTTGTACCGGCCACGGCAAACGTGATCGCCAAAATGGCCAATGGGATTGCTGACGATGCGGCCACCGCTGCCTTGTTAGCAACGAGTGCCCCCGTTGCGGTCATTCCGGCAATGAATTCTCAGATGTGGGAAAACCCTGCTACCCAGCGTAATGTGCGGTTACTGAAAGAAGATGGGCGTTTGCTGATGGAGCCCACCACTGGTTACCTTGCTGAAGGATACCAAGGTAAAGGGCGGCTGCCCGCAGTGGGCGCGATTGCTGACTTCGTGGAAACAGTGCTGGTTGCTGATGGTGACCAGCTTGGCAAACGACGAGTAGTGGTCACGCTGGGCGGGACTCGCGAGCCGGTTGACCCGGTCCGCTTTTTAGGCAACCGTTCTTCCGGAAAAATGGGGTTAGCCATTGCAGAGGCGGCACTGAATGCCGGAGCAACAGTCACAATTATTGCTGGGAGTGCGCAGGTAAAATTACCGGTTTCGCCACGCTGTCAGATTGTGAAGGTGACAACGACGGAAGAAATGGCAACGGCGGTCAAGCAAAAGCTGAATGGTGCCGATGTTTTAGTGATGGCGGCAGCGGTAGCCGATTTTAAATTAGCATCACCAGCTAAACAGAAAATCAAAAAAGCAGCGGATCAGTCCACCTACCAGCTTACCTTGGTGCCGACAGTCGATATTCTCAAGGCAGCGGGGAAACTGAAGCGGCCGGAACAGCTGGTGATTGGCTTTGCGGCGGAAACTAACGACTTATTGGCGCACGCGCAGCAGAAGCTGGTTGACAAGCAGGCAGATGTGATTGTGGCCAATGACGTTAGTGATTCGCGCACCGGGTTTGGTAGTGATGACAACCAGGTGACGATTTTGCGGCCCAATTGGCAACCCGCAAAGTGGCCGCTCATGTCGAAGAAGGCGGTGGGTGAACGGTTGGTCGACTTGATTGCTCAATTGCTCAGAAAGGAAGATTAGATGGCCCAGACTGCGCAAGTGATTGTTGATGTACCAACTCAGCAGACCAACCATCCTTTTACTTACCAGGTCCCTCAAAAGTGGGTGGATACCGTGGAACCGGGGATGAGAGTCGTCGTTCCGTTCGGTAAAGGTGATCGTCAGGTGCAGGGTTTTGTCGTCGGTGTTGATGAGCCGCACCACTTTGATGGCGATCTGCGGCCACTAGCGGCACTGATGGACTTGAAACCAGTGGTTAATCCGGAGCTGTTGAAGCTATCTCAGTGGATGGCGGACGATACGTATTCTTTTTGGATCTCCTGCCTTTATACCATGTTACCGACCGCACTGAAGGGAAAGACGAAACGGTTAATCCGGGTGGTAGCGCCATTAAGTAAAGATGAACGACAGGACTTATTTGACCAGCGCGATGAATTGGACTTTGCAACCATTCAGCGGGATCCCGAATTAGTGGCAAGGATCGTTAAGCTACGTCGCCAGAAAAAGGTTCGTTTTGAATACCGGGTAAAAAGCCGGGCTGGAGCAAAAACTGTTACCGGCATTCGGTCACTATTAACACCAGACCGAGCGGGATTAGTAGCTGGTCAAGTGGCCAAACGGGCGGTGGCTCAGCGCAGATTGTTAAACTTTTTGGCTGGCCATTTTGACCAAACAATCCTGGAAAAAGACGTGGAACAACAGGCTAATGTTTCCGCTAGTACCGTCAACAAGGGCGAGCAAGAGCACTGGCTGATTAAGTTGCCAGTGGAACAATATCGGCGCCCTCACCAGGGGCAAGAGTATCAGCAAACTGCACCACTGCAGTTAAATCCGGAGCAGCACAATGCCTTATCCGCCGTTAGCAACGCGATGGACCAGGGAAAGCCCCAGACCTTTCTCTTACAAGGGGTGACCGGGAGTGGAAAAACCGAGGTTTACCTCCAAGCAATCGCCAAGGCCCTGCAAAAGGGGCAAACTGCCCTGATGCTCGTTCCCGAAATTTCGTTAACACCACAGATGGTGGCACGGGTCTGTGGTCGTTTTGGTGACCAGGTCGCGATTCTACATAGCAACTTATCGCAGGGAGAACGTTATGATGAGTGGCGGCGGATTAACCGTGGCCAAGCGCGGGTGGTCGTCGGTGCCCGCTCGGCAATCTTTGCGCCCCTACAAAATTTGGGGATTATTATCATGGATGAGGAGCATGAAACCAGCTATAAGCAGGATGATTCTCCTCGTTACCATGCCCGCGACGTTGCTAAATGGCGGGCCAAGTACCACCAGGCAGTCCTTTTGTTAGGATCCGCTACTCCCAGCTTGGAAAGTCGCAGTCGTGCACAGGTGGGAGTCTACCAACTATTGCGGTTAACCCGCCGGGTGAATGGCCAGTCGCTGCCACCAATTGAAGTTGTTGATATGCGTCCTGAGATCCGTCAGCAGGGAGAAACCAATTTTTCTCGCCGGTTGATGGAACTACTACAAGACCGGTTGAACAAGGGAGAACAAAGTATTTTGATGCTTAACCGGCGTGGCTTTTCTTCGTTTATGATGTGTCGTGATTGCGGAACAGTTTTGAAGTGTCCCAATTGCGATATTTCACTGACATTGCACATGGATACGCGCACCATGCGTTGTCATTATTGCGGCCATGAAGAACCGATTCCCCAGTATTGTCCGCAATGTCATAGCAGGCACATTCGTTATTACGGGACGGGCACCGAAAAGGTGGCCGCCCAGTTGGCTGCACGATTGCCAGCAGCACGTGTCTTGCGGATGGATGTCGATACCACCCGCCGGAAAGGCATGCACGAAAAAATTTTACGACGGTTTGGTGACCATCAAGCAAACATCTTGTTAGGAACGCAAATGATCGCCAAAGGGTTAGACTTCCCGGACGTGACCCTCGTGGGGGTGCTTAATGCCGATACTGGTTTAGAGCTTCCTGATTTTCGGGCAAGCGAGCATACCTTTGACTTGCTGGCGCAGGTGAGCGGTCGTGCTGGTCGGGCGGAGAAGCAGGGGCACGTTATTATTCAGACTTTTAATCCGGATCACTACGCCATCCGTCTCGCCCAAGCTCACGACTACGATCGCTTTTTTGCGACCGAAATGAATGTCCGCTACCGGGGTGGGTACCCGCCTTATTATTACACTGTCCGCGTGATGGCTAGTCATGAGCAGGAAGCCGTTGCCGCGAAGGCAATGATCAGAATCAGTGAACAGATCAAGCAGGCGGTTGCGCCATCAACAATTATTCTGGGACCGTCGCCACGACCGATTGCCCGGATGAAGCGACGCTACTACTATCAGCTAGTTATTAAGTATAAGCAGGATCCACAATTGCACCGGGTACTAACGACGGTGCTCACTGAAACCCAACCAAAGGGGTTTCGCGACCTTCAAGTTTCCATTGATCCTGAACCACAGTTCTTTATGTAAAGGAGTTTTTAACTAATGAAATCCGTTGTTTTTATGGGAACACCACAGTTTGCTGTCCCGATTCTCCAAGCGCTGATTGACAGTCATGATTATGATGTGAAAGCAGTTGTTACCCAGCCGGACCGGCGGGTGGGTCGCAAGCATCGGTTAACGGCTTCTCCGGTCAAGGAGACCGCCATGGCTAGTGGGATCACGGTTCTCCAGCCAGAAAAAATCAACCATAGTCCAGAAATGGCTCAGTTGATCGCGATGAAACCGGACCTGATGATTACTGCTGCATTTGGTCAATTTTTACCGACTAAGCTGTTAGCAGCAGCCCAGATTGCGGCAATTAACGTCCATGCATCACTACTGCCAAAGTACCGTGGTGGCGCACCGGTCCACTATGCAGTGATCAACGGTGACCGTGAAACCGGGGTCACGATCATGTACATGGTCAAAAAGATGGATGCCGGTGATATCATTGCGCAAAAGAAGATCCCGATTACCAGGCAGGATGACACCGGAGCAATGTTTGAGAAACTAAGTGTACTGGGTCGCGATTTACTGATGAAGACATTGCCACACTTGGTAGCTGGTGACGTTCATCCCGTCAAGCAGGACCCGGCCAAAGTTAGTTTTTCACCAAATATTAGCAGTGAGCAGGAACGAATTGACTACACCATGACTGCAGAACGAATTGATGACAAGGTCCGCGGTTTAAGGCCATTTCCAATTGGTAACATGGTTGTCGATGGCTTGCGCACGAAAATCTATGATGTCACCCCACTGAATGAAAAAACGAGCTTGGCCCCCGGCAAAGTCGTCCGGGTCGAAAAACACTCGTTAGTTCTGGCGGCTGGTGAGGGGACAGTTTATCAAATCAATCAGTTAAAACCTGCGGGCAAGCCGTTAATGGATATTACGGCCTACCTGAACGGGCACCAGAATTTGACGGAAGGGTTCCAGGCAATTACTGATGAGAAACATTAAAAAAACGCCGCGCTGGCTGGCGATGATCACTTTAGACCGCGTGATTGGCCAGGCGGCTTATTCTAACTTACAGCTGAATAATACGATTGCTCACCACCAACTAAGTGAAGTGGATAAGCGTTTGCTGACCAAAATTGTGTATGGCACATTACAACACAAGTTAACGTTGGACTACCGACTGGCACCATTTCTCAATAATAAACAGTTGGCTAACTGGGTCCACGTCCTCTTGCTAGAAGCGGTTTACCAGCTTGATTACCTTGAACGCGTCCCGGATTTTGCAGTCGTCAATGAGACGGTCGAAATTGCCAAGGTCCACGGCAATCCCGGAATTCGCAAACTGGTAACAGCCGTTTTACACAATTACCTCCGGCACCCCCGCCGTAGTCTGGACGAAATTAAGGATCCGCTTTTACGGCTGTCAGTGAAGAGAAGTGTTCCTCGCTGGCTGGTAGGACAACTGGCTAGTGATTATGGGCTGGCAAAGACTGAAACCATTCTGGATAGTATTAATGAACCTGCCCACCTTTCCTTGCGGGTGAACCAGGTTAAGGGCAATGCCGCTCAAGCTGTTGACCAGCTTGCTAACGATGGAGTCAAAGTCCATCGCAGTCCCCTCGCGCCGGCAGGGCTGGTTGTCGATTCTGGGAATGTCATCAAGAGCTCAGCCTTTAATGATGGACTAGTAACAATCCAGGATGAGAGCGCTCAGCTGGCAGTTGACAGTATGAATTTGTCAGCCGACTTCAAGGTTCTTGACGCATGCGCAGCCCCGGGCGGCAAAACCGTTCAAATCGCCGAACAGCTTGATCGTGGCAAGGTCATTGCCCTTGACCTCCATGCTAACAAGGTGCGATTGGTCCAGCAAAATGCAGCGCGCTTAGGTGTCAGTGACCGGGTAACCGCGCTGGCGCTTGACGCGCGAAAAGTGGACGAATGCTTTGCTGATGAACAGTTTGACGCTATCTTGGTTGACGCGCCATGTAGCGGAATCGGGTTGCTACGGAAAAAACCTGAAATTCGCTACGATAAGACTGCAGATGACAGTCAGCATTTACACCAAATTCAACTAGCAATTTTGGATGCGGTGGCCACAAAAGTAAAAAAGGGCGGTATAATAACCTACAGCACTTGTACCTTGTTAAAAACGGAAAACGAGTTAACGGTTCGTGAATTTTTGAGTTCACATCCGCAGTTTGCCGAGTTAACAACCCAAACAACAAAGTGTATTAAGGATGGTCGAGATGCTCGCTCGCTGACAATTTTACCGAGCGATTATGGTACCGATGGCTTCTTCATCGCTACCATCAAGCGTCTCTCCTAGAGGGGAATTTTCTTTCAATGAAAACTGCTTTCAAAAGCGATATTGGTCGTCACCGCAAGCAAAACCAGGACCGAGTAGCCTTGTTTAGTAATAAGCAGGGGCTCTTTTTGGTCGTGATTGCTGATGGTATCGGTGGCAATCAGCGGGGAGACCTTGCCGCAGAACTAACAACTGAATCATTTGGCCGTGCCTTTACTACTGCTTCGCCGATGACGCCGCAAACGGCTTCAAAATGGCTTGTTTCGCAAGTGCAGCTTATTAATAATAAAATTTTAGAAAAATCAACTGAGAAACAAAGTTATCACGGGATGGGGACCACCATGGTTGCCGCAGTGCTATTTGATGATCAAGTAGTGGTGGCCAATATTGGTGATAGTCGTGGCTACATTATGCACGATGGTCAGTTAACCCAAATTACGGTGGACCATTCCCTGGTAAATGAACTTGTAAAAAAAGGTGATCTCACCGAACAAGAAGCCAAAAATTCGCCACAAAACAACATCATTACCCGGGCAATTGGCATTTCTGCGGAAGCCAAGGCTGATGTGAATCGCTTTCGAATCAAACATGGCGACCAGCTTTTGCTATGTACCGACGGGCTTTCCAAAATGGTCCCACTACAGCAGATTGCGGAGGTACTTCAATCGCGGAAGTCGCTGAAGCGGAAGTGCGGGCTATTAGTGAAAATGGCGAATAAGGCTGGAGGTCCAGATAATATCACCGTCTCAATAAGTCAATAAGACCAAGAGAGGTTATTAACATGAAGCCTGGAGACAAGCTTAGCAACCGGTATGAGATTAAACGGCCGCTGGGCGAAGGTGGAATGGCAAACGTATACCTGGCGCATGACCTATACCTTGATCGTGACGTGTCGGTTAAGTTGTTGCGGCTTGACTTGCGTGACGATCCGCGGACTCGTCGTCGTTTCGAGAGAGAAGCGATGGCGGCCACTCAACTCCATGATCCACACATTGTTGGTATTTACGATGTGGGCATTGACCATGGGATGCAGTACTTAGTCATGGAATACGTCAAAGGGACTGACTTAAAGGCCTACATTAGCCACCACTTTCCGATCCCGTTGCCGCAGGTCGTTGATATCATGGAGCAGGTGCTTTCTGCCGTGGAAGTTGCCCACGCTCATGGTATTATTCACCGGGATTTGAAGCCACAAAACATCCTAATTGATGAAAATAAGAACATTAAAATTACGGATTTCGGGATTGCCACGGCAACATCCCAAAATTCTTTAACGCAAACGAATACGCTGCTCGGCTCTGTCCACTACTTGTCACCGGAGCAAGTTCGTGGCAGCATTGCGACTGAACGGTCTGACATTTATTCTCTCGGGATTATCCTGTACGAACTGTTGACAGGGAAGGTCCCCTTTGAGGGTGAAAATGCCGTTTCGATTGCCCTGAAGCATTCGCGAGAAAAAATGCCATCTATTCGTCGGCAGAATCCTGATATTCCGCAAGCCCTGGAAAACGTTGTTGTTCACGCAACAGCAAAGCACCCGGCTTGTCGTTACCAGTCGGCAAAGGAAATGGCAGACGATTTGGCCACCGTTTTATCGCCATCAAGAAAGGACGAGCCACCGTACTCGTTTGATGATGGTGATGACGGTGAAACAAAAGTTTTAGACCTGTCTGAACTGGAACACAAAGAGCAAGAAAAGCACCATTCTAACGAGCGAGAGCAGCCAACCAAACCATCTGCCTGGCAGCGTCACAAGAAGGCATTGATTGGCGGTGGCATTGCTGCGGTGATCCTGCTGGGGTTTGGTGTGGGAACATACTTAAATACAGAAATCAGTGTCCCAGATGTCAGTGGTTTGACAACGGCTCAAGCCAAGTCACGGCTGAGAAAAGCCCATGTCCATGTTGGCCGAATTAAAGAACAGCATAGTCAAAGTGTTGCTGTTGGCCGTGTCCTTACGACTAGCGAACCCGACAGTCGGGTTAAACGATACCAACCAGTGGACCTCACAATTAGCCGCGGTGCCAAGCACTGGACAATCAAGCAGTACGTTGGTCAAACGGCAACAGATGTTGCTGATGAACTGCGGTCGCATGGTGTGCGGGTGGTAATTAAACACCGCTACAGCGACAAGGTTGATAAGGGACAAGTGATGGCCCAAAGTCATAAGGAAGGTACGGTGGTGAAACCCGCCCGGCAGTCAGTAACGCTGACGGTTTCGGCAGGCAAGCCGCAGTTTACGGTGCCGAACTTCAAGCATGATGATATCAGTGCCGTTCAATCCTACGCCAATAAGCACGGGTTACAGCTGACGACAACGGAGAAATTCTCCAGTACCGTTCCCAGCAACCATGTTTTAAAACAGATTCCAAAAGCGGGGGCCAAGTTAAGCCGTGGCGATACGCTAACGGTTTCAATCGCTTCGTCTGGTAACCAAACCAAGACGACGAATATTCAAATCAACATTCCGTTTGATGGTAATGGCGGCAAGCATGAGAACCGGGTCCAGGTCTACATTGCCGATGCCAACCACAACCTGACGATGGAGTACCAAGATATTACGATTAACCAGGAAACCACGATTAACGTTCCGTTTACCCTCAGAAAAGGGCAAACCGGTTCCTACCGGGTTGTCAGGAACGGACGGACGATTATGAGTGCGACTAACATTACCGGATAAGGAGTGACGTGGTGAAAAAAGGGATTATTCAGCAATCGTTAGGTGGTTTTTATGATGTCTTATGCGATGGCCAAATTTTTCGGACGCGGGGGCGTGGTAACTTCCGGCAGAAAAAGATTAAGCCACTGGTGGGTGACAAGGTTGAATTTAGTGCTGATGACCAGCAACATGGCTACCTTTTAAAAGTTTTGCCACGGACTAACAGCCTGGTGCGACCACCAGTGGCAAATGTGGACTTAGCGGTTGTCGTTACTGCCGTCGTCCAACCGCGTTTTACGCCTAATTTGTTAGACCGTCAGCTGGTGGCGTTGGCCAAGAGCAAGATTACGCCAGTGATCTACTTTTCCAAGACTGACCTGGCTACCACTGAAGAATACCGTCAAATAACGGCGGTTGCGGATGGATACCGTCATGCGGGCTACCAAGTCTTGAGCGGCCGGAAACCATTTTCTACTGAGCAGTTAGCCCAACTCAAAGCGGTCCTCAGCGGCCACGTGGTGACGATGATGGGACAAACGGGGGCCGGTAAGTCGACCCTGCTAAACCACTTGGATTCACGCTTACAGTTAGCGACTGGCGAGATTTCGCAGGCCCTCAAGCGGGGGCGACATACTACTCGCAAGGTCAGCCTGCTTGACGTTGCGGGGGCGTTGATTGCCGATACGCCGGGGTTCTCCTCATATGAGGACCTTTCAATTGATGCTGAGACGTTACCCCAATTATTTCCAGAAATGGTTAAAGTGGCACCGCAATGCCGTTTCCGTGGGTGTCGTCACTTAAAGGAACCTGGATGTGCGGTGAAGGATGCGGTTGCCAGTGGTACAATAATGAAGTCACGATATGAAGATTACGTTGCTTTTCAGCAAATGATTGCCAATCGTAAACCGAAGTATTAGAAACGAGGAGATTACAAATGATTAAAGTTGCGCCTTCAATTTTAAGTGCTGATTTTGTTAACCTTCAACGCGATATCGAACGTGTTGATAAGGGTGGGGCAGAATACTTGCACATTGATATTATGGATGGTCAGTTTGTGCCAAGTATCTCGTTTGGCCCTGGTTTTGTGAAAGCAATTCGGCCAATCACCGAGATGGTATTAGACGTTCACCTGATGGTTCAAAATCCGGAACACCTGATTCCAGAATTTGCGAAAAACGGGGCAGATATCATCGGGGTTCAAGTCGAAGCAACCCAGCACATCCACCGTGCTTTGCAAATCATTCACAACAACGGTGCTAAGGCTGAAGTTGTCATCAATCCGGGGACACCAGTAGCCATGATTACACCGGTTCTCCACATGGTTGATCAGGTATTAGTGATGACCGTTAACCCAGGCTTTGGTGGTCAGAAGTTCCTGCCAGAGACGGTTGACAAGATTGCTGAATTAAACGAGTTGAAGCGAAAACACGGGTATAACTTTGACATCGAAATTGATGGTGGGGTTAATGACCAGACCGTCGTTCCGTGCTACAAGGCGGGTGCTACCGTCGCCGTTGCTGGCTCCTTCGTTTTCGGGGCAGACGATCCGGTTGAACGGGTTAATGCTATCCGTAACGCAACGAAGTAAGGAGCAGTAATTATTCAAGAGGGGCTGTCGACAGTCCCTCTTCTTTTGTTAGGTGGTGTTTTAATGAACAAAGTTTCCACGGTCAACTTGATGGTTGGCGGACCGCAACAGCTAATTCCGTGGAAAGAAGTGGAGCGGAAAGCAAACGAGCCGTGGGTGGCAGTTGATTATGGTGCAGTGCGGCTGGTGCAGCGAGGAATTATCCCCCAATATGCGTTAGGCGATTTTGATTCTAGTACTGATCAGCAGCGCCAGGCTGTTAAACAAGCTGTGGGAAAGGTTGAGCAGTTTCCCCCCGAAAAGGATTACACCGATACGCAGTTAGGGTTGCTGGCTGTCCAGCGCCATTACCAGTATGACCAAGTTTGTCTGTACGGGGCCACTGGTGGTCGGTTGGATCATTTGCTGGCGAACCTTTTTTTGCCACTGGCGCCGGTTTTTCGCCAGTCATTGCCGAAGCTGGTAATCCGTGATTGTGGCAATACTGTCAGCTTTTTTTTGCCCGGACACTATTGTCTAAGACGGGAAACAGGGATGAAATATTTGGCCTTTGTCAACTTGACGGCGGTAGAAGGACTGACATTAGTCGATGAAAAATACCCGCTTGATAATTGGCATTGCTCTTACCCGGTTTCTTGGACGAGCAATGAGTTTAAGGGTGAAAAAACCCATTTTTCGTTTAAGTCAGGAATAGTGGCAGTTATTCAGTGCCGAGATGTTATTTAATCACTGTCAAGGAAAAATACTTGAAACTTATTCTTGCATTCGTTTGCTCGCTATGGTAAATTAACTAGGTGAGTTACAGCGCAATGCGTGGCGAATAATTTGTTCAGCAGAGGAGGGAAACCAATGGCTAAGGATTACATCACTGGCAAGCGGACGCGTTTTGGTAACAAGCGTTCACACGCGTTAAACGCTAGCCGCCGCAGCTGGAAGCCAAACTTGCAGAAGGTTACCATTCTAGAAAATGGTAAGCGGAAGAAGGTTTACGTTTCTGCACGGACCCTGAAGTCGGGGAAGCTGAACCGGATTTAATTTAGCGATTAGCTGTTCGCGATGGCGGGCAGCTTTTTTAGTTTTCGGGTGGCTGCGGCGAATCTTCACTTTTGAACGCCGCTTATGTTATGATTAACCAAACTGCAAACTTTATTAAGTTAACGATCAAGGAGGCCATTTAAATGGCAGTTAAAATTAAAACTCATTCTGGCACCATCGATATCGCTAATGACGTGATTTCCTCTGTTGTTGGCGGAGCCGCAACGGACAACTACGGTGTTGTTGGGATGGCTAGCCGCAACCCCGTTCGCGATGGCTTTAATCAGATCCTGCGTCGTGAAAACTACAGCAAGGGTGTAGTGGTTCGTCAGCACGACAATGGTATTGTCGTTGAAGTGAATATCATTGTTAGCTATGGTACGAAAATCTCTGAGATCTCGAAGAGTGTTCAGCAAAAGGTTAAGTACAACCTGGAATCGATGCTGGGAATCAACGCAGACGAAGTTAACGTCTACGTTCAAGGTGTCAGGGTTACTGATAATAACTAGTACCAAGGGAGGAATTTAATTGGCTGTTAAAGAAATTACTAATCTGGAATTTGGTAAGATGGTCCAAACGGCCGCTGCTAAGTTAACCCAGCAGGCAGACTTCATTAACTCGCTGAATGTCTTTCCGGTACCGGATGGTGACACCGGGACTAATATGAGCATGTCAATGGCCAGCGGTGCGAAGTATGAGCGAGAGGCCACCAGCCTCAACGTTGGTGATTTGGCAGGTGCCGTTGCCAAGGGGCTGCTGATGGGGGCCCGGGGGAATTCGGGTGTCATCTTATCGCAAATCTTCCGTGGCTTTGCCAAGGACGTTGAGGGGAAGAAAATCCTCTCCGTTGATGAATTTGTTCACGCTTATGCTGCTGGTGCACAAACTGCTTACAAGGCAGTGATGAAGCCGACAGAGGGAACCATCTTAACGGTTGTGCGTGAAAGTGCCCAGGCCGGAATTGACGATATTGAAAACGGCAATAACCAGGACGTGGTTACCGTGATGAAGGATATCCTGGACGCGGGGCAAGCAGCGCTGAAAAAGACGCCAGAATTACTGGCCGTCCTGAAGGAAGTCGGCGTTGTGGACTCAGGTGGACAGGGCTTAGTCTTTGTCCTGCAGGGCTTTTACGATGCGTTGGTTGGCAAGGAAAGTACTGAGCAGCCTGATAGCGCGCAGATTGATGAAATGATTAACGTTAAGCACCACCAAAGCGCACAAGGTAAGCTCAATCCGGAAGACATTAAGTATGGCTACTGTACTCAAATGATGGTGCGGCTTGGCCGGGGCAAACAGGTTGACCGCAAATTTGATTACTATACCTTCTACAATTACCTGGCTAAACTGGGTGATAGTCTACTGGTCATTAATGATGATGAAGTTGTTCGTGTGCACGTTCACACCGAGCATCCCGGGAAGGTGCTGTCATGGGGTCAAGAGTTTGGTGACCTTCAGACGGTTAAGGTTGATAATATGCGCTGGCAGCAAGAGGAAATCATGGAACATGACGACCATCAAGCGGACGGGGCAGCCGAAACTCCTGTTGAACGGGCGAAGGAACAGTCCACGAAGAAACCTGAAACAGCGGTCATTGCCGTTGTTGCCGGGAAAGGGGTTGCCGATCTTTACAAGGGGATGGGCGTTACTACCATTATCAGTGGTGGTCAGACCATGAACCCAAGTATCGAAGACTTGGCTGATGCGATCACCAACAGTGGTGCTAAGCAGGCGTTAGTTCTGCCTAACAATGGCAACATTTTCATGGCAGCTGACCAAGCGGCCCAGGTTGCTGATATTCCAGTGGCGATTGTTCACAGCAAGAGCATTGCTCAGGGGCTGACAGCTCTTTTGGAATATAACCCTGATGCAAGCTTGCAGGAAAACCATGACAATATGGAAGCTAATTGTGCCAACGTTAAGAGCGGTGAAGTTACCATTGCCGTGCGTGACACCAAGCTCAATGGTCGTGAAATCAAGAAGGACGACTACATGGGGATTGTTGATGGTGAAATCACCAACACTAATCCGGATGTCCAGGCCGCTGCCACTGAGATGGTAAAGCGGATGCTGGATGAAGACAGCGAAGTTGTCACGATCTTGTTCGGCCAGGAGGGCAACAAGGCGACAGCAGAAAAAATTCGTGATGCGGTTCTTGATGCCGATGATGAATTAGATGTCCAAATCTATGAAGGGGATCAACCAGTTTACCCTTACTTGATTTCTGTTGAATAAATAATGATGCTTTCGGCTGTGCGACGTGGTTCGCACAGCCGCTTTTGCCAATCGTGGGGGGAGGCAGGATTACCGTGAAAAGTTTAAATGATCCGGTCACTCAGTTAACGGGCGTGGGTGCCAAAACGGCTGAACACTTGGCCAGTCTCAATATTAAAACTGTTGGCGACCTGCTCACCTATTACCCGTCACGCTATGACGATTTTGCACCGACAGACCTTCACGGTGCCAAGGACAAGCAGAAAGTGACGGTTTCTGGGACGGTGATGTCGGAGCCGCTACTGTCCAGATTTGGCTATCATCGCAACCGGTTGAGCTTCCGTCTCCTGGTGGGGCGGGACGTCGTACTAGTTAATTTCTTTAACCAGCCGTACCTCAAGAACCGGGTGATCCTCAACCAGGACGTGACTGTCTTTGGCAAGTGGGAAGCTAGCAGACAACAGGTGCTAGGAAGTAAATTAATTACTCAAACAGCAGAAGATCAGGAAGAACTGGGCGCTATTTATCCCGTTAATAAGCATGTGCGGCAGTCCACCATCCGGAAACTGGTTAAACAGGCTTACCATCGATACCAGGATGTGATTGCGACGCTTCTGCCACTTGCTTTGCGACAGCGCTATCAGTTGATGGAACGTCGGCAAATGATCCAGGAAATGCATTTTCCCAATGATCCGGCACAATTGAAGGCGGCTCGGCGTACTGCTATTTATGAAGAATTTTTCCTGTTTCAACTGCGGCTCCAGGCAATTAAGCTGACTAATGAGCAAACCCCGGGCAACTCCATTTTGTATCACAATGACGAGTTGAGAAGCTTTATTCAGACGATTCCCTTTGAATTGACCGGTGCACAAAAGCGGGTGGTAAACGAAATTTGCCGTGACTTGCGTCGGCCCTACCAGATGAACCGTCTCTTGCAGGGGGACGTTGGCTCGGGGAAGACCATTGTCGCGGCACTGGCCATTTTTGCCACCATCAATGCTGGATTTCAAGCAGCACTGATGGCCCCGACTGAAATTCTTGCTCAGCAGCACGCAAATAAGTTAGCAAAGATTTTTGCCGGGACACCAGTTAAGATTGGGCTTTTAACAGGATCACTTAAACCCAAGGAGCACCAACGATTGACCGCTGCAATTAAAAAGGGTGAAATCAACCTCATTATTGGAACACACGCGTTGATTCAAGAAAGTGTTGATTATGCGAACCTGGGTTTGGCAATTATCGATGAGCAGCACCGTTTTGGGGTTAAGCAGCGCCAGGCATTACGGGAAAAAGGGCATCATCCGGATGTCTTAGCGATGACCGCCACGCCGATTCCGCGGACGCTCGCCATTACGTCATATGGTGAAATGGATATTTCGGTCATCGATGAAATGCCAGCTGGACGCAAACCGGTCGAGACTCGCTGGCTGCGAGAAAACCAAGCCCCGGCAGCACTGGACTTTGTTGACCAACAGTTAGCAGCAGGAGCCCAAGTTTACGTTGTCAGTCCCCTCATCGAGCAATCGGAGACACTAGACGTGCAGAATGCGACTGAGTTGTACGAGCGTTTTGCCAAGTATTTCGGTAGTAAGTACCAGGTGGGTTTACTTCACGGTCGCATGGACAACGAAGAAAAAGAGCAGGTGATGGCAGACTTTAAGCAGGGAAAAATCCAAGTACTGGTGGCAACAACGGTAATTGAAGTCGGTGTTGATAACCCTAATGCCACCGTGATGATGATTTATAACGCCGACCAATTTGGCTTAGCTCAGCTCCACCAGCTGCGTGGTCGAGTCGGTCGGGGAGATCGGCAGAGTTACTGCTTACTAATTGCAGATCCGAAGACTGATGACGGTGTTGAGCGAATGAACACCATGGTGGCAACTGACGATGGCTTTAAAGTTGCCCAACGCGACCTTGAGCTGCGCGGTTCGGGGAATGTTCTTGGTAAGAAACAGTCAGGTATTCCCGACTTTAAGGTAGGGGACCCAGTTGGCGACTTAAAAGTTCTCCAAATTGCGAGAAACGATGCCGAAGACCTGTTGAAGACACCCCACTGGGAAGAAGTTGATGAAAATCAACCACTGGTGCTTTATTTGACTCGTCGTAAGTTAAAGACACACTTTGATTAGGAGAGGATACAAAATGAGAATTGCAGTTGACGCGATGGGCGGCGACAATGCGCCCCAAGCGATTATCGCGGGTGTCGAACGGGCACGTGATCAGTTCGGTGATATTGAATTCGTCCTGTATGGCGACCAGCAAAAGGTCAGACCGTTAATTAAGGATGACACTCGCTTGACGCTCGTTTCGACCAGTGAAGAGATTAGTATGGGTGAAGAACCGGTTCGCGCAATTCGCAAGAAAAAAGATTCCTCCATTGTCAGGGCAGCGATGGCGGTGAAAAAGGGCGAAGCGGATGCCTTTTTCTCTGCCGGGAATACCGGGGCTGTTTTGGCAGCTGGTATTTTCATTGTTGGCCGGATTAAGGGAATTGACCGGCCGGGCTTAACTAGTGTCTTGCCAGTTGGCAACCCACAGTCGAACGCTAAGCAGCTGGTCTACCTTGATACCGGTGCCAATGCCGAAAACAAGGAACTTAACCTGATCCAGTATGCCTATCTCGGTCGTTTTTACGCGGAAAGTATGTTTGGTGTTGACCAGCCGCGGATTGCCTTATTGAACAATGGGGCTGAAGAAGATAAGGGCGACCCCCTGCACAAGGCTGTTTGGCAGGAATTGAATTCTCGTCATGACCTTAACTTTATCGGTAACGTGGAAAGTGGCGATCTGCTGGCAGGAAAAGCTGACGTGATCGTTAGTGATGGCTGGACAGCCAACGCCGCTTTAAAAGCGACTGAAGGGACTGCGAAGACGATGCTGGCGTTGATTAAGGATGGTATCTTAAATGGCGGATTACGTGCTAAACTGGGCTACTTATTGCTCAAGCCAGTCTTCCACTATGTTGGTCACAAGATGAGTGCCAGCACGTATGGGGGAGCAGTCTTGTTGGGACTGAAAGCCCCCGTTGTCAAAACGCACGGTTCATCAGACGCTACTGCCGTTACTAATACTATTGCTCAGATTCACCAGATGGTCTCGTCCAAGATGATCGACCAGACTGTGGAATTCTTTAGTAATGCTGATCGGCTTAAAGAGATGGACAATTAGCGCTAAAACTAATAAAATAGAAAAGCGATGCTAGATAATTAAGGAGAAAAAACGATGGAGCGAAAAGAAGTGTTTGATCAGGTTGCATCAATTGTGGCTGATCATTTCGATATTGATAAGGTCAAGATTACCGAAGACCTCAATCTCCGGACTGACTTAAAAGCCGACTCAATCGACTTTGTTGAGTTTATGCTTGAACTGGAAGACACCTTTGGTTCAACAATTGATGATGATGAAGCTGAAAAGCTGAACACCATTGGTGAAGTGGTCGATTACATCGTTGCTCACCAGAACGAAGACAACTAAGGTTGAGATAATGGCTACGTTGAAATTCAGCGTGGCCTTTTTTACGGAACGGGGGTATTTAAACTAATGAATAGGGACCTCAGTGACTTGCAAGCCTACCTGGCTGATGAATACCAAATTAAGTTTCAACGGCCGGAATTGCTTGCTGAAGCCTTTACTCAGGCTTCATACGTTAATGAGCATCCACACCAGGGATTAAAATTCTACGAACGGGTAGAATTCCTCGGTGATGCGGTGCTGCAGTTATTTGTCTCGGAGTATATTTACAAACGCTACCCACAACTGCCGCAGGGGAAACTGACCCGTTTGCGGGCTGCAATGGTGTGTGAAGACAGTTTCTCGAAGTTTGCCAAGGAATGCCATTTTGATGAATACATTCGTCTTGGCAAGGGGGAAGAAAAGGCCGGGGCACGCCAGCGGACTAGTTTGTTGTGTGATATTTTCGAGTCGTTTATTGGCGCCCTGTATTTAGACCAGGGGCGCGACGCGGTTGAACGCTTTATTCACCGGGTGATCTTTCCTAAACTGGACCAAGGCTGGTTTGACCACGCCGTTGATGCCAAAACGAGTTTGCAGGAGTACCTGCAACGCCAGGGTGACGTTGATATCAAGTATCACTTGCTGGCGGAACGGGGGTCGGAAAACGAACCAGTCTTCAAGGTCAACGTTAGCGCCAATGGTAAAGTGATCGGAGTTGGCCAGGGCAGTTCTAAGAAACACGCCGAAATGGCGGCAGCTCAGCAAGCACTAGTGAAACTACGGAAGCAAGAGTAATTAATTATGCAACTTTTGTCGTTACAGCTGAATGGATTTAAATCATTTGCTGATAAAACCACCATTAAATTTAAAGATGGGATTACCGGGATTGTTGGCCCCAACGGTAGTGGGAAGAGCAACCTGATAGAAGCAATCCGCTGGGTGTTGGGGGAACAATCCGCCAAGACCTTACGGGGCGATAAGATGGCCGACGTGATCTTTAACGGCTCGGCTGACCGGAAGCCGCTTAACCGGGCCGCAGTGACGATTACCTTTGATAATAGCGATCACTACCTTCAAAGCGAGTACAACACCATTACCGTCACGCGGCGACTTTATCGGAACGGGGATAGTGAATACCTACTCAATAACCAGGAAGTTCGCCTCCGTGATATTCTGAACCTCTTTATTGACTCTGGACTAGGTCGAGAGTCTTTTTCCATTATTTCACAGGGGAGAATTGCGGCAATCTTTAACGGGAAACCAGCAGATCGGCGGGCCATTATTGAAACCGTCGCGGGGGTTGCCAAGTACAAGAAAAATAAGGAAACGGCTAGTAAGCGCCTTGAAGCGGCCACTGATAACCTCAACCGGGTTAATGACATTGTTACTGAATTAACTGGCCAGCTGGGTCCACTGAAGGAGCAGAGTGCCCTCGCGCAGGACTACCTCGAGCAAAAAAAGCAGTTTGACCTGTTTGACCGGACGCGGCTGGTCCGGTTAGTTGACCGCCAACAAAAAAACATGACAACTGTTAACCAGCAAGTGACTGCCGCTAAACGACAACGGGCTTCCTATGACCAGCAGATCAAGGCGGCCGACCAGCAACTTGCTCAACTGGAAGCTGAGCAGCGCCAACACCGCCAGGTCAAGGATCAGCTGCAGCAAAAGATTCTGGAACAGACATCATTAATTGCTAAACTGAATAACCAGCAATCCCTGTCAAGTGCCCGCCAGCAACAGCGTCAAGAAGAACTGCAGCGACTCCGTAATGAGTTGCAGGCAAAAAAAGATTTATTGGCAAAGCTGTCAACCAAGTTAGCACAACAAGAAGAGCAACTGGCTAGCCAGCAAGCCCAGATCAAACAACAGCGGCATGAGCTTAAGGTTGCCCGGTCACAGAGCCTGGACGAGCGGGAGCAGACGCTGAAACAGCAAATTGAAGCTCTCCGCAACCAGCAAGTCGACCTGATGCAGCAACAGACGACAGTCCATAACGAGTTGTTGTTTATTCAACGCAATCACCAGCAAGAAAGCCAGCAGCGGCGACAAAATGAAACGCAGTTGCAGGCAGCAAAACAGCGGCTGGCCTTGTTAAAGCACCAGCAAGCAGACCAGCAAGCCACGGTTGATCACCTGGCACAACAACTGGATCAGCACCAAAAAGAGCTGGCGGCCGCCCAGGAGCATTCAGGCAAGCTCAGCCAGCAATATGACCAGGCCCAACGACAATGGTATCAGCAGTTGGGTGATGTCCACTCGATGGAGTCACGGATCAAGAGCTACCGGGCAATGGCGGCTGATTACACTGGCTTTTACCAGGGAGTCAAGCATGTGCTCGAACACCGCCATGATTTTCCGGGGTTAAGGGGTGCTGTCAGTGAGCTGATTGATGTGCCGGTTAACTTAACAACCGCCATCGAAACAGCACTGGGGTCGCAACTGCAGCAGCTGGTTGTTGATAGCCAGGAGACAGGGAAGCAAGTTATTCGGTTCCTGGTTCGGCAACGCGCTGGCCGGGTGACGATCTTACCGCTGACTGCGTTGCGGCCGGCGCGACAGCTGAACATTAATAACCTGGCTAATCTTCCTGGTTTTGTTGGCGTTGCCAGTCAGTTGATTCACTTTGCGGCGGAGTTTCGACCGGCCATTGACCACTTACTGTCGACGACGATTATTGCAGATAACCTGAATCACGCCACGGTAATTGCTAACCATGCCTTTCACCGGGCACGGGTGGTGACCCTTGACGGTCAAGTGATTAATGCCAGTGGTTCGATGAGCGGTGGGGCCAACCGTCACCAGCGCATCGGTTTGTTATCGCAGAAGCAACAGCTCAAGTCGATGAAAGAACAGCTGGGAGCTGTCCAGCAACAGGCTAACGAGACCGAACAGCGGGTTCACCGTTTAACGGCGGCCCGGGCCGCGAACCACGATCTGCTAGGCCAACTTCAGCAGCAAAACCAGGCAGCTAGTGACCAACTGGGAAAAGCACAATCGGACTTGCAGTTAGCTACCGCCCAGTTGGCGGCCACCAAACGACAATTGGCTGTTTTTCAGGCCCAGAATGGGACTGACGGCGACCGTGATTTTCACCAGCAAATGACTACCAAGCAGCAGCAGGCGCAACAGCTGACTGACCAGTTAGGACGTGTCAAGGATGAGTTGGCACAAAAACAGCAGCAGTTAGCTGACTTGACTGCGAGTGCGGCCGCTCAAGCTGACCAGTTGCACCAAATGGAACAACGGTTGGCGGTTGCTGAAGAACGATTCAGCCATGACCAACGTGATGCTCGTGAGATGAAGCAACGTTGCCTCCAGGCCAAGGATGAAGTAGCGGCATTAGTTGAACAGCGTGATTCACTGCAGAAAAATGATCATCGTGATAACGGTCAGCGGCAATCTACTGGTCAGGTTTTGGCAGAGACAAAAAAGGCACTGGCCGACAACCAGCAGCAAGCTGCCCACAACGAAGAGCAGTTGTCCAACTTGGACCAAGATCTGGCCGATCGTAACGCAGCCAACCAGCGGTTGCGGAACTTGCAGCGGGCCACCCTGGATCAGCTCAGCCAGTTAACAGGTAAGCAGGCGCGACTGGAAACTTCGATTGATAATAGCTTAAACCGCCTGAGTGAGGACTATTCTATGACGCTGGCTGAAGCTCGACAGCACCTGTCGACCCTCGATGACCAAACAATTCAGACCCGGTTAAAGCTCTTGAAAAAAGGGTTGGATGAACTGGGACAGGTCAACCTGGGAGCGATCGAGCAGTACCGTGAAATGAAGGAACGCTTTGACTTCTTGAGTAGTCAGCGTCAGGACTTGTTGGACGCTAAAAAGCAGTTATTAGAAACGATGAACCAGATGGACAACCAGGTGAAGAGTCGGTTCATTTCTACCTTTAAGGAAGTGTCTGCCGCATTCACGGCGACCTTTAGCGAGATCTTCGCGGGCGGTCGGGCAAAGTTACAGCTGACAGCACCTGATGATTTATTAAATACGGGTGTGGACATTATGGCCCAACCGCCTGGCAAACGTAACCAACAGTTAAGTTTGCTGTCTGGTGGGGAGCAGGCATTGACAGCTATTGCCCTGTTATTTGCCATCTTGAAGGTCCGGCCGGTCCCGTTTGCTATTTTAGATGAGCCAGAAGCGGCACTCGACGCTGTTAATGTTGACCGCTTTGCCCATTATCTGGGGCGGTTTGGTCATCAGGGGCCACAATTCATTGTGATTACGCACCGCAAGGGAACCATGATGAACGCTAACGTTCTCTACGGGGTGACGATGCAGGAATCAGGAGTTTCACGGATGGTATCAGTCGATGTTGCTGACGCCTTGTCAGCGGCGGACAAAGACCAGCAGCAATAAAAAGGAGAGAGGCACATGGGTTTATTTGACATCTTTCGCCGGAAGAAAAAGGAAAAACAGCAAGCGACGGCTAAGACTGTCGTTGAAAAAGAGCAAGCAACTGGTTCCCAGACAACTGATGGGAGTCAAGAAACAGGCAGCACGTCGGCACAAGCTCCAACCAGTACTAGTGAGTCACAGTCGATATTAGTGGCTGCCAGTGAGCAATCTTCTGTTGCGTCGCAGTCGGTAGCTGCTAGTGTCAGTGAAAGCCAGCAAACAGGAGATAACGAGCAACGGACCGATAATCTTTCTCAGCCAATGGTGACGAGGACTAGTGTTCAGTCCACCGCCACAGTGGCCCAATCTGTTGCTCCGTCTTCAACAACTAACGTGGCAGATGACGGCGAGACCCCCGAAGGTCAGGACAAAGCGCCAGCTGAGGTCAATGCCGGTGACGACAATGAGTCGACCACCGAAACGGCCAAGTATGACCGGGGATTGAAGAAGTCGCGGACCGGTTTTGGTGCCCGGCTCAACCGGTTCTTAGCTAACTTCCGCCACGTAGACGAAGATTTCTTTGAGGACCTGGAGGACTTACTGATTGAGTCCGATGTCGGTGTGGATATGGCAATGAAGCTTTCCGATGAGCTGCGGGACGAAGTAAAACTGCAAAATGCCCACAGCAAGCAGGATGTTTCTAACGTGATCATCGAAAAAATGGTCGAACTATATGAAGCGGCCGGTGCAGGTGAAAATAACGCCATTAACTGGGCAGCCAACGGACCGACGGTGATGATGTTTGTTGGTGTTAACGGGGCTGGTAAAACCACGACGATTGGCAAGATGGCTGCACGGGCCAAAAAGGAAGGCAAAAAAGTCCTCCTGGCGGCTGCCGATACATTTCGTGCTGGCGCAACCGAACAACTGGAGGTCTGGGCTGAGCGGGATGGTGTCGAGATTGTCACGGGTCCTGAAAACTGTGACCCGGCAGCCGTTGTTTTCGATGCAGTTAAAAAGGCGAAGGAAGAACAGTTTGACGTGCTCTTTGTCGATACTGCCGGTCGACTGCAAAACAAGGTTAACTTGATGAAGGAATTAGCCAAGATGAAGCGGATTTTGACCCGTGAAATTCCTGACGCCCCTCATGAAGTATTGCTGGTTCTTGACGCCACTACCGGTCAAAATGCTTTGACCCAGGCAAAGCTGTTTAAGGAAAGCACTGATGTGACGGGAATTGTCTTAACTAAATTAGATGGGACTGCGCGCGGGGGAATTGTCCTGGCGATTAGGAACGAGCTTCACCTGCCAGTCAAATTCGTTGGTTTAGGCGAACATGTAGATGACTTACAGACCTTTGACCCGAGCGAATTTGTTTACGGTCTCTTTAAAGGATTAGTAGAAGAGTAATCGGGAGCTGCTGATGGAACTAGCAAAGAATGAGGAAATCAACGCATTGCTGGAGTTTTACCAGCCGTTGCTGACGCGTAAACAGCAAGAATACATGCAGCTTTATTACGGTGATGATTATTCGCTGGGAGAAATTGCGGAAAATTTTGCGGTGTCACGGCAGGCCGTCTACGATAACATTAGGCGGACGGAGCAGATTTTGCGGGAATATGAAGACAAATTGCATCTCCATCGCCAGTTTCTGGCCCGCAACCAGGTGGCTGACCAGTTAGCGAGTTACGTTGGTAAACATTATCCGGGGGACAAGCAGTTGTTAAAAATTATTCACCGGCTTGATCACCTGGAAGAAGAATAAACGCGGTAAAGTGTTAAAATAAAACGAACCAATTTCCGCAAAGAACTGAGGAGACTATCAAATGGCATTTGAAGGATTAACTGAACGCCTGCAAAAGGCAATGGAAAAACTGCGGCGCAAGCCCAAAGTTACCGAAGCTGACTTACGAGAAACGATGCGCGAGATTAGGTTGGCCCTACTGGATGCCGACGTCAATTTCGCGGTGGTCAAGGACTTCGTTAAAACTGTCCGGAAAAAGGCAATGGGTGCCGAGGTCTTAAAGGGCCTCAATCCTGCCCAACAAATTGTCAAAATCGTCAATGATGAACTGACGTCGCTGATGGGGGCCGAAGCGGTTCTGCTGGCTAAGGCGTCGCAGGGACCGACGATCATTATGATGGTTGGGCTGCAAGGTGCCGGGAAGACGACCACCGCTGGTAAGCTGGCACTTCGCCTGAAGGATAAGCAACATGCGCGGCCACTGTTCATTGCGGCTGACGTTTACCGGCCGGCGGCAATTACCCAGTTGAAACAGGTCGCCGCCTCAATCGATGTCCCAGTCTTCGATGAGGGAACTGACGTTGATCCCGTCAAGATCGTGGAAGATGGGCTTGGCCAGGCCCGCGCTAATAAAAATAACTACGTCATCATTGATACGGCTGGTCGTTTACAAATCGACGAGAAGTTGATGGATGAGCTAGCACGGATCAAGGAAGTTGCTCAGCCAAATGAAATCCTGCTGGTTGTCGACGCGATGACGGGGCAAAATGCTGTTAATACGGCAGAAGGCTTTGATAGTAAGCTGGACATCACCGGGGTCGTCCTCACCAAGTTAGATGGTGACACCCGTGGTGGGGCGGCAATGTCCATCCGGGCCGTTACCGGCAAGCCAATTAAGTTTGTCGGTGAGGGTGAAAAGATGGATGACCTGGACATCTTCCACCCTGACCGGATGGCCTCACGAATTCTGGGGATGGGTGACATGATGACCCTGATCGAAAAAGCCCAGCAGAATTTCGATGAGGAACAAGCGCAGGAAACAATGGATAAGATGCGCGCCAATACCTTTGACTATAATGACTTCGTGGACCAACTGGACCAAGTTAATAAGATGGGTTCCTTAGAAAAGATCATGAAAATGATCCCCGGGGTGGCTAATAACCCGGCTTTGCAGAATATGCAGCTCGACCCAAAGCAAATGGGGCACATGAAGGCAATTGTGATGTCCATGACCCCCGAGGAACGCCAGAATCCAGACTTGATGAACCCCAGTCGACGGCGGCGGTTGGCGGCTGGTGCTGGCCGGCCAATCGTTGAGGTTAACCGGATGATCAAGCAGTTCAACCAGATGCGCAAAATGATGAAACAAGTAACCAATGGTAACATGAGCGGCATGGCTAACCTTTTTGGCGGCCAAATGCCTGGCGGCAAGATGGGACAGATGGCGATGAACTCGATGGCCCGTAACGCCAAGAAGGCGCAAAAGCGCAAGTACCGCAAATTACGGAAGCTGCGGCGACGCCGTTAAACAAGTAAGCCCCAAAGTGTGCTTGGGGCTTACTTTTCATTAATATGTGCAGGCAAAGGGGAGCAGTGGATTCGAATGACAGTAATTAATTGTTTACGGAATGATCAAGGTGACCACCCGGCGATGAGTTTGGAAACACTCAGCGCAGGTCATTTGCTGGTGGTTGGCCAAACAGGTAGCGGGAAGACCACTACTACTTTATCCTTGCTGGACCAATTGAATCATGCTGCTACGGCGGTGATTGTTCTGGATCCGACCGGTGAATACCAGGCCTTACCAGGCAGTCAGCACTATGTTGTTGGCCAGAACTGTTTTCTTGATGCTGGTTCCTGGAGCGGGGAAGAATTACTGACTGCTTTGCGGGTTAGCCATGACGAACGGCAGCGCGAGCTAGTTGACCGGGCGATTCAATCGCTGCGAATTGAACTGAATATTCATCAGCGACGGGGAATTTACCGCAAGATTGGTCGATCATCGGCAGAATTTCTGGCCGATGCTCGTCGGTTGGGGGAGTGGGCACAATCGTACCCGGTGGCCTTGTTGGCTGACCAGCTGGTTGAAGAAATGGTGGTGCCATTCGAGAACCAGCGCGCGGATTACCACCTTTTGGGTCAACAGTACGACCACCAGTTAATCAGCCAGCAGTGGCAGTTTATCTCGACACTTCGTCAGCGACTAGCCAGCCATGATTTTCGTGAACTGTTTGATGTTTCTGCTCACCCGGGCCGGGTTGCTTATGAGCTTCATTTTGTCCTTCAAATGTATTTGACAAAGCGCGCCACCAAACCGCTGGTAATTGACTTATCACACCTGGAAGAAGCGGGCAGTGTCCAACGGGCTTTAATCTCGCAACTACTAAATGAGATGCTAACGATTCGCCAACAGCTAGCAAGGAAGGACACCTTTCCGGTGGAACTGGTGATCGACGAGGCCCACCGTTACTTGCCTGACGACCAGCATAACTTGGCTGATAATGGTATCTTTCGCCTGTTGCGGGAGGGCCGAAAAGCTGGATTATCATTGCTGATTACCACCCAGTCAACACTCGATTTGCCCGATCGACTGCGTTCGCAATTTGCGACCATTGTGGTTCATCACTTGGCAAGCGTCGACGAGTTATCTTATTTGCACCTGCAACAGTTGCCAACGACGCAGTTAACAACGGGGGAAGTCTTCTTGCTACATTATGGCATTACCCCACAACAATGGTGGGTGAAGGTCCCTCAATGGTTGATAAACTAAAAAAACGGCACTCCCCATCAGGAGTGTCGTTTTTGTTATGAAATCACTTTAAGCACGTGACTTGTAGGAAGCGTCAGTCGTGTTGATGATCAGTTCGTCACCATTCTTAACGAATGCTGGAACGTTAACCACCAGACCAGTTTCCATTGTTGCCGGCTTGCCACCACCATCAATGGTAGCACCCTTGATCATTGGTTCAGTCTTAGCAACCTTGAGGGTAACCGTTGCTGGTAGTTCAACACCGATTAATTCGGAACCAACAAATTCCATCGTCAGGTTCATGTTTGGAACCAGGTATTGGCATTCTTCTTCGATTTGGGACTTGTCAATGTTGTATTGATCGTAAGTTTCCAAGTCCATGAAAACGTAGTTGTTTTCTTCGTTGTAAAGGTATTGCGCACTCTTCTTGTCGATCGTGACGTCTTCTACCTTTTCGGTTGGCCGCATCGTCGTCTGAACGATGGCACCGTTGCGCAGGTTCTTAATCTTCATCTGCATCAGGGTGTTACCCTTACCTGGCTTGTGGTGGTTAATTTCCTTAACTTGGAATAACTTGGTATCGCGCTTGAAAACCATGCCCTTTTTCAAATCGATAGTTTGGATCATGGTGAAACCTCCTCAGACAATTAAAAATAATTGATGGCGTACTAGTACAAATACTAAGTACCTCATAACTTCTAGGATACTATAATCTGGCTATTTGTACAGTAAAAATTGATTAAGCAGTGACTTTTAACAATTTTGAGGCTGTTAAGGAATTTTACTTTACATTTCCGAAAAAGGCTGGTATATTATGACTTGTGAAAAAAACAGGGAGGTAGACATTCAATGTCCGTTAAGATTCGTTTAAAGCGGATGGGTTCAAAGCGTAACCCATTTTACCGGATCGTCGTTGCCGACTCACGGCGCGCTCGTGACGGTCGTTTCATCACTGCACTGGGGACTTACAACCCACTGACGACGCCAAAGCAGATTAAGTTTGACGAGGAAGCAGTTCTCGACTGGTTGAACAAGGGTGCTCAACCATCAGACACCGTTCGCAACATTCTGCAAAAGGCCGGTGTGATGAAGAAGTTTCACGAAGCAAAGTTTGCTTCAAAGAAGTAGTGATCGTTAATCATGACTGAACCAGATACCAAGGCACTGATTAAAGCATTAGTTGCGCCACTTGTTCGCCAACCGGATAAAATCCGGATTGCTGAGAGTGATCAGGGTAAGTTTCATCGTTTCCAGTTAACGGTTGATCATCGTGATGTTGGCCGGGTGATCGGTCGGCAGGGTCACGTCGTTTCAGCGTTAAGGACGGTGGTTGAGGGTAGCCGTTCGCGGCAATCGCACCAAAAGAAAATTCGGTTCACTGTTCATGATTACCGTCACTAATAAGAAGAGTCGCGACAAGCCGTTTGGCGAGTGGCGGCTTTTTTCGTCAGCTAACGAAAGAGAGCAATTCAATGAAGTATTATGATGTTGCGACAATTGTTAAGACCCACGGCATCAAGGGGGAACTGCAGGTTCTGTCCGTGACCGATTTTCCGGAAGAACGCTTTCAACCGGGGAGCCAGTTATTTTTGACCACGGACAATGGCACCCAGCCAGTAGAGGTCGAAAGCGTCCGACCCCATAAACAGTTTTTACTAGTGAAGCTCAAGGGTCACGACAATATTAACGATGTCTTGCCCTTTGTGAAGGGCAAACTCCAGGTGAGTGAGGACCAACAGGAAAAATTGCCAGCTGGCCAATACTACTACCGGCAGATTGTTGGGTTAGCCGTTGACGAGACTAATGGTCATCATCTTGGCAGGATTAAAGAGATTATGCCGACCGGGGCTAATGACGTGTGGGTGGTAGAACGGGCTGCAAAGGCGGACCTGCTATTGCCTGCTATTCCCGACGTCGTGAAAAAGGTTGACCTGGATAAGGGGACAATCACCGTGGAATTAATGGAGGGACTGGAATAATGAGAATAGACGTTTTAAGTCTCTTTCCTGATATGTTTCAGGCAACGATGGGGGAGTCGATTATTGGCAAGGCCCAGGAAAGTAACCTGGTAGACATCCACGTGACCGATTTTCGGCAGTATACGACTGACAAGCACAACCACGTCGATGACGCACCATTTGGTGGCGGGGCCGGAATGTTGCTCCAAGCCCAGCCCATTTTTGACGCTTACCAGGCAATTCAAGATGAAATCGCTGGTCAGTACCCGAAAGGCCGGGTGATTTTAGTTGACCCGGCTGGTCGGCAGTTTGACCAGGACTACGCCCAAGAATTGGCGCAGGAGGAGCACCTAACCTTTATCTGTGGCCATTATGAAGGCTACGATGAACGCATTCGTCACTTAGTAACTGACGAGGCTTCCCTTGGCGATTACGTGGTGACCGGTGGTGAGTTGCCAGCCATGGTTATGATTGATGCAACTGTCCGCTTTGTACCGGGAGTTTTAGGCAACCAGGCCTCACCAATGGGGGACTCATTCAGCAACGGGTTGCTCGAATATCCCCAATACACCCGACCAGCTGATTTTCGCGGGATGAAGGTTCCCGAAGTCCTGCTGAGCGGGAACCACCAGAAAATTCGCGAATGGCGGATGAAGGAGTCACTGCGGCGCACCTATGAACGTCGTCCGGACCTCTTGAAGAAGGCCAAATTATCCGTTGAACAGCAACGACTGCTGCAGGACATTAAGATTGATGAAGACCCGGATGCACCCAAATAAGTCTTGAAAGTAGCTGTCGTTTTTGGTATGATATTAGTCGGCTGTTTAGCCGTGAATAACGATATTCCGCTGCCCGGATGGACATGAATGTCGGCGAAAGGAATAAGATAAAATGCGTCAAAATCCATTTATCGAAAAGATTACTGCTAGTCAACTTCGTGATGATATCCCGGAATTTCGTGCCGGTGATACTGTTCGTGTTCACGCCCTGATTGTTGAAGGTAAGCGTGAACGTGTTCAGATGTTCGAAGGGGTTGTTGTTAAGCGCCATGGTGCTGGCATCAGCGCTACCTACACTGTTCGTAAGATCAGTAACGGTGTTGGTGTTGAACGGACCTTCCCGCTTCACTCACCACGTGTTGAAAAGATCGATGTTATCCGTCATGGTAAGGTTCGTCGGGCTAAGCTCTACTACCTGCGTGAACGGAACGGTAAGTCTGCACGGATTGCTGAAAAGCGCCGTGACGTCGAAGAATAATCGACAGTCAATCGAGTCCCGGATTTCCGGGGCTCTTTTTCTACTTAAAGTCAAGTTATATCAGTACTTAGCGACTGTATTGACTTGGCTTTTTTAGATTATTATGTTC
>NZ_CAKPXS010000016.1 GCF_934202235.1 uncultured Limosilactobacillus sp. | reverse complement strand
GTATCAAGGTGGGACCAAACATCCGGTTAGGCGATGTGTGGTTCCGTGCCCAGCAATCCGGGCTTAATATCGTCGATAATAAGTAAGTACCAACTGTGAATTTATATCGTTAAGTTGCGCATGCGACTTGACAATTAACCGCTGTCATAGTACCTTATTTCAAGACTTTGATCACTGTTGATCAAACTACCAAATGTAAGGAGCGACCGCAAACGATGAATAAAAAGCATTCGATGATTACGAAGCTGGCCTTTCTGTCAGTTTCATTGATGGTAACTAGTGCTTACGCTATTCAGGGCTCGCTGCCGCAACTCAAAGCGGCAATGCACATTACCCAGACACAGTCTGAATACCTGGTCACGACGCCGTCCTTTGCCGTCATGATCTTCGTGGTTTTGTCGCCATTGATTCAACAATGGTTCCACATTTCCGATAAAAAGATCATTATGGCCGGGGTCACGATTGTGGGCTTAGCCGGGATAGTCCCGATGTTCGTTAACAATTATATGGTGATCTTATTGTCACGGTTAGTATTAGGGGCTGGTTACGGTCTTTATAACTCCCAGGCAATTTCTGTAATTTCCGTGTGGTATGACGGACAGGAACGGGCCCAGATGCTTGGCTGGCGGGCAGCCGCTGAACAGGTGGGACAAGCCTTTACACTGACGATTGCCGGCTTATTGCTGAGCTACCTCGGCTGGCGGTCATCATTTGCTGTCTACTTTCTGGCTTTTGCCGTCCTCGTCTTCTTTGCGCTGCGGGTTCCGGAAGAAAGTCAGTCGCAAGACAAGCACGTCGATGAAGATGATTTGGCGGAAGAACTCACTGGCGATGAGGGTCAGGTGAAGAAGATTAGTCCGGTCGTTGGCTTGCTGGTCCTCTTTGCTTTCCTGCTGGTAGTGGACTATGTCGGGATGGAAAACCGGTTCCCCGGCTTGGCTGTTGCCATTAACGGTGCGCATTACACGGGGGCATCAATGTTCTTGTCACTGATGCTGATTGGCGCCACCCTTGGGGGGATCACCTACGGGTGGATCCAGGACCGCTTAGGCTTTGGTACTGTTTACCTTGGCCTGGGGCTGATGGCGCTGGCCAACTTCCTGTTTGGCTTTGCAGGGGATAACTACGTGATGATGGTGATTGGCCTGCTGTTGATCGGCTTCCCGCTTCAGTTAGTTTCGCCGCTGATCTTTAACCTGCTACCCGACCTGGCACCGGCTGACCGTCAGCCGCTGGTAACGTCACTTTGCTTGATCGGTTTTAACTTTGGTTCCTTCTTCTCACCGACGATTGCTGCCTGGACAAACCAGTTGACGGGCAAGCCGATGAGTGGGATGGGGCTGGCCGCACCATTCCCGATTTACGGGGTCGCCTTGCTGCTGATTGCACTGGTGATTTTCTTGGCAACCCGGCGCCGGGCTGTTAAGTAATGTTGTTTGTCGTGATTTGTCATTATTAATGATTTCCGAGGAGGATTTTAACCATGCCAATTCAAAACAAAGCAATGCTCATTACCTATTCTGATTCGATGGGAAAAAATATTAAGGAAACTCACGAAGTCTTAAACAAGTACATTGGCGATGCCATCGGTGGGGTTCACTTGCTACCATTCTTCCCGTCAACCGGTGACCGTGGGTTTGCTCCTTACCGCTACGATGTTGTTGACCCGGTCTTTGGTGACTGGTCCGACGTCGAAGCGCTTGGTGAAGACTACTACTTAATGTTTGACTTTATGATCAACCACATCTCCAAGAAGTCTGAGATGTACCAGGACTTCAAGGCCAAGCATGACGATTCCAAGTACAACGACTTCTTTATCCGTTGGGAAAAGTTCTGGGAAAAGGCTGGCGAGAACCGGCCAACGCAAAAAGACATTGACATGATCTACAAGCGGAAGGATAAGGCCCCCGAACAGGAAATCGACTTTGCTGATGGGACGAAAGAACACCTCTGGAATACTTTCGGTGAAGAACAGATTGATATTAACGTGAAGAGTAAGGTTGCCAACCAGTTCTTCAAGGAAACGCTGATCGACATGGTCAAGCACGGTGCCGACATGATCCGCTTGGATGCCTTTGCCTACGCGGTTAAGAAGGTCGGCACTAACGACTTCTTCGTTGAACCAGAAATTTGGGACCTGTTAAACAAGGTCCAGGACATCCTGGCACCATACAAGGCCATTATCCTGCCAGAAATTCACGAACACTACACGATTCCGCAGAAGATTTCACAGCACAACTTCTTTATCTATGACTTCACGCTGCCAATGACCACCCTGTACACTTTGTACTCAGGTAAGACCAACCGGCTGGCTAAGTGGCTGAAGATGAGTCCGATGAAGCAGTTCACCACCTTGGACACCCACGACGGGATCGGGGTGGTTGACGCCAAGGATATTCTGACCGATGATGAAATCGAATATGCTTCCAACGAACTCTACAAGGTTGGGGCCAACGTTAAGCGGAAGTACTCCAGTGCTGAATACCACAACCTGGATATTTACCAGATTAACTCAACATACTACTCGGCGCTGGGTGACGACGACAAGGCTTACCTGTTGGCACGGGCCTTCCAGATTTTTGCTCCTGGTATTCCAATGATTTACTACGTTGGTCTGCTTGCCGGGACTAACGACCTGGAACTGCTGGAAAAGACTAAGGAAGGGCGGAACATCAACCGTCACTACTACAGTAAGGATGAAGTAGCACAGGAGGTTCAACGGCCGGTAGTCAAGAACCTGCTCAACCTGTTGTCATGGCGGAATAAGTTTGCAGCCTTTGACCTTGACGGTTCAATCAAAGTGGAAACCCCATCTGAGACGACGATCAAGATTACTCGTCAAGACAAGGATGGTAACAACGTCGCTGTTCTGGACGCAGATGCGGCTAACAAGAGCTTCACGATCACTGCTAATGGTGCAACAGTGATGGAACAAAAGTAATTCAATAATGAAATCAAAATCCCCGTGGCGGACGAACCGTCACGGGGATTTGTTGTTGGGGAAAGGTTAGGCGTTTTCGTCGCCAACCTTAACGATGGCTTTCGTAACGCCAGTTAGTTTGCCACTAACGAAGTCTTCAACCTCACTCAGGTTGAGTTCGTGGGACATCAGTGGTAGTGGATCAACGTCGCCTGATTGCAGCAGACCAATAGAATCTTCAAAGGTGTACGGGTTAATGAATGACCCCTGGATCTTCAGCTGCTTTTGGAAGATCTTGTAGGAATTAATGGTGAAGGTAGAGTTAGGGTTGCCGACACCAAACATCAGGACCTGTCCGCCACGACGAGCGGCTTCAACGGCCTGTTCCTGGGTAGCGGCAAGCCCAACGGCTTCGATCACAATATCGTATGATTCGGATTTGATGTCGTCTGGGTGAGTCTTGTTGTTGACTACCTGGAAGCCAAACTTATCATGCAGCATGTCGAGCTTTTCTTGGTTTCGCGCTGCCATGGTCACTTCACGAACACCGCTTGACTGGAGTATTTGCCCCATCAGGATGCCTTCAAAACCAGCCCCGATGATGAGGGCGTTTTGGTACGGGTGGAGTTCCAGCAGGTCGATGGCGTGCATTGCACATGAAATGGGTTCGATGACCGCTGCAGCCTTGAGTGAAACGTTATCAGGAATGTGGTAAACCACTTCGGCCGGGGCGGTAAAGAATTCTTCAAAGCCCCCGTCACGGGTAACCCCCACGGCATCGAGGTGCTCACAAAATTCGGGACGGGAAGTCCGACAGTAGAAGCAGTGATGGCAGTAGATGTTCGGGTCGATGCTGACGCGGTCACCCGGTTTAAACCCCGTAACGGCTGAACCGACGGCAGCAACCACCCCGGAATTTTCGTGACCCAGAACAATTGGTGGGACGGCATCGGCTGACCCTGGCAAACCATTATAAAGTCCCTTATCAGTACCACAAATACCAGCGTAAGCGGTGTGAATCAGGACTTCATTTGGCTTTGGCGTTGGTTTAGGATAGTCCGTTTGAACTTCCATTTTTTTAACACCAGTCATGACTAAAGCTTTCATCAAAATTCCTCCTTTAAGAACAATTAACAGTAGTCGCGGACGCTTGCTTAACTAACATCAGTTTGTTAGCGAAAGTCTAAGCGTCGTTGATCCTTACTGGTAGGCAAATGAACCATGCTCACTTATTCACTACCTTTAAAATATCGTACATGGTGAAAGCAGCCATGTCAATTGGCTGATGGTGGCTAATTCGAGTTATCCGTTAAATGGCGAATAATGTGCAGTATTGAGCGGATAATGGCTCAGACCAATGATGGAAAATTATTTTATTCGTCAAAAGGGGCTTCCCCGATTCTGGAACCTTTGCTAAAATAGCTTGGTTATCAAAATCTCAAGAAAGGAAACGGCAGAGCAGGGTCTGCTAATCACACCAAAATGAAATATCGACTTCAAGCAATTCTTTTTGTCTTCGTGGCATTTATGCTCGGTTGTAACGAGTACATGATCGTCGGGGTCCTTCCTGATATTGCGCACCAGTACCATGACTCACTTTCCAAGCTGGGTTTATTGGTGACGGTGTTTGCCTTAGTCTACGCGGTTTGTACACCCTTAATTACGTCGTTAGCTAACCGCTGGAAACGACACCGGGTGTTACTTGTCCTGATGGTGATTTTCTTTATTGGCAACACTTGGACGGCTCTTGCAACTAACTTCACTTCCATGCTGTTGTCGCGGATTCTTACTGCGTCAGTTGCCGGGGCAATTATTTCCCTCGTTTTGGTAATGGCTAGTTTTGTTGCACCACGGGAAAAACGCGCCAGTCTGGTTTCATGGGTTTTTGCTGGTTTCAGTATTGCCTCGGTCGTGGGCATTCCGATTGGGACCATGATTAGTCACTCCTTAACCTGGCACGATAGTTTTTGGATGATTACCGGTCTGACAATCATTGTCTTTGCCCTGCTTGTCTGGCTGGTGCCGCGTGATACCCCGCAGGTGAAGAGCGCCTTGAACAAACAGTTTGTCCTCCTGAAAGACGTCCGCGTTCTGCTGGGAGTTTGCTTCATCGTCTGTGTCTGCGCAGCTGACTACAGCATTTACACTTACATTCGGCCATTGATTACTGACGGGATGGGCTTTGATTATTCCTGGTTGAACTGGCTGCTGTTTGGGATGGGAATCTTCTTTATCGTCGGTAATAAGTTTGGTGGGTACCTGGCTGACCGTGGTGGGGTACACAAGCTGTGGCCAATCTATACTGCCATGACGGTCTTTTACATGGCCTTTGCCAGTGTCTTATCGCTCAAGTGGGTCGCCATTGTGCTTGTGGCTTTGTTGTGTATCGCTTTTTCTTGTTATGGTGCCTCGACGCAGTTGATGTTTTTAGACATTGCTGAAAAAGAGTATCCGCAGTCCCTGGACCTGGCTTCTTCGCTCAACTCCATTTTTGCTAACATTGGCATTTCACTGGGATCGTTCACCGCTTCGCAAGCAGTCGGTTTTACCGCGATAAAAAACCTTGGTTACGTCGGGGCTGTTTACGGGGCACTGGCAACCATCCTGATTCTCTTCTTACATCGTCAATACCGGGGAATGAAAGAATATTAATAGACACAAAAAGCGCGTTGCGATCGATTCGCAACGCGCCTTTATTGTTTGAGGAGATAACTAGTCTTCTTGACGAATCCGTGCTAGTTCATCGTGGAATTGCTGGGCGTTCTTGGTAACTTGGTCGTAGTCACCCTTGGCACCAGGACCGACGAGACTGCCACCAGCACCGCAGCAGAAGGCACCAGCAGCTAACCAATCCTTTAAGTTAGCCAGTGAGACGCCACCACTTGGCATGAAGTTGGCCTGCGGGAATGGTCCGTGTAATTCGTTGATCATCTTAGTGCCAGCAATGGCGCCAGGGAAGATTTTGACAACGTCAGAGCCGCTCATCAGGGCTGTTTGAACTTCCGTTGGACTAAAGCAACCAGGCATGTAAGGGATCGCATACAGGTTGCAGAGCTTAGCAACCTCGGCGTTAAACGACGGGCTGACGATGAAGCGGGCACCAGCAACCATGGCCATCCGGGCAGTCGGCCCATCAAGCACGGTTCCGGCACCAACAACGACGTCTGGGTCGTCAGCGTAGTCTTCTGACAGCCGCTTAATAGTCACGTCGGCATTTGGCGAGGTGAAGGCCAGTTCAATTGCCTTGACGCCCCCCTTGATACTGGCCACAGCAGTTTGGTAAGAATTTTCTTCGCTAGTTCCCCGGACAACGGCCAGGACACCAGCATTTTGAACAGCCTTTAAGGCTTGAAACTTTTTCAGCATATTTCTACCTTCTTTGATTTATTATTCCATGTTGCTGTGGGTATGCGCAGCAGCCGCATTGGAAGTGTGATCGCGCCGGCTCAGCTTGAGGCATAAGACATCAAGCGTGATGTGAACGGTTTGATCAAAGAGCGTACTCAGCAACTGGATAGACTTAACCCCGTCACCAGCTTTCGTTGCGCCGGGGACAACAATTGACTTGTCAGCCAGGTTAGCTAGCTTTGATTCACGATTGCTAGTAACGCCAATCAAAGTGGCGCCGTTATCCTTAGCTTTGGCAGCCAGCTCAACAATACTCTTGGTGTTGCCAGAGCCCGAAACAGCCACTAGCACATCACCAGCCTGAACGGAGGGGGTGATAGTTTCGCCAATCACGTACGGGGTGTAGCCAATGTGCATTAACCGCATTGCAAATGCCCGCGCCATTAAGCCGGAACGACCAGCACCCAAAACGAAGATTCGTTTATCCTTAGTTAGTAGTGGCTCGACGTCGTCTAATTGACGCTCATCGACAAGGTCCAATACTTGATCAATTTCTGACTTTACTTGCTCTACTAATGCCATTACTTAATCACCTTCATGAATTTTTGTGCTGCAGTAACGGGATCGTTACTCTTCATAATTTTACCACCAACGATCACCGTGTCAGCAATTCCTTGCTGACTGAGCTTGGCAGCCTGCGCTAAGTCGATCCCACCAGCCACGTTAATCCGTGAAACCTGTGGATAAGCAGCGTGAAACTTTGCAACTGACGCGGCGGCATCGAAGTCGGCACTGCTATCTTTAGCATGGTGGATGCCATAGATCGCGTGATCAAAGCCTAACAGTTGCTTGGTTTTTGCATCATCAACTTCCATCAAGTCAATGAACATTTGGTGGTGAGCCTTTTCAGCCACCTGGTAGCAGGTCGTCAGGGTACCTGTGGCAGCTGCCCCCATGACGGTAAGGATGTCAGCGCCGGTAGCAAACCCCTGTTCAAACTCATACTGACCTTCGTCAATCGTCTTGGTATCTAACAGTAACTCGGCGTGATGGATGCCCAGCTGCTCTTTTTGCAGGGCGTAACACCCGTAGTCTTTCACCAGGGATGTGCCCATTTCGATGATATCAACAACGGAGTCGAGTTGTCCCGCAATTTTCTTGGCATAGTCAAGGCTGACCCGGTCAATGGCGACTTGCAGCTTCATTATTCCTCGGTAACCCCCTGTTCAGTGTAAAACTTCTTCAGACCGTCTGGGGTTGGGTAACCGTCGTTGTCACCAGGGGTTTGGATTTGCAGAGCACCAACAGCGTTACCACGCATAACGGCGGTCTTCATGTTCTTACCTTCCAGCAGTGCAGTGATCACCCCGAGGGCGAACCCGTCACCGGCACCGACCGTGTCGACGATGTCCTGTTGGTCAACGTGGAAGCCGGCAACGGTGTACTTGTCACCATCAGCGGTCTTAACGAAGGCCCCCTTGGAACCGATCTTGACAATCACGGTCTTGGTTCGTTCACCCTTCAAGTAGAAGTCAGCGATTTCTTCTGGATCATCAGATCCCATCAGAATCTTACCTTCTTCGACTCCGGGCATCACGATGTCGGCATAACCGGCTAATTCGTTTTCAGTCTTCACCATGTAGTCATGACTCTTCCAGGTATCACGCAGGTTTGGGTCATAAGTCGTCAGGATGTTATTATCATTTAACCGCTTGAAGAGGGCTCGGAACGTTTCTTCAGCGGTGTCAGAAATGCTTGGGAAAATCCCAGACATGTGGGCAATCTTAACGTCGGAGAGGTCAACCTTATTAATGATGTCCTTCGTTAGGAAGCAGGCGGCTGAATTCTTCCGGTAGTTGAAGACTTGGGGGTCGCCCTTGGTAACCCGTTGCTTAATTTGGTGACCAGTCCAGTGGTTAGGGTCGTAAGAAACGTATTCTGTTCCGACCTTGTGGCTGGCAATAGTCTTTTTAACGAATTCACCAAACGGGTCTTCACCAACCCGGGAAATGTATTGAACAGTATGACCAAGGCGCTTAACCCCGATGGCAACGTTCAGTTCAGCACCACCCATGATTTTGTGCCATTCAAGGGCATCAGCTAAAGAAACATCGGGTTCTTCAGAACAAAAAGTAACTAATGGTTCACCGATTGTAATAACTTCACTCATGATATAATCCTACCTTTCTAACCAAAGAAGTGGTAAACAAGCAATTCGTTGATAATACATACGATCCACATTACCGGAACACCAAGTTTTAAGAAGTCCTTGGATTCAACCTTCATGTAGTCCAGTCCCCAGACGTTCCATGATTGGGTAATGTCAGTGGAAATAGCGAACAGCGTGGCGGTGTACATCAGTGGCAGCATGAAGACGTCACTGAAGAGACCAGTCCCTGCCAGCACGGCGGCAGTAGCGGCACCAGCACCCCAAACCTGCAGTGGTCCACGGAAGAGGGCTAGCGGTGAGAGGATCCCGAATGCCAGGCACAGTACCAGGGTGCTGTGAGGCAGGATCGCGGAAATGATTGGCCGGAACTTGGCAGCGTCAATTGAAGCGGCACCGCTGAAGAAGGTCAAGGCCATCAAGAACATTACCAAACCGGCAATATCACTAATCGCCTGGGAAATGGTATCGTTCATGAACTTAACCATGTGCTTGTAGTTCTTAAACTGACCAGTCAGCAGCATTGCGACGATGACACCGAAGACCAATGCTGGAACGGCATCCCACTTGAAGAGCATGTTCATTGCAACCGGAATAACCGGGACAATGTAGGTAATTGGTGACACCTTCTTGATGTCATCGGCATTATCGTTAGCACCAATAATGGCCAGGTTCTTCTCGGCATTTGCCGGGTTGATCTTCTTGCGGTGGAAGAAGAGGAAAATTAAAACGATGACCATTTGAACAACCATGGCGCAGACACCAAACTGCAGGTACTTCCCACCGTAAATTGACTTGGGGAAGAAGGCCTTCATCTGGTTGTACAAGACCACGTTGATGTACATTGGTGCACCAATGGAGAGGGCAAACAATGACAGGGCGAGGTCCCGCGGCATCCCGATGGAAAGCAGGATTGGCAACAGGATAACACCGATGGCAATCACTGAACCGACACCATAGGCACTAACGAAGATCAGGCAGGTAACAAGAGCAACCAGCACAGCGGCCAGTAGCGGCTTTTTCTTACCGACCTTGTTAGTAGCGGCAGAAATACCTGGTGCGATCCCACTGTCAACCAGCACCCGGCCAAACCAGGAACCGAAAGCGATATAGATAATCGTCGGCCCGTACTTCAGCGCTGGTTCAGCGAAAACCTTTTGAATGGCGACGTTGAAAGGTACTAGGCCGATTACTGACCAGAGAATCGCCATGATGAAGAAACCGATCATCAGGTTACCGCCCTTAATGATGTAGAAAATAAAGGCAATGAAAGTAATTAATAGAAGTATTGCAATAATTGTTGACGACAATTTAACTCACCTTACTTTGACTAATTAAAATGGTTTAATTCTGTGCGTCATTGAACAGCTTAATTTGTGAAGCAATTAAGTTGTCATTATCCATTGGAAATTCAAGGGCAAATTGAACATCCTTTGGCAGGTAGCTAACAATGATTTGCCAGTTAAACATTCCTTTGCTCAAATCAGCGGTAGTGGTCATGTTGCCTTCAGCATCCAGCATGGAGTTCTTTAGGTGAATGTAATCACAGAACGGTGCCAGCTTCTTGGCTGCTTCAACGGCGTCAAAACCAGTGAATGCCCAGTTACCAAGGTCGTAGACGTAACCGATGCTGTTCAAGCCAGCCTTGCGGGCAGCTTCCAGGAAGGTGCAGATAGCATCAGGCGTACCGGAAACTGGCGTTTGGTCGTTTTCAACGTTCATCTTGATTTCTGCTAACGGGAACTTGGCAAAGTCAGATGCCAGGTTGCCACGGTAATTATCAAAGTGACCGGTATTGAACTTGATCTTGCTAATTCCCATCCGCTTACCTTCTGCGAAGTACTGGCCCAGCTTCGGGTTAATTGAGCCGTCATCTTCAAAGACGACGTCAGGAACACTGTAGTTGACGATTAGGTGGTCAGCGGTAGCAGCTTGAGCCACGCCATCCAGTTCAGTATCAAAGTCCTTGAAGTATTCCCGACGAACTTCGATCCCGTCAGCACCGAGTTTCTTTACCCGGTCAACCAGGTCAACTTGGCTCGTGCCGTTTTGAACGTCTTTTTCAAAAATCCAGGTATTTAGAATTAAAGTCATAATTTATCTCCCCTTAATACTTGTTAAGTTCCTTGACGCGTTCTAATAATTCTTCGAAGGTCATGTCTTCAAACTTCTTGGCCTTGTCATTACCAAAGTTCTTCCGCTCAATCGAATTGAAGTCCTCAACGAGGTAGTACGCTGTTAGGTAGCCTGTTAAGAACTTCTTTGCTTCGTGGACCAGCTGATCGTTCTCGGTTCCCTTTGCCACTGCCGTTTGGGCAAAGCGCAGGGCGAACTTCTGCGGGTCGATCAATGTCCGATCATTCATTAAATCCCCTCCAATGTTTGTTATCGCTTACAGGAGCAAGTGTAACCCGTTAACCAAAATAATGCAAGCGGTTAAAAAGTAGTATAATGGTGATAATTACAACAATAACGGCAAGTTAACCGTTAAACTACGAAATTATACTGGTTAACCTGTTACCTAACTAGCTGAGAGAAAATGGTGATTTTTCGTGCGCCAACCCGAAAAGTTAGGTAAAATTGTCAAGCAAACTGGAGTGTGTTAACGTGCAAACGACGAAGAAGAAAAAACGGCCGACCATTCGGGATGTGGCCGCATTAGCCGGGGTTTCGGTGGCCACGGTTTCCCGCTACCTTAACGGTAAAACTAATAAAATGACGAATGCGACCGCTGCGAAAATCAAAGAGGCGATTGCTAAATTACAATATATTCCTAACCCGGCGGCCCGTGAAATGTCGCATAACAAGAGTATGATTGTGGTGATTGTGGTGGCTAACGTGGCCGACTACTTCTCCACGGAAATCTTTAAAGGCGCTTCTCGCAAGCTAGAAGCCGCGGGATATGTGCCGGTGTTACTTGATTCGGGGGCGGACCAGTCCCATGAAAAGCGGATTTTAAACTCTGTTAATATCCATGGCTTCGATGGGCTCCTTTTCCAGCCGTTGACCAGTGACACTGCCCTGATTCAAAGCGAATTAACCCGCCACTTTCCGGTGGTCATCCTGGACCGGGAACTGAAACGATCACCGTGGCCCCAAGTGGTGACTGATAATTACCAAGCCGCTCGCAATGCCACCCGGCATTTTATTAAGGAAGGATTTCAGCACGTGGTGGTCCTGTCATCGACGATTAAGCAGGCATCAACCCGTCAGGAACGTTACCAGGGGATTGCTGATAGTGCCGACGACGTCAGTGTGATCGAAATTGACGAGAATCATTTTGACCGTGATCAGGTTTACCAGCAGTTGGCCAGCTTGTTGGACCAGCAGCAGAAGACCATGCTTTTTAGTCTGAAGGAACGCTGGTTGCTGGAATTTTTGCCACGACTAATGCAAGACGGCTTGATTAGCCAGTCAAACACCCGGGTGACGGGTTTTGCTGATACCAGTTTAATCAAGTCCATTTGCCCCTACGCCCAGGTGATTTCGCAAAATCCTGCTTATATGGGGGAGCGGGCAGCAGCGGTGCTCCTGAAGATGCTGAAGGGTGATAGTCAGGAAATTGATGACATTGTGATTAAGGCTAGGTTTGCTGGCGATGAGTCGGCAGAGAATTAAAGACAGAAAACCACCAGTAGCTGCCTTTTCAGACAGTTGCTGGTGGTTTTGACTAGTTTGATTAATTGTCAGTTGAGGATGCGCCGGTCGAAGCGTCACTTTGCTCGTCATTATTTTCTGGCTGGTCAGTGAAGTCGTCATAAAGCAGACCGCCATTTTCATCGTAGTGTTTACCACGATGAAGCGGTTGATCGAGGTGGAGTGCCTGTTGCTGTGACTTCGTGGGATTCCCAACGCGTCCGGTAATGTTGCTGACCTTGATCTGCCAAACGTGGATCTCCTTGATTTCTTCCGGAAGAATTGCGACCGGGCTCTTGGCCATGTAATGGTGGATGATGGCTTTGAGGGCATTGGCCTTTGCTTGGGGATTATTGATTCGTTCGGGAAGACCGTTACCAATAACACTCATGAAAGAAGGGTCGAACTCTTCTGGTGACGGTGGAGTATAGACCAGATTTTCGTGGCCGTGGTCGACTTCAAAGCCAATGGGTTGACCAGCATCGAGAGCGGCGGCCTTTTCACCATCACCAGTGCCGTGAACATAGATGATGAAATTACCATCATTTTGCTGGATAAAACCGTAGTGGACAGGGACAACGTAGGCTCCATGATTGTTGGTTAAACCAAGGTGCAAAATGTTACATTGGTTGAGGATCCAGCTGATTTTGGCCGGATCATGAATAATATCTTGACGCATGTGGTTTTCCTCCTTAGTTAATTACAGCTAGTATAACGCGGTAAAAGCATTGATTGAAAACGATTTCTTAAATTTGCTCAGTTGGCGATGTGGATAGTTGTTCATAATCGTCTAGCTGAAAATAGCTCCTGGCAATAGCATCAAGCCATTACCGGGGGCTGGTTAGTTATGGGGAGAATGATTAGCGACTATCGCCGAAGCTAAAGATGGTTAAAAAGTTAGCGAAGAGGTTAACAAAGTCCAAGTAGAGCTGCAGGGCGCCGACGATGGCCAGACCGGGTGTTTGCTGGCTACTACCATAACGAAAGAAAATGTTTTTCATCTGACGAGCATCCCAGGCGGTTAAAGCGGTGAAGATCCCGACGGCGATAAAAGACAGCAGGTAATCAATGGTCGGGTTGCGGAAAAACCAGTTGATGATCATTGCAATAATTAACCCAATAAGGGCTGCACTGGCATAGGCGCCCAACCGCGTGAAATTATGGTTGGAGAAAGTACCAATTAACGCCATTGTGAAAAAAACACCAGCAGCCGAAACAAAAGCGGTGGCAATATTAGCGTCAGTATAGGCCTCAGCAATGAACGAGAAGGTGATTCCGTAAACAATGGCAGTGATGGCTAAGAGGACCAGACTTAAAAAGGGGTTGCGGGTCGCATCAAAGCTGATAATAAAGGTGAGGGCAACTGGCAATAAAATGATGAGCCAGATGCCCCACCGACTATTCGAAATAAATGCAGTGAACTGATCAGCGTAAACGTTCATGACCAGTGAAGCCGTGACCGCTGAGATGAAGACCGCTAAGCACATTAACCCATAGGTCTTCGCTAGAAAACGGTTGAGGCCATTACCACGAGTATAATTATCTGATGAAAAGTCGTCCATTTTCAGTCGCTCCCTTCTGTAAGTTTAGGTTACACCCTTATGATAGCTTGATAACTAAGAAAAGTAAAACCGCTTTTACGAGAAAAAAGTTATCGACTTAAAAACACCACTTCGCGAGGAAATGGTGTTGAAAATGAACTTAATAATTAGTGTAAGTGGTGATGGTTGTCGAGCGCGGCTAAGAATGCGGCATAGTCCTTGTTAACTTGCTGAGCATAGTGGGTGGCCCAATCAGCCAGGGCGACGTCAACCTTCTTTTGCCCCTTTAAGTAACCGCGGATCATCGGGGCAGTGGGGCTTTGAAAATGCGCTTTGGCAAGCAGAAAACTACAGATCTCAGAGTAGAGGACAAAGCCTTCCCAGTCCAGCTTACCGACGTCAATCGATTCTTTCATATCCCGGAACTGGCGAACGTAGTAGGAACGGTGACCAAAGCTAGTGCTTCCCAGAAAAGGATCAGACGATGATTGCAACACTTTCTGGGCGGTGACAATCCGGTTGCCGGCATTGATGGAGCGGCGGATGACATCATCGACGGTTAGCTGCAGGAGGTTATAACGCAGTGGTAGCGATTCTTTCATCTGCAAGACAAGGTGGGTGCCGTCGTTGCCACAAAGCAGGACGAGGTAGCAGCGGGTACCAAAACTGCCGACGCCCACGCTATAGCGGATAATATCGATAATCGTGTAATTGGCCAGCAGGACCTTGACATCGGCTGACAAGTGGTTGCGGTACTCGTAAAAGCCATTGACAATTTCAGTGTAAGTTTTTTCGTCCACGTGTTTGGCGCGGGGGGCATTCTCAATAAAATGGCGTCGGCCATCAGCGCCCTTAATGGTTTTCTTCTCGACAATGGTTTGCGAATTCGACTTGGAACTCTTGACCCTAATTTTTTGGAGAATGCGGGCGAGGTGTGAAGATTCGGTGAGGCTATCTGCTTCGTGGAGTTGGACCATCATATCGTTGATTTCATAACTGGAATAAAACCGACTGGTTAACGACTGGTGGTAGGAGTACTTGATGGCTTTGCGGTAAACTTTCACCACCCGTCGGCAGAGGTCGTGCAAATCATCATCCGGATAACCATTTTGACTCCCCGCGAGCAGGATGCTCACTAAGAGACGCTTGAGGTCTGATTCCCAGTTGCCGATGCGTGCTTCGTCAAAGTCATTGAGGTCGAACAATAATTGCCGCTCCGGTGAGGCGTAAAAACCGTAGTTATTCAGGTGCGCATCACCACAAATAATGGTCGGAATCATACTTTGGTTTTGCGCCTTTAGGTCGTCTTCCATCAGGTCAGCGGTACCGCGATAAAAGGCAAAGGGACTGGCGGACATTCGCTGGTGACGCAGTGGTAACAGTTCGGGAATCATGTTGGCTTCCGTCATTTTAATCAGTTCGACCGGATCACGGTCAACTGGCACATAGTCGCCGAGCAGAAGTGGGCTGATGAGGTGACGCTGGTGTTCACCCTGCTGTTTCAATTCCTTTTTTGACCGGCGAATAGTGACCTGGCTGAGCTTAAAAATATCGAGATGACGATTCATGAATGCTGTTCCTTTCTGCAAGAAATAATTACTTGTATTTTAGCGCGGTTGTCAACTATCACCATCGTTGATCGTTTGTTCACATGAAAAAATAATTTTGCCTCTTTGTCGGGTGATAATTACCGCCGTTAGTGCTTTTAACTTCGTGCAGATCACCACAATGGTTGAACCACTACAAAAAAACATTACAATGAAAGTTGTAAGCGCTACACTAAATGTTTTTGACCGTCTCTGCCAAAGGGGGATGTTTTTGGATGAAACAAATAGATTTTGAAAAGTTGAAGCGAACGCCCACTGACCAGCCACTCCAAGTGCTGGATGAAAAGGGTCAGGTAGTGGATCGTGAGCTGATGCCCGATTTGAGTGATGATCAACTGGTGGACTTGTTCAAGCAGATGGTTTGGTCACGAGTAATTAACGACCGGACAACTAAGCTGAACCGTCAGGGCCGGCTCGGCTTTTTCGCACCAACTAGTGGGGAAGAAGCTAGTCAGATGGGATCTAACTACGCGATGAAACCAGGTGACTTCCTGTTAGCTGGTTACCGGGACGTTCCCGAACTAGTCAAGCATGGTCTGCCTCTCTGGAAAGCCTTCCTTTGGTCCAAGGGCCATGTTGCTGGTAATATCTACCCTGACGATTTTCAGGCAGTACCACCACAAATCATTATTGGTGCCCAGTACGTGCAAACAGCCGGGGTTGCCCTAGGGATTAAGAAAAATGGGAAAGCCAATCTGGCATACACCTATACTGGTGATGGTGGGACCTCGCAGGGTGACTTTTATGAGGGGATGAACTTTGCCGGAGCTTACCAGGCACCAGCACTCTTCATGGTTCAAAACAACCTCTACGCAATTTCGGTTCCCCGGAGCAAACAGACAGCTGCTAAGACCCTCTCGCAAAAGGCAATGGCGGCTGGGATTCCTAGTCTCCAGGTTGACGGGATGGATGCGCTGGCCGTTTATGAAGCGGCGCGTCAGGCCCGTGAATGGATTGTGGCGGGGAATGGTCCAATCATGATTGAAACACTGACCTACCGTTATGGGCCGCACACCCTCTCCGGGGATGATCCTCACCGTTACCGGACAGCGGAAGAAGAACAACAATGGCACGCTAAGGACCCCCTGGTCAGAATGCGGAAGTTCCTGGAGGACAAGGGCCTCTGGGATGACCAGCAGGAAAAAGACTACATCGCTGAGGTCTCCGCAGAAGTTGATGCGGCAATGAAACAGGTTGAGAGTCAGCCGGAACAAAAAGTATCCGAATTCCTGAAGAATGAATACGTGGAGACGCCACCGGCAATTCAAAAGCAGATTGACGACTATCAGCAGAAGGAGGCAAAGTAAAATGGCCAAAATGACAATGGTAAAGGCGATTACTGCCGCCTTAGATGAAGAACTCAGTCGTGATCCGAAGGTGCTGGTTTTCGGTGAAGACGTCGGTAAAAACGGCGGGGTCTTCAGGGCAACCGATAAGCTGCAAGAAAAACACGGGCAAGACCAGGTCTTTGACACCCCGCTAGCCGAGTCCGGGATTATTGGGCTGGCCAACGGGTTGGCGCTGCAAGGTTACCGGCCGGTTCCGGAATTGCAGTTCTTTGGCTTCGTTTTCGAGGCCTTTGACGAAATTGCTGGTCAACTCGCCCGCGAACGCTTCCGGATGGGTGGTAGCCGGAAGATGCCGGTCACGATTCGTTCGGCCTTCGGTGGCGGTGTCAATACGCCGGAATTACACTCCGACAGTTTTGAAGGCTTAGTTGCCCAGGTGCCCGGATTACGGGTGGTTTGTCCGAGTGGGCCGTATGATGCCAAGGGACTGCTGATTTCATCCATTCGTTCGGATGACCCGGTTGTCTTCTTAGAACACATGAAGGCTTACCGGTCCTTTAAGGAAGAAGTACCGGCTGACGCCTATACCGTTCCGCTAGATAAGGCGGCAATTAAACGGGAAGGCAAGGACGTGACAATCATTACCTATGGCTACATGGTTCGCGAATCACTCCAAGCAGCCGAACAATTAGCTCAGGAAGGGATTGATGCGGAAGTTCTTGACCTGCGGACACTGGCGCCGCTCGATGAGGATACCATCCTGGAATCAGTCCGCAAGACAGGGCGGGTGGTCCTGGTGCAGGAAGCACAGAAACAGGCCGGAGTGTCAGCTAGCGTTGCCGCGCTGATTGCCGAAAAAGGAATCTTGTCGCTGGATGCGCCAGTTGCGCGGGTGGCGGCACCTGATACGCCGTACCCGTTTGCCCAGGCAGAAAAAGCCTGGCTCCCAAATAAGCAGGATATTATCAACCAGGTTAAAGCAACTGTACAGTTTTAAAAACGGGGTGGACTTATGAGCGAAACATATCAGTTTAAATTACCGGATATTGGTGAAGGAATTGCCGAAGGAACCATTGGTGAATGGCACGTCAAGGTTGGCGACCAGGTCAAAAAGGACGGTGACCTGGTTCAGATTGAAAACGACAAGTCAGTTGAAGAAATTCCGTCGCCGGTTGACGGCCAGGTCACCAAGATCCTGGTTCAAGAAGGTGAAACGGCTGAGGTTGGTCAAGTACTGGTTGAACTAGCCGTCGCTGATGGGCAGGGCAACGTTGAGGCAGGCGCTGCTCCTACCCCTCAACCAAAACAAGAAACGGCACCATCAGCTCCGCAGGCGACAAGCAACCAGCCAACACAAGCCACGGCTGCCCCGGCACCGGCTAAGCAAGATCATCAGTTGCCAGTATTGGCGATGCCAGCAGTCCGTAAGTACGCCCGTGACCACAGCGTTGACTTATCGCAAATTACTGGCAGCGGGAACCATGGACAGGTGTTGAAGGCCGACATTGACAAGTTCCTCGCCAAGGACGTGGTTGTTGATACTGCACCTGCAAAGTCGCCAGCAACGACGACGCCAACACCGGCCGCTAGCGATGGCTGGCCAGAACATGACGAAAAGATGTCGCCGGTTCGCAAGGCGACGGCCAAGGCCATGATTAAGTCTGTGGCAGAGATCCCAATGATCAATATTTTTGACCAAGTTGACGTTGACCAACTGTGGGATCACCGCAAGAAGTATAAGGAATTGGCAAAGAAGCACGGTGTTCACTTGACCTTTATGGCTTACCTGGTAAAGGCATTAGCGGCCATTATGAAGGAGTACCCGGTCTTCAATGCCAAAGTTGACATGGCAAATCACGAGATTCACTACCGCGACTACATCAATGTCGGCATTGCGACTGACACCGACCACGGGCTTTACGTCCCGAATATCAAGCATGCTGATACGAAGAGCCTCTTTGAAATTGCCGGTGAAATTATGGACAACACCCAGGTAGCAAAGGATGGCAAGCTGAGTCATGACCAAATGGCTCATACGGGGATGACCATTAGCAACATTGGTTCAATTGGCGGGGGCTTCTTTACGCCGCTGATTAACTGGCCGGAAGTTGCTATTCTGGGGATGGGCCGGATTGCCGACGAACCAGTTGCAAAGGATGGGCGCGTCACGGTTGCCAAGGTGCTCAAGTTATCATTGACGGTTGATCACCGCATTATTGATGGTGGGACTGCCCAACGGGCGATGAACCGCCTCAAGGAATTGCTGGCTGATCCCGAATTGTTGTTAATGGAAGCTTAGTGAGGAGTGATGGTTGATGGTTGTTGGCGATTTTGCAATTGACTTAGACACCGTCGTGATTGGGGCGGGACCTGGTGGTTACGTCGCCGCCATTCACGCTGCTGAACTCGGGCAGAAAGTGACCGTGATTGAACGAGAATTTCTCGGCGGAGTGTGTTTGAACGTTGGCTGTATCCCGTCGAAGGCCCTGATTCAGGTCGGCCATAACTACCAGACAGCACTTAATTCTGCTTCGATGGGGATTGAAGGTAAAGACGTTCGCTTTGACATGGGAAAAGCCCACGAGTTTAAAAACAAAGTGGTTCACCAGATGACCAGTGGGGTGGGATACCTGTTCAAGAAACACCACATTGATGTCATCTGGGGCAACGCCTTTTTAAAGGATGCCCATAGCCTGCGGGTGATTAAAGATGAGAAGGCCCAAACTTATACCTTTAAGCACCTGATCATTGCGACTGGCAGTCACCCGGTTGAAATACCACACTTTCAGTTTGGCGGACGAGTCCTCGACTCCACTGGGGCGCTGGACTTGACGACTGTGCCAAATGAACTAGTGATTATCGGTGGTGGCTACATTGGTTGCGAACTGGCCGGGGCTTACGCCAATTATGGTGCCCACGTTACCATCCTGGAAGGGATGCCAGAAATCATGTCGAACTACGAGGCCGACTTGGTTAAGGTGGTGAAGAAAGACTTCGCTGACCACAACGTTGACATCGTTACTGGTGCAATGGCCAAGAACTCCACTGATGCTGGTGATCATGTCGAAGTTGTTTACACGAAGGATGACCAGGAACACAGGATTAATGCCGATTACGTCGTCGTTGCCGTGGGGCGGAAGCCTAACACGCAGGAGATGGGACTAGAACAGGCAGGGATCGACGTGGATGACCACGGCTTGATTAAGGTTGATGCGCAAGGGCGGACCAACCAGGCGAACATCTTTGCAATTGGTGATATCGTCCCGGGAGCGGCACTGGCCCACAAAGCTTCTTATGAAGGAAAAGTTGCTGCTGAAGCGATTGCCGGGTTGAAATCGGTTGTGGATTATCACGCCATGCCGGCAGTTTGCTATGTGAATACCCCCATCGCGACGACCGGCTTAACTGCTAAACAAGCGTCTGACCAGGGAATGGCGGTTAAAACGGCCCAGTTCCCATTTATGGCCAACGGACGAGCGGTTTCAATGGATCAAGCCACCGGCTTTGTGCGGATGGTTTACCAAGATGACGACAACAAGCAGTTAGTTGGTGCACAAATCGTAGGTCCCGATGCCGCTGACCTGATTAGTGAGCTGACGTTAGCCATTGAGTGCGGTTGCACGGTGGAAGACGTGGCACTGACCATCCACCCGCACCCCAGCTTATCAGAGACCCTGATGGACTGTGCTGACGTCGGCTTAGGAATGCCAACCAACATTTAGTTGTTGAGGATTAAGGGGAGAAAAGATGAAATACCTTGCAATGAAGTCGAACGATATTCGGGTTAACCTGGCAACTGAAGAATACCTGATGAACAGTAATGAAATGCCAGTGCCGTTTATGCTGTTTTACATTGAAAAGCCCTGCATTATTGTTGGGCGTAACCAGAACACGCTGGAAGAAATTAACCAGCAGTACTGTCAAGACCACCACATTACGGTGACGAGGCGGTTATCCGGTGGCGGCGCAATGTACCAGGATCTTGGCAACCTCTGTTTCAGTTTTGTGGTGCCAGCCAGGGACCAACGCTTTGGTGACTTTAAAAAACTTGTTCAGCCAGTAGTAACGGCACTCCACCAAATGGGAGCAACTGGCGCGACGGTCACCGGCCGGAACGACATTGTCATCGATGGGCGAAAGTTTTCTGGCAATGCGATGTATTCACGGCAAGGAAAGACCTTTTCCCATGGTACTTTAATGTACGACGTGAACACTGACGCGGTTGCTGGCGCCCTTCACGTGGCGAAGGACAAGATTTCGTCTAAGGGGATCAAGTCGGTACGCTCCCGGGTCACGAATATCCGTCAGTACCTTGCTCCAGCGTTTCAGCACCTGACGACTGCGCAGTTTCGTGACGAATTAATTAAGCGTATTTGGCAGGTACCCACGTTGACGGCGGCGCAGGTTAATGAGTACTCGCTGACGAGTAAGGACCAAGCGGCAATCCAGCAGTTAGTCGACCAGCGTTATGCTAACTGGGACTGGGTCTACGGCAAGTCACCGGAATTTTCGGTAAAAAAGCGAAAGCACTTTGATGCCGGAACAATTGATGCCCGTTACCAGGTGGAAGATGGTCAAATTGCCGCTGCCCACCTGTATGGCGACTTTTTCGGTACTGGTGACGTTAATGAAGTGGCCCAGGCACTGGTGGGGCTTGATTATGAACCAGCTACTATTAAAAAAGCGCTCCAGCAGTTCGACTTACAACGGTACTTTTTAGGAATCCCCGACGAGCAGGTTATTAGCTTACTCTCTCAGCAACAATAAGAATAAAGATGGGTCGCGTGCAAACGCGGCCCTTTTTGGAGGTAATCAAGATGCCAAACTGGCAGTGGGCAGTCGTCTCGACTTGTGATAACTTTGCGTCCTTGCCATTCAAACTACCCCAGTTAAGCCAACTTGTTAAACTGACGGTAGGCATTAGTGGCTCCTTAATTCGCTTGAGCTTAACTAATCGCTATGGCGACCACAACCTAGTATTTGAGCAGGTAGTGGTCGCTGATAACCCGCAGATGAGCAATGGCCAGGTGGTGACTGCTGCGCAGCGTTCTGCCATTGTGGTCCCGGCGGGGGAAGTTTTAATAACTGACCCGATCGCATTTAAGGTGACTGCTGGTCAGCCGCTATACGTGAGGATGGTGGCTAGCCGACCGCAAAAGTACGCAGACTTTGCCAGCACTTACGACCCCCGAATGGTCAACGGGACTTATAGCCGCATGGCCCGGCTCCTCCCGCCACTACCAACAGGCTGTGGTGCTCGGAAGGGGTGGTTTTGTCTGGAAGGAGTGCAGGTTTTCAGTAGCGACCAGCCACTGACGGTGAATGTGACGGGCGATTCACTTGCGGAAATGGGCTTGGTAGCGAATTCACTGGTCAAGCAGCTGCGAGCAGCGAGCGACCGCCCCGTGGTGCTAATTAATACGGCGATCTCGGGCAGCCGCCTACTAAATGATGCACCGGATGACGAACCCCTCTTTGCCACTTTTGGGCAGAGCCTCTTGCACCGGTTGGCCCGGCCACGGTGGACGGCAGAAATCACCGTGGCCCTAGTTGGTAGCAATGATTTGGTGCTCCCCTTGTGGAGTCAAGCGGCGTTCTTGCCAACGGTTCAGCAGCTGGTGAACGGTGTTGATCGGTTAACCAAGCTGGCTGACCAACATGGTAGTCACTTGCTGATGACTACTATCCCGCCCTTTGACCTCCACTTGCCGGCCAAACAAGCTGCTGTTAGCCAGCACCTCGCTGAGGTGCGCTTTTGTATTAACCAGCAGCTGGTTAAGCGGCCCTTTGTGGTTAATGTTGAACCGCTAGTGGCTACCGGTGGTCGGTTGACGCCGCAAGCTGATTTTGGTGACCAACTTCATTATTCACCAGCAGGGGCAAATTTGGTCGCAACCGCACTTTTCCACTGGATTGATGATAAAATGTCGATATCACATAACCGTGGAACGTTAAAAGGAGCGGACAATGAAGAAGGAAGAACATTATGATGTACTGGTAATTGGCGCTGGTGGTGCAGGGATGACAGCGGCTCTGCAGGCCAGTGAACTGGGGGCCGGTGTCCTGGTGATCGAAAAAGAACCCAAGGTCGGCGGCAACACTAACCGTGCTTCATCGGGCATGAATGCCGCGGAGTCGGATGTTCAGTTGCAGCACGGGATCGTGGACACTATGACCTCCTTTTATCAGGAAACTTTTCAGGGTGGTGGTCGCTTAAACGACCCGGCAATGCTGCGCTTCTTCGTTGAACATGCGCCATTGGCGGTTGACTGGCTAGCTAAACGCCAACTACCACTGACAGATTTGACCATTACCGGGGGAATGAGTCGCCCACGAACTCACCGTCCCCAGTCAACAGCGCCGATTGGCAACTACCTTGTCCGCGGGTTAGCAAGTCAGTTAAAAAAGCGGAAAGTGCCGTTGCTCACAGCAACCCGCGTCACCAACCTCCTCACCGCCAATGGGCAGGTGGTTGGTGTGCAGGTCAAACGGGATGGACAAGAGCAATTGATTAAGGCCAAGGCAGTCATCCTCGCGACTGGCGGGTTTGGCGCTAACCCCCAATTAATTAGCCGGTTACGACCTGACTTAAGCGGTTTGAAAACTACCAACCAAGCGGGAGCAACTGGTGATGGTTTGCGGCTAGCAGAACGGGTTGGCGCAGCAGTGCGGGATTTGTCCTTTATCCAGGTTCACCCGACTGTCCAGCAGGACCAGGCCCATACTTACCTGATTGGTGAGGCCGTCCGTGGCGAGGGGGCCATCTTGGTCAACCGACAGGGACGGCGGTTTGTTAACGAACTGGCGACGAGACGCGTCGTGAGTGAAGCCATCTTTGCTTTGTCAGCCAAGAGTGCCTGGTTAATCTTTGACCAAGCCGTCCGTCAACGGGTCAAGGCGGTTGACTTTTATTGTTCAGTTGGCCTGGTCAAACAGGCGGATAATCTTCAACAGTTAGGACAACAAATTGGTAGCGATGCAAAGCAGTTAACCAAGACGGTCCAGGACTGGAATAAAATGGTCGGTGAACAACGGCCTGATGAGTGGCAGCGGGCCACGGGCCGTCACCAAATGGTAAAGGCACCATTTTATGCGATCCATGTGGCTCCTGCAATTCACTACACCATGGGTGGTTTGCATACCGACCCGCAAACGCGGGTGCTGGATGCTAATGGTCAGGCGATTGGTGGCCTGTACGCTGCTGGTGAGGTCGTTGGCGGCCTTCATGGCAATAACCGCCTGGGTGGCAATTCCATAGCCGAAACGGTGGTATTTGGCCGGCAAGCAGGAATTCAAGCGGTGGCTGACCAGCGTCACTAACCCGTTACCTATTTGAAGAACTGGTTGTGTTAAAATGAGCTTATTAGCAAAGAAAAGGAGTACCGCAAATGCTGAAGATTTATAACACGCTGACCCGTCAAAAAGAAGAGTTCAAACCCTTAGTGCCTGGTCAGGTCAGCATGTACGTTTGTGGTCCGACGGTCTACAACTACATTCACATTGGCAACGGCCGCAGTGCAGTTGCTTTTGACACGGTTCGCCGCTACCTGGAATTTAAGGGTTACCGGGTCAAATACGTGTCCAACTTCACTGACGTGGACGATAAGATGATCCGGGAAGCTAATGCTGAAGGGATTACCGTCCCGGAACTGGCTAAGCGGTTTATCGCGGCCTTTATGGAAGATACGAAGGCCCTTAATATCGAACCCGCTACCATGCACCCGCGGGCAACAGATAACATCACCGAGATCATTGCCTTCGTGAAGACGCTGGTAGCAAAAGGATATGCCTACGAGGCCGACGGGGATGTTTACTACCGTGCGCGGCGTTTTGCCCATTATGGTGAGCTGTCAGGCCAGTCGTTGGATGACTTGGAAGCGGGAGCAAGCGACCACGTGACGGCCGATGAAATGGCGAAAAAGGAAGATCCACTGGACTTTGCCTTATGGAAGGCGGCTAAACCGGGTGAAATTAGTTGGGCTTCACCATGGGGCCAGGGCCGACCGGGATGGCATATTGAGTGTTCCGTTATGAGCACTAAGTATCTGGGAAAGACAATTGACATCCATGGTGGGGGACAGGATCTTGAATTCCCGCACCACGAAAACGAAATTGCCCAGAGTGAAGCCGCAACGGGGCAGCAATTTGTACGCTACTGGATGCATAATGGTTTTGTGACGATTGGCGAAGATAACGAAAAGATGAGCAAGTCGTTGCATAATTTTGTTACCGTCCACGACATGGTTCAAAAGATTGATCCGCAAGTGCTGCGTTTTAGCATGTCTACTACTCAGTATCGGCGGCCAATCCAGTTCTCAAAGACGGCCCTACAGGATGCCGCTAATAACCTCAGCCATATTAAGACTGCCATCCGCAACTTGGCGTACCGACAAAAGGATGCGGTGGATGGTGCTGATTCCCAGGTAAACCAGCAGATCAAATCCTTTGATAAGCAGTTCATTGCGGCAATGGACGATGATTTTAACGTCCAAAACGGGATTGCGGTGGTTTACGAGCTTGTTAAGTATGCCAACGTCTATGCTGAGCGTAATACCGTTAAAGGGGCGGCGCTGGTTGAGCTGACGACGGAAATTCAGCGACTAATGACGGTGTTCGGGATTGAATTATCCTCAGCTGCAGAAGAGACCATCGACGATGACCAAATCAAGGCACTGATTGAAGAGCGGAACAACGCGCGAGCAGCCAAGGACTTTCAGCGAAGTGATGAAATTCGGGATGAGCTGAAGGCGAAGGGAATCATCCTGGAAGATACACCGCAAGGAACGCGGTTTAGGAAGGAATAAGATGCCAGAAGCAAAGGATTACCAACAAGTTAACGGAATTGCGCTTGCCTACCTCGGCGACGCAGTTTATGAAGTTTATATTCGTCAGCACCTCTTACACGCGGGGATGACTAAGCCAACCAGGCTCCAGCGGCGGGCGACTCACTTCGTCTCAGCAAAGGCCCAGGCAGCGCTTGTCGAACTGATGGAACAAGATGAACTTTTGTCAGCTGAGGAATGGCGCTACTTTAAGCGTGGCCGCAACGCCAATAGTCACACTCACGCCAAACATACTTCCGTGTTAACGTACCGGATTTCGACAGGCTTTGAAGCCCTGTTTGGCTACCTTAAATTGGCAGGGGAGACGGCGCGAATTGATGAGTTAGCACAGTGGTGTATTGACCAAGTGGAAGCGGGGCGGACTGAACATGAAGAATAAGCAGGAAAGGACTGACGACTTCATCATTGGCCGCCACCCAGCGATCGCTGCATTAAAGTCGGCTGACCAGGCTATCAATAAGGTCTTTTTGCAATCTGGCTTGCGGGCTGGCGCGATTGGCGAAATCATCAAGCTGGCCAAGAAGCGCCACTTGGTAGTTACCAACGTGCCCAAAGCTAAACTCGATCGGTTGGTGAACCACGAAAATCACCAGGGAGTGGTGCTTGCAGTGGCCGCTTACCAGTACGCCACTATTGACGACTTGTTTGAGCAGGCAGCGCAGCGTGATGAAACCCCATTTTTCGTTATTTTGGACCAATTAGCCGATCCTCATAACCTGGGGTCAATCTTACGGACGGCGGATGCGGCTGGGGTGCACGGGGTGATTATCCCGAAACGGCGGTCAGTCGGGTTAACTTCGGTTGTTGCCAAAACTGCGGCTGGTGCGCTTGAACATGTCCCGGTGGCCCGGGTCAATAACTTAGTGCAGGCTGCAGAAGAGCTCAAAGAACGGGGCGTTTGGCTGTTCGGTACTGATATGAAGGGGACGGATTACCGGCGGTGGGATGCTAAGGGCGCCTCGGCAGTCGTCATTGGTAATGAAGGCAAGGGCATCTCCCCATTAATGAAGAAGACCTGCGATGAGATGTTAACAATCCCGATGGTTGGCCACGTCCAGAGTTTGAATGCCAGTGTGGCTGCCAGCCTGTTAATTTATCAAGGGTTCAGTAGTCGTCACCCGTTGAATTAAGAAAAATTTTTAACACGGCCTTGTTTCAGCAGGGCCGTGTTTTTGGTGTGCTTTAACTAACCAAACTCCACATCAGCTTAAATTTTAGCTTGTAACTAGACCAATGATCTGTTATTTTAATTAATGTCATGAAGGCGGTCACATTGTTTTAATTACAATGCGGAGAACCTTTAATAGTGTCTTTGATGAAGAGATGTTGTGATGAAACCCTTTCACGGATTTCTTTGGATGACCAGTCAAGCCATGAATAATTTTTACTGGAGAGGATTGGTCTTTTATTATGAATTTGAGATCTTTCATCGAAGAAAATCAGGATGAGTTGACGTTGATCAGCGGTGCTAAGTTTGGCGACCGGCAGTGCATTAAGGAGTTGTTTGCACGTTACGAACCACTGGTGAAAAAACAGTGGCACAACAATAAAATCTGTACGTACGACTACGACGACTGGCGTCAGGAAGCGTGGATTACCATGATGCGGGTGGTTAGTCAGTACCATGCTGACACAATGGTTCGCTTCTGCTGGTTTTACAAGCGCGCGTTGATTAACCGGGCGCGGGACCTTTATCGCAGCCAGTCGGCTAGTAAACGGATACCATCAGAAATCACCAGTAGTATCGGCGAAGCTGAGGAGCAATACTTATATGAACAGGGCACTTATGGTGCTCCGGGGAAAGTGGTAATGGTCCGCGAACGGTTTCACCAGTTACTGACGAGTTGTTCGCCACTGGAAGCTGAAGTCTTCATTTTATGGATTCATGGTTACACGATTAACGAAATCGCGGTGAAAGTAGAATGTCAGCCAAGCCAGGCAACTTCGGCGCTGGCCCGTGCTCGTAAAAAGGCCCGTGACCTTGCTGATTAGTGGGTGGGAGTTGAAAAAGACTGGCCAAACGTGATAAGCTATCTCTCGTGTGGAGGTGGGATGATGAGCAAAAGAAAAGTGGCGCTGGAATGTACCAAGTGCGGCGCACATAACTATGTCACAACCACCAGTTCGAACGAGACGCAGCGGCTGACGTTGCGGAAGTTTTGCAAGCATTGTGGGGAATATACAATCCACCGTGAAGCGAGGTAGGAAACTTGAAGTTTATCAAGAGTGTTTTTCATGAAATGCACCTGGTTGTTTGGCCAACAGCCAAGGAAAACCGGCGAGATACATCGATCGTGATTTCATTAACGATCTTTTTCGTGCTCTTTTTTGCGCTGGTTGACTGGATTATTAAGAGCGGAATGTTGCTCTTTGTTAAGTAGCGGTGGCAGTAACCGCCGTTATCTGCTATAATCATGGCAGGTCGAAACTTCGTGTGATGCGAAGTTTTTTATTTTGGTAATAAACGAGGAGAAAACAGTGGAAACAAATGAAAAGCGTTGGTACGTTTTACACACGTACTCTGGCTACGAAAACCGAGTTAAAAGCAACCTCTTGTCCCGTGTTCAGTCGATGAATATGCAGGACTACATTTTTGACGTTGTCGTTCCTGAAGAAACGGTTCGTTCCGTCAAGGACGGCGAAGCGAAGGAAACCGTTGAAAAGACGTTCCCTGGCTATGTGATGGTACAAATGATTATGACGGACCAGGCTTGGTACATCGCCAGAAATACGCCCGGCGTAACTGGCTTTCTGGGCTCGCACGGTGGTGGGTCGAAGCCAACGCCACTGCTGCCAGAAGAAGTTGATCGGATTATGAAGCGGATGGGTGAAGACGTTCCGCAAACCGATATCGATGTAAATGTTGGTGACGAAGTGAAGATCATTGCCGGGCCATTCGCTGACCTGACGGGGAAGGTCACTGAAGTCGACCACGAAAAGATGAAGCTGCGGGTAGACATCGATATGTTTGGCCGTTCAACCTCTACCGAACTGGGCTTTAACCAGATCGACAGTGTTAATGATTAAATAATGAAGCGGGTTTTGACAACCCGCTTTTCTTGAATAATAAATCTTTTTTAAGGTCATTGCTTTTTCAGTACGAAAAGGGTACGCTGAACGTGACTTTGATGGAGGTGCAGTTATGAAACCAAACATTAGTACTCAGCGTAATATTCTCGACTGGCCGCTCGACCGCGACTTGACGGACGCTGAAATTATTCAGCGCTTAGGGGTATATGTTACTGACGAAAGTGGCAAGGACATTACGGAGAGCCTTTCCGTTAACCGGACCCAGGTTAACTTTCGGCAAAGGGGAACTTACCAGGTTGTCCTCACGGCCGTGGACCAACATGGGAACACGGCCACTAAAAGTATTGAAGCTGATGTTACACCGATGAGGAGTGGCAATCAGGTTAGTGAGGAGCAGACGATGCACAATAATCAAAAGAAGAAAAAAGGCCACAAGGGACTGATTGCGGTCGTTATCATCATTATCCTTTTGCTGGCGATCTTCTTTGGTGTTCGCAGTCACCAACGCAATGTTGCTCAACAGCGGGTTAACGAGTCGCAGTCGAGCCAATTAAAACAAAACTCCAGCAGTATCAAGCACTTAAGCAGTGAGAATGCAAAGCTGGCAAAGCAGCTGGCAGCGCTGACGGGTGCAGTGGCCCAGTATGAAAAGGACCATAACCAACAGGACTTGCGGGACCGTCTCAGTAACTTGGAACAGCAAAACAACGACTTGAAGAACCAGTTGAGTCAGTCTGGTCAAGAAAAAGTTCAGGTGATCACTGATACGGCACGAAACATTGCCCAAAATCCTAGTCAAGCTAAGCAGGATGTTCAGCAGCTAAAGCAAGATTCCCGCTTTGATGGTTTGTGGGGACGGTTAACAAGCCAGGTGAAGGACTGGTTAGACAACCTCTCAAATAACTAGGAATGATTTTCAACCGCCGGTGGGGATCCCCACCGGCTTTTTCGTTTTGAAGGTGGATGATTGCTCTTTAGGCGAAAATGTGATAATCTACTAAGGTATGTGTTTGACATACTGTGGGAGGGGTAAATTTCAAGACCCCATCATGACCACATCACGGACTAAGGAGGTTATGTCTCGTGGCAAAGAAAGTTGCAAACATTGTCAAGTTGCAAATCCCTGCTGGTGCAGCTACTCCTGCACCGCCGGTTGGTCCTGCTTTAGGGCAAGCTGGTATCAACATCATGGGCTTTACGAAGGAATTCAACGCCCGGACTGCTGATCAAAAGGGGATGCTGATCCCGGTTGTTATTACGGTTTATGAGGATCGTTCATTCGACTTCATCACCAAGACTCCGCCGGCATCAGTTCTGTTAAAGAAGGCCGCTGGTGTTCAACACGGTTCCGGTGAACCTAACACGAAGAAGGTTGCTAAGGTAACCAAGGATCAAGTTAAGGAAATTGCCGAAACTAAGATGCAAGATCTAAACGCCGCTGACGTTGAAGCAGCGATGCGCATGATTGAAGGTACTGCTCGTAGCATGGGCTTCGAAGTCGAAGGCTAAGCGACAGCGATACCGGATGGTTGTCCGAAAGAACAACTGTCTCAAGTGGGAGGTAACTCCGTTCGACCACAATTGCAAGGAGGAATACTACAGATGGCTAAAAAACGTGGTAAGAAGTACCAAGACGCACTGAAGAAGGTTGACAGCAGCAAGGCTTACGCTGTCAAGGATGCAGTGCAATTAGTTAAAGACATTGATTTTGCTAACTTTGACTCAACTGTTGAAGTAGCATTTAAGCTGAACCTGGACACTAAGCAGGCTGACCAACAGCTCCGTGGCGCCGTTGTGCTGCCAAACGGTACTGGTAAGGACCAGACTGTGATCGTGTTCGCTAAGGGTGACAAGGCTAAGGCTGCTCAAGAAGCTGGCGCTGACTTTGTCGGTGACGCTGACTTGGCAGAAAAGATTCAAGACGGCTGGCTGGACTTTGACGTGGCAATTGCTACGCCAGACATGATGCCAACTGTTGGTCGTCTTGGCCGTATCCTGGGGCCTAAGGGTCTGATGCCAAACCCGAAGACTGGTACGGTAACGATGGACGTTGCCCAGGCGGTTTCTGACGCCAAGGCTGGTCAAGTTACCTACCGGACTGACCGCGATGGTAACGTTGCAGTTCCGTTTGGGAAGGCTTCATTCGACACTGATAAACTGGTTGAAAACCTGAAGACGTTGGCTGACATCGTCATCAAGGCGCGTCCAGCATCAGTTAAGGGCACTTACATTCAACACGTTTCGATCGCTTCAACGTTCGGCCCAAGTGTTGAAATTAACCTGGACACTTTCTAATGGTGCTCTAAGTACATTAAAGACCGCTTCTTTTGAAGTGCCCTACAATTGTTAGACAAAATTGTCTAATGATTGTGGGGTATTTTTTATGACCAAATATAGCTCAGCA
>NZ_CAKPXS010000015.1 GCF_934202235.1 uncultured Limosilactobacillus sp. | reverse complement strand
CACCAAGGTTGTTAAGGGTGGTCGTCGTCTTCGTTTTGCCGCACTAGTTGTTGTCGGCGACAAGAACGGTCACGTTGGTTTTGGTACTGGTAAGGCTCAGGAAGTTCCTGAAGCTATTCGGAAGGCTTCTGCAGCCGCACAAAAGAACCTGATTACTGTCCCAACTGTTGGTACTACTATTCCACACGAAGTAATTGGTCACTGGGGCGGTGGCAAGATTCTTCTGAAGCCAGCCGTTGAAGGTTCTGGGGTTACCGCCGGTGGTGCGGTTCGTAACGTCATGGAATTAGCTGGTATTGACGATATGACTGCAAAGCGTCTCGGTTCAAACACTCCTGTTAACGTTGTTCGCGCAACGTTTGATGGTCTGCGTCAGCTGAAGAGCGCTGATGAAGTTGCTTCGCTGCGTGGCGTTTCCGCTGAACACCTGGCTGAATAAGGAGGACATAAATTATGGCTCAAGTTAAAATTACTTTAGTTCATAGTGTTGCCCACCGTGAACCACGTCAACGTGCCATTGTAAAGGCACTGGGGCTTGGCCGCGTTGGTAGTTCTGTTATCAAGCCAGATAACGCTGCTACCCGGGGCGCTATTTTCAAGATTGCCCACTTGCTTTCAATCGAAGAAGTTAAGTAATCACTTTGAATTAAGGAGGTGCCGAACACAATGAAGTTAAACGAATTAAAGCCAGCTGCCGGCTCACGTTTCAAGCGTCTGCGTCGTGGCCGTGGTCTTTCATCAGGTCACGGTTTCACTTCTGGTCGGGGTACCAAGGGTCAAAAGGCTCATGGTAAGACCCGTCTGGGCTTCGAAGGTGGCCAGATGCCACTTTACCGGCAAATGCCAAAGCGCGGCTTCGTTAACATTAGCCGTAAAGAATACGCGATTGTTAACCTGGCAACGCTGGACCGTTGCTTTGACGATGGCGCTGAAGTAACGCCTAAGACGCTGGTCGACAACGGAATCGTTAAAAATCTGAAGAATGGTGTGAAGATCCTTGGCAACGGTAAGCTCAGCAAGAAGCTGACCGTGAAAGCCAACAAGTTTTCTGCCGCAGCAGTTTCTGCAATTGAAGCTGCCGGTGGTAAAACTGAGGTGATTTAATTGTTCACTGCCATCACAAATGCTCTCAGGGTGAAGGAAATCCGTAAAAAGATCCTCTTTACCCTGTTTGTGTTGATTGTCTACCGGATCGGTGCGTGGATCACCGTTCCTGGTGTGAACGCTGCAGCCCTGACACAAATCTCGTCGACTGGGCTGGCGTCAATATTGAACACTTTCAGTGGTGGGGGATTATCAAACTATTCATTATTTGCAATGGGGGTTTCCCCCTATATCACTGCGCAAATTGTTGTCCAGCTGTTGCAGATGGATATTGTTCCGAAGTTTGTTGAGTGGAGCAAACAAGGTGAAGTTGGGCGCCAGAAGTTAAACCAAGCCACCAGGTGGTTAACGATCGTTTTGGGCTTTGTTCAGTCGATCGGGATCACGGCCGGCTTTAACACGCTGAGCTCAATTAAGCTGGTGGAGCACCCAACGGTCACAACTTATTTGACCATTGGGCTGATCTTAACAGCCGGGACGATGTTTGCGACCTGGCTTGGTGATATGATTACCGAGCGCGGGGTCGGTAACGGTGTTTCCATGTTGATTTTCGCTGGGATTATTGCCCAGATGCCAAGTGGTATTACTCAACTATGGAATGACCAAATTACCGGTGAAAACGGTAGTCAGCTGTGGATGGGAATCGGGTTTATTGCCTGTGTTGTTATTGCCCTGCTAATCATTGTGGCTTTTGTCACTTGGGTTCAGCAGGCTGAACGGCGATTGCCAATTCAATACACCCGTCGGACAACGACGGCACCATCTAGCTCCTACTTACCACTGAAAATTAACGTGTCCGGAGTTATTCCGGTCATCTTTGCGGGTTCGTTTATCTCAACGCCACAAACCATTTTGATGGCATTCCAACAATCACACGGTGGCGATACCTGGTACCAGGTCATGACAACAATTTTCAACATGCAGTCTGGCCCGGGGATTGCGTTATATACTTTTTTGATTGTTGTCTTTACCTTCTTCTACGCGTTTGTTCAGGTTAACCCCGAAAAGCTAGCTGAAAACCTGCAGAAGCAGGGGAGTTACATTACTGGTATTTGGCCAGGTCGGGGAACACAGCAGTACGTTTCTGGGCTGCTGATGCGTCTGAGCACTGTCGGCTCGCTCTTCTTAGGGTTGATCTCACTGATTCCACTGGTTGCCAGCATTATCTGGAACCTCAGCCAGTCAATTGGTCTTGGTGGGACGAGCTTATTGATCATCGTTCAGATCGCTCTCGACCTTAACCGTCAGATTAACGGTTTAACGATGAAGCGTGAGTATATTGGCTTTATCCGCGAAGGACAAAGGCCGGATACAGAAGCTTAAGGAGGAATTGGTAAATGAGTACAATGAACCTCGTTTTAATGGGTCTGCCAGGTGCCGGCAAGGGAACCCAAGCGGACCTAATCATCAAGGATTTCAACATTCCACACATTTCAACTGGTGACATTTTCCGTGCCGCAATCAAAAATCAGACTGAAATGGGTAAGAAAGCCAAGTCATACATTGATGCTGGTAACTTAGTTCCTGACGAAGTGGTCAACGGAATCGTTGCTGAGCGACTGGCACAAGATGATACCAAGAAGGGCTTTATGCTCGATGGCTTTCCACGGAACCTTGTTCAAGCCAAGGCGTTGAATAAGATGCTTGAAGATGATGGTCGTCAACTTGACGCCGTCATTAACATCCATGTTGCACCCGACGTGCTTGTTGATCGGTTAAGCGCCCGTTTTATGTGTAAGAATTGCGGTGCTTCATACAACCGGCTCTACCACAAGCCGAAGGTTGAAGGTACTTGTGACGTTTGCGGTGGTCACGAATTCTTCCAGCGTGATGATGACAAGCCGGCCACTGTTAAGAACCGGTTAGACGTTAATATCAAGCTGAACACACCACTGGTTGACTTCTACAAGAACCAGGGCGTTTTGCACAACATCAATGGTGAACAATCAATCGAAGATGTTTACAAGGATGTTCGTAAAGTTCTGGTTAACCTGTAACTAGTCAAAACTTGCGTAACTAGCCATCTTGTGCTATTATTTGTGAGGTTTTGTCTAGTTCGCAGTGGAAAGTCTCTGGCTTTCCACCGCTTTTACGTAAATTGAACGGTAAGGAGGAACCATTTCGTGGCCAAAGCTGACGTAATCGAAATTGAAGGTAAGGTTAAAGAAACCTTGCCAAACGCAATGTTTAAAGTGGAACTGGAAAATGGTGTAGAAGTCCTTGCCCATGTTTCTGGCAAGATTCGGATGCACTACATTAAGATCCTGCCCGGAGACCGGGTACGGATGGAAATGTCTCCGTATGATCTGACTAAGGGTCGGATTACTTTCCGCTTCAAGTAAATCGTAAGTATTAATAGTGGAGGATTATTGACATGAAAGTAAGACCATCAGTCAAGCGTATGTGCGAACACTGCCGGATCGTTAAGCGTCACGGCACTGTTATGGTAATTTGCCCAGCCAACCCAAAGCACAAGCAACGTCAGGGCAAGTAATTTAGTTTAGAAACGGAGGTGTAATAATGGCTCGTATCGCAGGTGTCGACTTACCTCGTGACAAGCGAATCGTAATCGGCTTAACTTACATTTATGGTATCGGTAACACTACTGCTCAGAAGATTTTGGCAGCTGCAGGTGTTTCAGAAGATGTTCGTGTTCGTGACTTAACACCGGACCAGGAAGACAAGATCCGTGCACAAGTGGACCAACTTCAGGTTGAAGGTGACCTTCGTCGTGAAGTAACGATGAACATCAAGCGTCTGCAAGAAATCGGTTCTTACCGTGGCATGCGTCACCGTCGTGGTCTGCCAGTTCGTGGTCAACACACTAAGAACAATGCCCGTACTCGTAAGGGTAAGGCAGTTGCCATCGCAGGCAAGAAGACGTCAAACGCTAAGAAGTAATCTAAAGAAAAAGGAGGTCAGTTAGTTTTATGGCTACCAAAAAAGGAACGCGCAAGCGTCGTGCAAAGAAGAATGTTGAAACTGGTGTAGCACACATTCACTCAACATTTAACAACACGCTGGTAATGATTACCGATGTTCAGGGTAACGCTGTTGCTTGGTCTTCAGCTGGTGTCCTTGGTTTCAAGGGTTCTCGGAAGTCAACTCCATTTGCTGCTCAAATGACTTCAGAAGCCGCTGCTAAGACGGCAATGGAACACGGTATGAAGACTGTTGAAGTTGAAGTTAAGGGCCCGGGTTCTGGTCGTGAATCAGCAATCCGTGCACTTCAAGCAACTGGTCTGGAAGTAACTGCTATTCGTGATGTTACCCCAGTTCCGCACAACGGTTCTCGCCCGCCAAAGCGTCGTCGTGTTTAATTTGCAACGGCAACGGACGTTTTCTGCCCACTGTTGTTTTGTTAAAATGCGGACCACGTTTTGAAAGGGGTAAAACGGTAGAATGATCGAATTTGAAAAACCAAACATTCAAAAAGTTGAGGAGAACGACAACTACGGCAAGTTTGTTGTTGAACCACTCGAACGCGGTTATGGGACGACCCTTGGGAACTCCCTGCGTCGGGTGATGCTCGCCTCAATGCCAGGTGCCGCCATCACTAGTATCCAAATTGATGGTGTTCTTCACGAATTCAGCACTGTTGAAGGTGTAACTGAAGACGTGACTCAGATCATCTTGAACCTGAAGAAGGTTGCAATGAAGATTGATTCTGATGATGAGAAGAATCTGGAACTGGATGTTAAGGGTCCTGCAAACGTTACTGCAGGCGACATCCAAGGTGACGGTGACGTTACCATCTTAAATCCAGACCTTCATCTGGCAACCGTCGCTGATGGCGCTGAATTACATATTCAAATGACTGCTGACAAGGGTCGCGGTTACGTCTCAGCAACTGACAACAAGGCCCGCATGGATGGCCTGGCAATTGGTGTTTTGCCAATTGACTCCATCTACACCCCGATTGAACGGGTCAACTACACTGTCGAAAATGCTCGTGTTGGTCAACGGAGCGACTTTGACAAGTTGACGTTGGACGTCTGGACCGATGGTTCACTGACGCCATCCGAGGCTGTTAGTTTAGCCGCTAAGATCTTGACTGAACACTTGGCAATGTTTGTCAACCTAACTGAAGAAGCGCAAAACACTCAAGTTATGGTTGAAAAAGAAGAGACTCACAAGGAAAAGATGCTCGACAAGACGATTGAAGAACTGGACCTGTCTGTTCGTTCTTACAACTGCCTCAAGCGTGCCGGCATTGAAACTGTTAAGGACCTGACTGAACGGACCGAAAGCGATATGATGAAGGTTCGGAACTTAGGTCAAAAGTCTCTTGAAGAAATCAAAGAAAAGTTGGCTGACCTTGGCGTAACATTCCGCCAGGAAGACTAACCATTACCGATCAAAGGAGGGAACCACTTCATGAGTTATCGTAAATTAGGACGGACCAGTTCACAACGTAAAGCTTTATTACGTGGTCTGACTACTGAACTGATCATCAATGGCCAAATTAAGACGACTGTTGCACGTGCTAAGGAAGTTCGTCGTACGATGGACCAAATGGTTACGCTCGCTAAGAAGGGCGATCTGAGTTCACGTCGTCGTGCTGCTGCCTTTGTTCGTGATGCTGTTGCTGATGTTAAGGAAAATGGCGACGACATCAAGGTACAAACTGCACTGCAAAAGCTGTTTGACGAAATTGGCCCGAAGTACAAGGACCGTCAGGGTGGCTACACTCGCGTGGTTAAGATGATGCCACGCCGTGGTGATGCTGCACCGATGGCATTAGTATCACTGGTCGACTAGTTATTCATTAACTGAATAACGCGTAATAAAGAATCACTGCAATCTGTGGTATAGAGCGTTACGATGATGGGCATTGCCTTAGTCTAGCTCGAAGGCGGGTTTCCCGCGCACCCTGATTGTAAGTGGTTTTTTTATACCCTTTTTTTCGGTATAATGGGTATCAGTGATTAATGAGGAAGGCGGGATTGCATGGCGGCGATCGTCACAACAAAAGATTTGACTTACCGCTATACTGCGGAGGGTCAGGCAGCACTTGACAGGGTAAGCCTGACGATCCCGGCCGGCCAGTGGACCGCTATTATTGGTCATAACGGTAGTGGTAAGAGTACCCTTGCCCGTTTGATAGACGGGTTGCTGGCGCCAACAGCTGGTTCGTTAACCGTAGCGGGAATGCCGATGGATGACGACCACGTGGTGGCGATCCGTCATCGGATTGGCTATGTTTTTCAGAATCCAGACAACCAGTTTATTGGCACCACTGTTGGTGAGGACGTTGCTTTTGGTTTGGAGAATCACCAGGTTCCTCGTGAAAAAATGCAGGATCTGGTTGAGCAAAGTCTTGATTTGGTTGGGATGTCACAGCTGATTGATGCCCAACCAGCCAGTTTATCAGGCGGGCAGAAACAGCGAGTAGCTCTTGCTGGCGTACTCGCCATGGAACCAGATATCTTAATTCTGGATGAGGCAACCAGCATGTTGGACCCGGCTGGCCGTGAGCAGATTGACCGTCTGCTAGTTAAACTACAGCGCGAACGACAAATGACAATTATTTCGATTACCCACGACGCAATGGAAACACTCGCAGCTGATTCGATAATCATTATCAATGATGGTCACCTGGTCAAACTGGGGCCAGCAGACCAGGTGCTGAGTGATGCCGCCGGCTTGCTGCGATTGGGACTAGCTGCGCCTTTTGCTGGCCGGTTAAAATTAGCGTTGGAAAAACGGGGGATCGCGGTTCCCACAAGGGTAACGGATGGTCAAAGGATGGTGGAATGGCTTTGTTCACAGTTAACTTGAAGAATGTTAGCTTTACTTACCAGGCTGGCACACCATTTGCCCACCAGGCACTATTTGACTTGTCATTGCGGATCAAACGCGGGTCATATACGGCCGTCGTTGGCCATACCGGGAGTGGCAAGTCGACCATCATGCAGTTGATTGATGGCCTCCTGAGACCCACTGAGGGCACGGTGACCGTTAACGGGGCGACGGTGACACCATCGAGCAGTCGTCGCCAGTTAGCAGCGTTACGGTCTACTACCGGGTTTGTTTTCCAACTACCGGAAAAACAGTTGTTTGCTGAAACGGTAATTGAAGATGTCATGTTTGGTCCGCTGAATAATGGCCAGTCACCGACAGAGGCACGGCAGAACGCACGGCAGGCATTACAAGCAGTCGGCCTGGGTGAGGAATTTGATCAGCAATCACCATTCGACCTATCCGGTGGCCAGATGAGGCGCGTGGCCATTGCGGGAGTATTAGCAATGAAGCCGCTACTGCTGATTCTCGATGAGCCAACGGCGGGCCTCGATTCACAAGGGGCCATGCAGATGCTTGAATTGGTCGACCACCTGCACCGTCAGGGGACGACAATTCTGCTGGTGACTCACCAGATGGAACAAGTGGCGGCCTATGCTGATCAGGTGGTGGTAATCAACCATGGCCGGTTGGCGTTTCAGGGTGAACCACGGCAATTATTTACCGATAAGAAACTACTTGCTGAGAATGCACTCCGGTGGCCAACGGCGGTGGTGTTCGACCATGCCTTGCGCGATGGCGGGGTCCGTTTGCCAGGAACGGTCCCATTAACCATCGACGAACTGGCCGACAAATTAGCAGCTCAACTGAAAGGACGCGATCAGGATGAATAACCGGGTAGTGCTTGGGATGTACGTTCCCACCAATTCACGGTTTCATCGCCTCGACCCGCGAGCAAAGTTGCTGGTGGTCTGCTGGTACGTGGTACTGGTGTTTTTGGCGAAAACCCTGGGGGAAAACCTGTGGCTAACATTAATCCTCGCCCTGATGATTGTTGTCACAAAGGTACCGTTTCGCATGTACTGGCACGGCTTGAAGCCCATGGCATGGGTAATTGCCTTTACGGTGATCGTCCAGTTACTCTTCAGTTCTGGTGGAGCGACGTATTGGCACTGGGGACCGTTCCACCTGACAAGTGGAGGGATTGCAGATGCTGGCATGGTCTTTGCACGTTTTACCCTGGTAATCTTGGCGTCGACAGTGCTGACTGTTGCTACGCCGCCGCTGCAGTTGGCTGACGCTGTGGAATCACTTATGAAGCCACTCAAAATCTTCCACGTTCCGGTGGGGCAGGTGTCGTTAATGTTGTCCATTGCCATGCGTTTTATCCCGACAATCTTTGATGAGGTTGAAACGATTATGAACGCTCAACGGGCACGGGGCGCCAACTTTGACGAAGGGAACTTGTGGAAGCGCGCCAAAAGATTTGTCTCCGTTTTGATCCCGCTCTTCGTTGCTTCGTTTCAGCGGGCAGAAGAGCTGGCAGTGGCGATGGACGCCCGCGATTACGATCCGAACGGGCAACGGACCAAGTACCGGCTCCTGGAGTGGCAAAAGCGTGACTGGGTTGCCGTGGCGTTGATGGTTGCCGTGACCGTGATTTTCCTGGTATGCCGGTCGTTAACGACCATGGGAAAGTAATGAAGAAAAAGGGGCGGTCCGTGGTGGTCGTCGTTTTATCGTAGGAGAGAAAATGTATCGTTATAAAATTACCTTTGCCTATGATGGCACTAACTTTTCTGGGTTCCAAATCCAACCCCACCAAAGGACGGTTGAGCAGACCCTGAAAGATGTTGTTAATCAGATTGCTAAACATCCCCAGCCACCGTTGAACGTGGTCGGGTCGGGACGGACTGACGCCGGGGTGCACGCGTTGAACCAGGTGGCTCACTTTGACTGCCCATTTCACCTGAGCGGTGATTCCATGCGCAAAGCCCTCAACAGTCTCTTGCCGCGAGATATTCTGGTAAAACGGGCTGAGGAAGTTTCACCAAGCTTCCATGCCCGCTTTTCAGCGCACCGTAAAACCTACCGTTACCGGGTGGTGCAGGGAGATTTTGTTGATCCCTTTAAACGCAACTACACGGCCCATTATAAGTACCCACTTGACGTTGCTAAAATGGACCGCGCCGCTCAGGACTTTGTTGGTCAGCATGATTTTACGAGCTTTGTGGCCTCGGGGAGCCAAGCCAAAAGCAATGTCCGGACGGTGGAAAAAGCACACGTCTTTTATGATCAGCACGACCGCGAAGTAATCTTTGAGTTTACCGGCAATGGCTTCTTGTACAACCAAGTCCGAATTATGGTTGCTTTTTTGCTTGAGATCGGTAGTAACCAGCGCCCGGCCGACGATGTTCCGCGCGTACTGGCGGCCCAGGACCGGGAACAGGCACGGATGACAGCACCAGCATCTGGACTATACTTGGTTAGTGTTGATTATGGGAAGCAAAGTGTTGACGGCCAGGGAGAAAACAGGTAAACTAATAGGCGGTATTCTTTGACCACTGATAAGCCCCGGAATCTTATTACGTTGTTAAAGAACACAAAAATTGGAGGAACTAATCGTGAGAACGACATACATGGCAAAACCAGGTGAAGTTGATCGCAAGTGGTACGTTGTCGACGCCAAGGATGTTTCCCTGGGTCGGTTAGCTTCCACTGTTGCTGCTATTTTGCGCGGCAAGAACAAGCCAACTTACACCCCTCACGTTGATACTGGTGACTTTGTTATTGTTATCAACGCTGCCGAAGTTAAGTTAACTGGTAAGAAGTCAAGCCAAAAGCTGTACTACCGTCACATTAGCAACAACCCAGGTGGGATGCACACCCGGACTGCTGGTGACCTGAAGGCTAACGACCCTGTTAAGTTGATTGAAACTTCAGTTAAGGGTATGCTGCCGCACACCCCGCTGGGTCGCAAGATGGGGATGAAGCTGCACGTTTACGCTGGGGAAGACCACAGCCACGCAGCTCAAAAGCCTGAAAAGCTTGACATTACTAACTTAATCTAAGAGGAGGGGAAAATATGGCTCAACAAGTACAATACACCGGCACTGGTCGTCGGAAGGATTCTACTGCCCGGGTACGTCTGGTACCAGGTTCTGGTAAGATCACGATGAACGGCAAGGCCATCGAAGACTACATTCCATTTGCTAGTCTGCGTGCGATCGTTAACCAACCATTCAACGTTACTCAGACTGACGGTCAATACGACGTTCTGGTTAACGTTCATGGCGGCGGCTTCTCAGGTCAAGCTGGCGCAGCTCGTCACGGTATTGCCCGTGCCCTGCTGGCGGTTGACCCTGACTTCCGTGATGCCCTGAAGAAGGCTGGTCTGCTTACCCGTGACCCTCGGATGAAGGAACGGAAGAAGCCAGGTCTGCGGAAGGCTCGGAAGGCTCGTCAATTCAGTAAGCGTTAATCTGGTTACCAGATTAAGGCGGCAATTGACAACTTTGCCAATTCCATCAAATACAAAAACCACTCGGCAAAATTGCCGGGTGGTTTTTTGCGTTCTTGTTAGGTGGTCAGGCGTGGTATTCGTAGCGAATCTGGTAGTGGCGTGGTTGGTTGGGCCGAACGACGACATCACCGAATTCCGGATGGTTGGGAGTATCTGGAAGGGTCTGTGGTTCGAGGGCAAGCGCCATCCACTGGTTGGCGGGACGGTTGTAGCCTTGAATGTGGAGGTTATTGGCGGTATACATGACCAAGCCGTTACGGTCAGAGTAAATGTCAACGCGGCGGTGGCTCGTCCCGTCTTCCAGCGTGGCAATGGGTGAGTCCATCCGGGCACGGCTTGGTGTGACTTGCCAGATGTCGTCAAAGCCACCTTCCGCAGTTTTTTCCATCGAATGGAGATGATTACCTAACCGGCTTAAGCGGGTAAAGTCAAAACTAGTGGAATCGACTGGCAAAAGGCGGCCTGTCGGCAGCTTCTCATCATCACACTCCAGGTGGTGGTCCCCGTTAATTTGCAAGAGGTGGTTTTCGATCGTGTTATCGTGATCAGACAGGTTCCAGTAGGTGTGACATGTCGGGTTGAACAGGGTTGGTGCACTACTGTGGGCGGTAAAGTCGAGGGTGACGGCATCATTATCGTCCAGGGTATAGATGGTCGTCATTGCCAGGTCGCCAGGGTAGCTATCGATGTCGTGACTAGCAGTGTAGGTAAGCACCAACTGACTGCGGTGTTCACCAACGAGCGGTTCCACGTGCCAAATGACGCCACCGATACCGTTAGGGCCGCCATGGATGGTATTGCCGTTTTCGTTGGTCTCCACCTGGTAGTGGTGACCATCAATCGTAAATTGCCCCTTGGCAAGGCGGCCAGCCGTCCGGCCAATAATTCGACTAGCATTCAAGGAAGCCGTTTCGTCGTACGTGTGAACATCATTAGTAGCGTACAGGAGGTTGAGCGGACCGTGAGCACTGGGAACCGTAAAGGCCTGCCAAATGCCACCATAGTCCAGGACACTAATACTGACGTCGTGTTTGTTAGTCAGGGTGTACTTGGTGACCTGCCGACCATCAAGTTTCCCAAAATTTGCTGTCGATAATTTCATGATGTAACCTCCAAGCTTGTTGACTTATCCTTATTATATAACAGAATGAAAGGGTTACCAATTGGTGGGACTAAAATGCTGGTTGCTAGTTTGTCAATGGTTGGGAGTATGCTATAATCACTGCAACCATTGTTAACGACTTTAAAGGAGTGATTGCAATGCCATTAATCCACATTGAACTGCTGGCAGGGCGGAGCGAAGAACAGCTGAAGAAGATTGTTGAAGACGTTACTCGTGATGTTGCGCGGGACGCCAATGTGCCTGAAGAACGAGTCAACATTGTCCTGACTGAGTTAGCCCATAACCGCTTGGCAAAGGGCGGCAAACTGGTCAGTGAGCTGGAGGACAAGTAGGGCGAATAATGACCGTGGCCAGCCACCACGGTTTTTATTGTTGCGAAAAGACGGATGCTTGTTTCGTCCTTAATAATTGCGGTAAAATAAACCTAATAAGCATAAATTGAAGGAGGCACTGGCGCGTGGCAAGAAAACGCAAACGCAGCAGTCGCAAAAAGAAACAGATGGGTAGCAGGTTGGCCGCCTTAATTGTCGTGGTTTTGCTTGTCTTCGTGGGGGTCTACGTTGGTCATCATCTCTACCAGCGTTACCAACAACAGCAAATTATTGAAAAGCGCAATAACGCACGCAAACTGTTCATTAAGCAGGTTGCCCCGGAAGCCCAGGCAATGCAGAACCGTTACCACGTTTTGTCGTCGATTACCATTGCCCAGGCAATTTTGGAATCTGACTGGGGTAGCAGTCAGCTGGCTTCACAATACCACAACCTTTTCGGTATCAAGGGGACAGGCCCCAACTCCAAGGAAATGTCGACGAAGGAGTACGTCGATGGCAAGTGGATCGTGATTAAGGGCCGCTTTAAGGTCTACGATTCTTGGGATGCATCGATCAAGGACCATACCCAGCTGATGCTGACCGGGACTGATACTAACAAGCAGAACTATTCGCAGGTCACCCAGGCGAAGGATTACAAGCAGGCAGCCAGGGGCCTCCAGCAGGCTGGTTACGCAACGGACCCTGACTACGCAAAAAAGTTAATTAGCGTTATCCAGACTTACCACCTTGACCAATACGACAAGTAAAGGAGCAAACCATGCAAGAATTAATTGATCAAATCAAACAATACGGGACCGTTTTACCACATGATGTCTTGAAGGTCGATGCCTTCTTGAATCACCAGGTAGATCCCCAGTTGATGAAACACGTTGGTGAGGAATTCGCCAAACGGTTTGCGGGCGAACAAATTGACCACGTGTGGACGGTCGAATCATCCGGGATTGCGCCAGCTTTAATGACGTCTTTGGCCCTTGGCGTCCCAATGATTTTTGCCCGGAAACACCAGAGTTTGACGCTCAAGCATGATATGTACACCGCGAAAGCTTACTCTTACACTAAGCAAACGACCAATAATATTTCGATTTCCAAGAAATACGTCACCCCTGGGGAACACGTTTTGCTGATTGATGACTTTATGGCTAACGGCCAGGCAGTCAACGGAATGTTGGAAATTGCTCAGCAGGCGGGAGTACACGTTGTCGGCGTGGGGATAGTAATTGAAAAGAGTTTCCAGCCTGGTGGTAAGAAATTACGTGAACAAGGGTTGCGCGTGGAATCGCTGGCGAAGATTAAGTCGCTGGCTGACGGGCAAGTTAGTTTTGTGGAGGATTGATAACAATGGCAAACGAACCGCTTTATCCGGGAAAAACAATTGGGCTCATCGGCCTGGGACACAACGGTAGTGAACTGATTGCGGCAATCAAACATGCTGGTTATCGGGTGGCGGTCTACGTTGACCACGCCATGCCAGAGATTACTCGTGCTGCTGACCTGACAATGGTGGCCAACTACCGGGCCAAGGATAGTCTCAAGGAATTTGCGATGTCGTGTGACGTGATCCTTTACCCGACGGCAACCGTCGATGCGGTCGTCTTAGAGTACCTAGCGAAGTTTACGAGTGTCCCTCAGGGCGCTAATGCCCTGGAAATCTGTCAGGACCGGCTGATGGAGCGGGCTTTTCTCGACCAACTGAACGTCAATGTTGCCCCATACGTCACAGTTATTAGCCTGGATGACGTTTACCAGTCGATTGATGCGATCGGTTATCCAGCATTACTTAAGCCTATTCAACGGGGACTGGGCGAAAAGTCAATGCGGATTGAACGGCAAACAGACATTTCACGGGCTGCTGATTTTATCGACACCGGGACGTACCTGTTGGAGTCGTGGATTGACCACACCAATGAATATACGATGGTGGCAGCAACGAACGGCCAAGACACCAAGCTTTTCCCGCTGACAGAGCTGGTCTTAGATGAGCACCGCAAGTTAGTGGAAGTGAAAACTCCGGCTGCTGTTCCAGATGACATGATGAGTGAAATGAAGCGCATCACTAATAATGTTGCGCAAAACCTGCAGTATCGTGGTGTCTTTACCGTTAATTTCTACGCTACGGGTAATGGCAACCTTTATGTCAAGGGAGTTCAGCCAGCACTGTCGGTCATTGGGAATGTCTTTGATAACACGGCTACGATCAGCCAGGAAGAACAGTTTCTCCGGGCAGTGGTGGGCCGGCCGTTGCGTCAACCAGCAATTACCCAGCCGGGGCTGATGATGGTGGTGCGCCAAGCACAGCGCGAGGCGGTTTACCGCCAGTGGCTGCTCAAGGATAACTGGCAGTTCCAGTTCTTCTTCAATGATAAACGGGTTACAGACCCGCTAGCCCTCGCCGGCTTTGTGTGGGTGACGGGATTGGAGTCAGCGGATAAGCTGCAAAATCAGGTTGATGACACCGAGGTGTGGACTAACGAATTACCGAGTGAAGCGGGTGGTGACACCCTCACTGGTGATCCACTGTTAGACTTGTCCAGCGACCACGACGATGGCGAGGATGGTCAACCGAAACCGCCAGCTAACAATTAAGCAAGATACACCATGGCGACGTGCCACGGTGTTTTTTTTATTGTCAAAAGCGGCGGCGTGGTCCGCGCTCATTTCATCATTATTTGTTATAATTGAGAGCGACTGAATTTTAAGAGGGGTTGAAGAACGTGAGTAGCGATGCGTTGATTAAGGGACTTAATGACAAGCAGGCCGAAGCTGTTCAAACCACCGAGGGGCCACTCCTGGTCCTGGCCGGCGCCGGTTCTGGCAAGACCCGGGTACTGACTCACCGGGTGGCCTACCTGATCGAAGAAAAAGGGGTCAACCCGTGGAATATTTTGGCCATTACTTTTACCAATAAGGCCGCTGCCGAAATGCGCGAACGGGTCGGCAAGCTGTTAGGAGAAAGGGCCCGTGATATTTGGGTATCAACTTTCCACGCCCTTTGCGTGCGGATCTTGCGTCGCGATATTGATAAGCTGGGGTTTAACCGGGCCTTTACTATCGCGGATAGCGGTGAGCAGCGGACACTGGTCAAGCAGATTTGTGGCGACCTTAACCTGGATACGAAGCAGTTTGAGCCACGCAATATTCTGTCCGCCATTTCTAACGCCAAGAACGCCATGCAGACGCCGAGTGAGTATGCTAAGCAGGCGCAGGGCTTTTTTGACAAGGTAGTTGCCAAGGTCTACACCCAATACCAGCAACAGCTGACGGCTAACCAGGCGCTCGACTTTGATGACTTGATCATGAAAACGATCGAGTTATTTAGCAAGGATACCGATACGCTGGAATTTTACCAGCGCAAGTTCTGCTACATTCACGTTGATGAATACCAGGACACTAATGATGCTCAGTACCAGCTGGTCCACATGTTGGCGGACACGCCGGAACATAACCTTTGCGTCGTCGGGGATGCTGACCAGTCAATTTATGGCTGGCGGGGAGCAAATATTGAAAATATCCGCAACTTTGAACGGGATTACCCCAACGCCCACGTTGTCTTGCTTGAGCAGAATTACCGGTCAACCCAAACGATTTTGGATGCCGCCAACGAAGTCATCGTCAACAATACCGACCGGAAGAAAAAGAACCTGTGGACCGACAACGGTAAGGGTGAACTGATTTCCTATTACCGGGCGCAAAGCGGTAATGACGAAGCTCAATACGTGGTGGAACAAATCCGCAAGCAAATGGCCGAACACGGTCTTCACTATAATGACTTTGCCGTTTTATACCGGACGAACGCGCAGTCGCGGACGATTGAAGAAACCTTCGTCAAGAGTAATGTTCCTTACCTGATGGTTGGTGGTCATAAGTTCTACGACCGCCTAGAAATCCGTGATATTTTAGCTTACCTGACCCTGGTAGCTAACCCGGATGACTCCCTCAGCTTCCAGCGAGTGGTCAACACGCCCAAGCGAGGAATTGGCTTGAAGACAATTGACCGCTTGCGAACCTTTGCGGCTGACCACCACTGGTCGTTGTTAAGGGCGCTGGACCACCTGGACTTAGCAAACGAGATTACTACCAGCGCTAAGCGCCATTTAAGTGAGTTTGCGACGGTGATTAATAATGCTCGTCGGCAAATGAATGAACTGAGCGTTACTGAGCTGACCAACCAGCTCCTTGAAGATAGTGGCTACCTACAAGCACTGAAAAAGAGCAAGTCGTTAGAATCACAGTCGCGGCTCGATAACCTGGACGAGTTTCTGACGGTGACCAAACAATTCGACCAGGATCACGAAGATGATGATACTGACCACAGCGACTTGTTGACCAACTTCCTGGCCGACCTCGCCCTGGTCTCTGACCAGGACGATGTTGACGAGAGTGAACCAGCCGTCACCATGATGACGATCCACGCTGCCAAAGGGCTGGAATTTCCGGTGGTCTTCATGGTGGGGATGGAAAGCGGCCTCTTCCCGCTGTCCCGGTCAATGGACGATCCGGAACAACTGGAAGAAGAGCGGCGGCTGGCCTATGTTGGGATTACCCGGGCCAAACGCAAGCTCTACCTCACTAACGCCTTATCACGGATGTTATACGGACGGCCACAGCATAACGCCCCGTCGATGTTCGTTGATGAAATTAACGACCGGCTGATCCATTCTGACTCACCAGCGGCAACGCTGAAAAACGTGCCGTTTAGTCAACGGCTGGCTACCAAACAGACGTGGCGGGAGTTGCACCAGAAACACGGCGTTCACCACTCCGTTAAGCACGAAAATACTGGTAGTGGGGCCGATAAAGTTGGCTGGCAAGTTGGCGATAAGGTAACCCATCGCAAGTGGGGTGCCGGTAGTGTCTTGGCAGTTCATGGGACCGGTAAGGATATGGAATTAGATATCTTCTTCCCAGGGCTCGGCGCCAACGGTAAGAAACGCCTGCTAGCTGCCTTTGCGCCAATTGAAAAGGTTGAAAAGTAAGGAGGGCCGAAGATGGCAGGAGAAAAAGCAGTCGACCAGCTGACACTAGCAGAAGCACAAGCGGTCATTGGACCGTTGCGAGAACAACTGACCCAGTGGGGCAAGGAATACTACGAGCAAGATAAGCCGACGGTGCCGGATTACGTGTATGACCGGCAATATGAACGACTGGTTGAACTAGAAGCGCGTTTCCCGCAACTGAAGACGGCCGATTCGCCGACGCAACGGGTTGGTGGCCAGGTGACAACCGACTTACCAAAGGTTCCGCACGAGATTCCGATGCTTTCGATGGGCGACGTCTTCTCACTTGATGAACTGTTAGACTTCAATACTCGTCAGCAGGCCGATGACGGCAGTAAGCAACCCTTTGAATACAACCTCGAATTGAAGATTGACGGGTTGTCCCTGTCGGTAGTCTACGAAAACGGCAAGCTAGTGCAAGCGTCGACCCGGGGTAACGGGGTCATCGGCGAGGATGTGACCGCTAACGTCAAAACGATCAAGGAAATTCCGCAGCAGCTTAACGAACCGTTGTCACTAGAGTTTCGTGGTGAATGTTATATGCCGAAGAAGGCCTTTGCCCAGCTCAATGCTCAACGCGAAGAGGCAGGCCAACCGGTCTTTGCCAACCCGCGGAACGCTGCGGCCGGAAGCCTTCGTCAGCTGGATCCGCGGGTAACGGGGCACCGGCAGTTAGCAGCCTTTATGTACTACGTTCCAGAATGGCAGAAACTAGGCGTAACCACCCAGGCGGAGGCCTTGGACCGGATGCGCGAACTGGGTTTTGTTGTCAACCATACCAACCGGGTGGTTCATTCGGCCGCGGAAATTCGTGATTACATTGACGAATACACGGCACAACGTGACCAGCTACCATATGGAATCGATGGGATCGTCGAAAAGGTTAACGACCTGGCTACCCAGGACGAACTGGGAGCAACGGTCAAGGTGCCACGCTGGGAAATTGCCTACAAATTCCCGCCAGAAGAAGAAGCAACGGTGGTCAAAGACATCGTGTGGACGGTGGGGCGGACCGGGAACGTTACCCCGACAGCGGTAATGGATCCCGTTCAATTAGCGGGGACGACGGTCAGCCGCGCCTCGTTGCACAACCCGGACTACTTGCAAGCGAAGGATATCCGGCTAGGCGATACTGTTTACCTCCACAAGGCGGGAGATATTATTCCCGAAATCTCCCGGGTCGATTTGAAAAAGCGGCCAGCAGACAGTCAGCCTTATCAAATTCCCACCCAGTGTCCGGTCTGCGGTTCCGACCTCGTTCACTTGGATGATGAGGTGGCCCTCCGGTGCATCAACCCGATGTGTCCGGCCCAGTTGAAAGAAGGGTTAGCCCATTTTGCCTCCCGGAACGCGATGAATATTGATGGTCTCGGGCCGAAGATCATCAACCAACTGTGGGAAAAGCAGTTAGTCCACGATTATGCTGACCTGTACCAGCTGACGGCCGACCAATTATTAACTTTAGATAAATTTGGCCAAAAATCGGCGGCCAACCTGTTGACAGCAATTGATAATAGTCGTCATAATTCATTGGAACGCTTATTATTCGGCTTGGGGATCCGCCATGTTGGCGCTAAAGCGGGCCAGTTGCTGGCGGCCCGCTTCAAGTCGATGGACAACTTAATGGCCGCGAGCCAGGAAGAGATTGCCAACGTTGACAATATTGGACCAACAATCGGCGAAAGCGTGGCCACCTACTTTGCTAACGACCAGGTCAAGCGCCTGGTTGATGAGTTGAAAAACGTGGGTGTCAACATGACTTACGACCAGCCAGCAGCCGCTGATGAAGCCACCGATAGTCCGTGGAATGGCCGGCGGGTGGTTCTGACCGGCAAACTGGTGGGAATGACTCGTGGTGAGGCAAAGCAGTGGCTAGAAAACCACGGGGCCAACGTTACTAGCAGCGTTTCAAAGAAAACAGATTTAGTCATTGCCGGTGACAAGGCGGGGAGTAAGTTGGCGCGGGCCAACGACCTCGGCATCGCCGTCTGGGACGAAAAACGCTTCGCCCAGGCAATGAAGGAGGAACAATAATCGTGAAGTGGAAGAAAGCAGCAGTGGCAGTCATTACGATGGTCTGCGCGCTGTCATTATCAGCTTGTGGATTTCACAAGAAGAGTACTAGCAATAGCAACTACACGACGACTGGGTCAGCTGGCAGAAATTACCAAGGAGTGATCGAACACGGTCACTACAAAGTTAGCAAGGCGCGCGGTGTGAACGTCACGCAAAACACTAACCAGTACAACCTGAAGAGCTTTGAGACCGGGTTGACGGAAGTTTCGAAGAAGAGTTTTTCGCCGAAGAACTATATTTTCCAGGAAGGTCAGTATTTAGACACCACGGAAGTCCAGCACTTGCTGGCCCGCAAGTCGGCTAAGAACCCGGAAGGGCTGAACCCGAAAAAGGGCAAGTCCAGCGATCCCAACCCGGAATTTATTCAGCAGCTGGAAGAACAAGACTTTGTTCAACAAAGCGGCGGTTCCTTGAAGCTCAAGGGGATGACCATTGGGATCGGGGTTAACTCGGAATACAATTACCAAAAGAAGAAGGATGGTCCCCAGTACACCAAGAAGATCAGCGATGCTGAGGTTAAGCGCCAGGGTGAAATTGCGGCTGCCAAGGTCCTGAAACAGGTCCGTCAGAAGAAGGGCTGCCAGAACATTCCAATCGTAATTGCCCTCTACAAGCAGGCACCTGACGATAGCCTGGTCGGCGGTAGCTTCTTTGCCTACGAGAAGAGCAGCAACAGTTCACTGGGTGACTGGAAGGATTTGAACTACAAGACGACCGTGATGCCGAAGGCCAGCGGTGCCAACTCGACGAATAAGGAGAACGAAAGTGACGACAACAACTTCTCCAACTTCAAGAGCCAGATCCAGAGTTTCTTCCCGAATATCAGTGGGGTCACTGCCCAGGCACAGTACAAGAATGACAGTCTGGCGGGGATGCACATCACCGTGACCACGCAGTTCTACAGTGAAACCGAAATTCAAAGCTTTACTGACTACATTGCTCAGGCAGCCAAGAAGTACTTGCCAAACGGGATCCCGATTGATATTCGGATTCAGTCTGATTCCGAAATGCAGGCAATTGTGTTTAGAAACGCCGGTTCTGATAAATTCCAGACCCACGTTTTGACATCTTACTAGTAAGAAGAATTGGGGCGCGGTATTTTGCCGGGCCTTTTTTGGTGAAAGGGTAGCCACAGACCAGACCGCGGCGCCGTTATGTGCTAAAATATGAAGCGTATGAATTTTTAACGGAAGAGGGATGAATCAATGGCAGACCAAATCAATGAAGAAGAGGTTAAGCACGTCGCAGCACTTGCTAAACTTGAATTCAGCGATCAGGAATTACCAGCGTTTACCAAAAAGCTCGATGACATCATGGAGCTATTCGACCAGTTGTCAAAGGTAGACACCACGGGCGTGGCGCCGATGGTGACACCAACCGACTTGGTAAACGTGATGAGAGAAGACAAGGCTGAGCACGCATCTGCGCGGCAGATTCGCCGGATGCTGGACAATGCACCGGATGCCGCAGCTGGACTCATCAAGGTACCAGCAATTATCGACGAAAGCGGGGACGGCGAATAATGAACTTTTTTGATCAAGACCTTGAGCAGGTTCACGAAGACCTGGTAAACAAAAAGGTGAGCGCCAAGGAATTAACCCAGGCTGCCATCGACAACATTAAGGACCACGAAGAGCAGCTGCACGCTTTTCTCCGGATTAACGAAGCTGAAGCGCTCGCCGCTGCCGAAAAGGTGGACGAAGAAGGGATTAAGGAAGACCAGCTGCTGGCCGGTATTCCGCTTGCTGTCAAGGACAACATCCTGACTGACGGGATCACTACGACGGCTGCTTCCAAGATGCTGGAGCACTTTAAGCCAGTTTATGATGCCACTGTTATTAGCAAGCTGAAGGAACAGCGGTTTATCAACGTCGGGAAGACCAACCTTGATGAATTTGCGATGGGTTCATCAACCGAAAACTCTGCCTTCGGGCCTACTCATAACCCGTGGAACACCGACTACGTTCCTGGTGGTTCTTCTGGTGGTTCTGGTGCCGCTGTTGGTGCTGGTGAAGTACTTGGGGCCCTCGGCACTGACACGGGTGGTTCTGTCCGGATGCCGGGGAGCTTGAACGGTGTTGTTGGTTCAAAGCCAACTTATGGCCGGGTTTCCCGTTATGGGATTGTGGCCTTCGGTTCGAGTTTTGACCAGGTTGGCTGGCTGACTCAGAACGTCAAGGACAACGCCTACCTGACCTCAGTGATCAGTGGTCATGACGAACACGATATGACCTCATCAGATCGTGAAGTACCTGACTTTGCTGCTGGATTAAACGACAATACCAGTGTCAAGGGAATGCGGATCGGCCTGCCAAAGGAATATATGACCGACGCTATCTCACCGGCGGTTCGCAAGGGAATTGAAGATGCCGCTAAGCTCTACGAATCACTCGGCGCAACAGTGGACGAAGTATCACTGCCGCACACCGAAGACGGGATTCCGGTTTACTACATCCTGGCAACGGCCGAAGCATCGTCTAACCTTGGCCGCTACGATGGGATCCGCTACGGCTTCCGGGCAGCTGACGCTAAGAACATCAATGATGTGTATGTCAAGACGCGGTCCGAAGGTTTCGGGCCGGAAGTTAAGCGCCGGATCATGCTGGGAACCTTTGCCCTGTCGGCCGGTTCTTACGATGCCTACTTCATGCAGGCGGCAAAGGTTCGCCGCCTGATGGCCAACGACTTCGTGGACGTCTTTAAGAACTACGACTTGATCATGGCACCGATGGGAACTGATGTGGCCTTCAAGCTCGGTTCAGAAACGCAGGACCCAACCCAGATGTACATGAACGACATCCTGTCTGTTCCGGCCAACATGGCGGGCCTGCCATCAATGTCCGTGCCAGCTGGCTTCAGTAAGGGATTGCCGTTTGGGATGCAGTTGATTGGGAAACCGTTTGATGAACAGACGATGTTTAACGCTGGTTACGTCTTTGAACAAAACACTGATTACCACAAGCAGCACCCACAGTTAGGAGGCCAGAACTAATGAATTTTGAAACAACCATTGGTCTGGAAGTCCACGTGGAACTTAAGACCAACGCCAAAATCTACAGTCCGTCGGCCGTTGAATATGGTGACGAACCAAACAGTAACACCAACGTTATTGACTGGGCCTACCCCGGGACGCTACCAATCCTGAACAAGGGGGTCGTCAGAGACGGGATTATGGCAACGCTGGCACTGCACGGCCATGTTCGCAAGCACATGCACTTCGACCGGAAGAACTACTTCTACCCGGATAACCCGAAGTCTTACCAGATTACCCAGAAGGACACACCGATTGGCCACGACGGCTGGATTGAAATCGAGGTTGACGGCAAAAAGAAGAAGGTGGGGATTGAAGAACTCCACATCGAAGAAGATGCCGGGAAGAACACCCACAGCCCAAATGGTTTCTCCTACGTCGACTTGAACCGGCAGGGGACGCCATTGATTGAAATTGTTTCCAAGCCAGAATTGTCATCACCGGAAGAAGCGGTGGCTTACCTGGAAGCACTGCGTCAACGGATCCAGTTTACTGGGATTTCTGACGTGAAGATGGAAGAAGGTTCCATGCGTTGTGACGTCAACATTTCCGTGCGCCCGTACGGCTCTGACCAGCTGGGGGTCCGGTCGGAAATCAAGAACCTGAACTCCTTTAACTTTGTTAAGCGGACGCTAGAGTACGAAATCAAGCGTCACCAGCAGGTATTAATGAGCGGTGGCCAGATTGCCCAGGAAACACGGCGGTTCGTTGAAGCCACTGGGGAAACGGCTTCGATGCGGTCCAAGGAAGGAGCGGATGACTACCGTTACTTCCCAGAACCAGATATCCCACCGTTGGACGTCAGCCAGGACTGGATTGACGAAATCAACGGCCAGATGCCAGAAATGCCGGGTGAACGGCGCAAGCACTACGTCGACGACCTTGGCTTGACCAACTACGACGCTAAGGTGCTGACCCAGACCAAGGAAATGTCAGATTTCTTTGAAGAAACTGTCAAGGACGGGGCCGACGCTAAGCGGGTGGCTAACTACCTGATGAACGACGTTAACTCCTACCTGAACGACAACCATGTTGACCTGCCGGACACCAAGCTGACGCCGGCTAACCTGGCGGGGATGCTGAAGCTGATCGATAACGGGACAATTTCAACGAAGATGGCCAAGAAGGTCTTTGTTGGTATCCTGGATGGTCAGGAACCAGCAGCTTACGCCAAGGAAAAGGGCCTGATCCAGCTGTCTGACCCGGCCCAGATCCAGCCGATTGTTGATGATGTCTTAGATAACAACCAACAATCAATCGAAGACTTCAAGAACGGGAAGAAGCGGGCTGTCGGCTTCCTGATGGGCCAAGTAATGAAGGCAACCCATGGCAAGGCTAACCCGGGTGTTGCTAACAAGTTACTGATGAAGTCATTAAACGCACGCTAGTCATTGGAGGGAACGTCAATGCGGAAACGAGCGCGAATTATCTATAACCCGACTGCGGGGCGAGAAGCGCTGCGCAGCCACCTGGTTGATATCTTGAATATCTACGAGCAGGCCGGTTATGAAACGAGTGCTTTTGCGACGACGCCGGCGCCTAATTCAGCTAAAAACGAGGCGGAACGGGCAGCGAAAGACGGTTTTGACCTGGTGGTCGCCGCTGGTGGTGACGGAACGCTCAACGAAGTGGTTAATGGCTTAGCACCGCTCAAACACCGGCCAACGATGGCGATTATTCCGGCGGGAACGACCAATGATTACGCGCGGGCGCTGAAAATCCCACGTGACGATCCGATTGCGGCGGCGCGGCTAATCCTGCGGAAAAACAAGAAATTCAAGATCGACATTGGTCAAGCTGGTAGCAATTACTTTATGAACATTGCTGCTGGTGGGACGCTGACGGAATTGACTTACGATGTTCCTTCTGATATGAAGTCACTTTTTGGCTACCTGGCTTACCTGGTCCGGGGGGCGGAACTGTTGCCACGGATCAAGCCAGTGCCGATGGAAATCAAGTATGACGACCAGGTCTTTAAGGGGACGGCATCGACGATCTTTCTTGCTTTGACCAACTCGGTCGGCGGCTTCGAGCAGCTAGTACCGGATGCAGCCCTGGACGATGGTAAGTTTACGATGATCATTGTCAAGGAAAGCAAGCTTGCCGGGATTATGCAGTTGATGGCGAAAGCCTTGCAGGGCAAGCACCTTGATGATCCGCGAATTCTTTATGCCAAGGCCGCAGAAGTACAGATCACGCCATTGGATAACGAAGACCGCCTGATGATTAACCTCGATGGTGAATACGGCGGCGATGCGCCAATGAAGTTCCGCGACTTGAAACAGCACCTGGAAGTGGTGGCAAACCTGGATGAAATTCCGGACGACGCCATCACCGAGTCGGCTGACTTTATGCGGGCTGAAAAGGACTTCGTTGACGGGGTCAACAAAATTCAAGATAGTGAACAGTAATTAATAATAAGAACTGTCAGTCTGGAGCAAAAACTACAGATTGGCAGTTTTGCTTTTTAAGAATATGAAAGCGCTAATATTGATTGCAAATAAAAATTGACAATTAGATTTATCAGTTTAGCATTAATAGTGTAAACAGTTTCCTTTAATATTTTTATGTTAATCGCCATCGTTTTGTAGGAAGAAGGATTATTTGTGTTATCAAAAAAGAACCTATCTGAACAAGAGCGGCAATTAACGAGTAACCCGAACCGGTTTACACTACGTAAATTAAGTGTCGGTGTTTGCTCAGTCATTGCTGGTTTAAGTTTTATGGGATTGAATGCTCATGCCGACCAGGTTGCAGCTAATAAACAATCGTCCCAGCCCACCGACGGGGAACAGGCAACTTCTTCGGCCACTTCACAGCTCCAGTCAGCAAAGCAGGTAGCCTTATCATCAGCCGGCAATTCAACAGCGACCACCCCGGTTAATGCCCGGGACCACGCTGAGCCGTCTCCAATATCAGAGGTCAAGCAACAACAGCCAGCTGCACGGATGACGGAATTAGCAGCAAACGCTCACGTCACTGACCAGGACCAAGTGAACGTTAGTGCCTGGAAGTACACGCAACAAAGTGATGGGATCCTTCTCAATGGGTACAACGGGACCGCACAAAACGGTCAGTACATTGTTCCTAATTCCTACGACTTTACCAAGGCCGGAGTGATTCAGGCGGGGCAGAAGGTTTATCTTGAAAAGACACTGCCGCAACAGTTACACGGAACACAGTTTATTATCAGTCATAACGGTAATGGCAAGGTGATTGCAAAGGGTACTGATTGGAGTGGTGCTTTTACTGGGACTCCTTACCAGTTAATTGATGTTGGCAATCTTGACGTTAGCCACGTCACTAATATGTCCCAGCTGTTTGCGATTGTTTGGAACCTGAAAGAAGTGAAGGGGCTTGCCAACTGGGATACCCATAGTCTGACTAACATGAGTGGAATGTTCACGATGGACCAGGCACTGACGTCGGTGGATAGCATGGCTAACTGGGACGTCAGTCATGTCACGAACATGTCGAGAGTTTTTGCTGGTTGTGAGCAGTTAAAGATTCATTTGGACTTTAGCCACTGGAATACTTCAAGCGTGACGAATACCGAAGCAATGTTCTGCAATAACCAGTTAGCTGGTATTAATATCAGTGGCTGGGACCTGTCGCACGATACGAATGTCAATCAGATGTTTGGTTTCGGTGATACTCTTGGGATTGGATATATTTGGGCACCAGCATTCGTTAACATGATGGGTGTCAAGATGCCGACTCAGGCGCATTTTGACATGAACTCCTTTGGCCCAAACCGCGATGGGAGCGTTCCCCAGAGCCATCAACTGATTGTTTATAGTGATGATCCGACGATTTTAGCATTGAATGGTCATAACCATCCGCTTAACCAAATTACTATCAAGACCAGCGATGGCAAGCTGAACAAAACTATTAAGTTAGATAACTTTGTCTTCAATGGTAAGGATGCCCTGATTGCGGCTCTGCAAGCCATGACGACGAAGGCAAAGATTAACGCCATGGTCACCGCAGTTGAGGGTGACAGTGGCAAGACAGTTGCGGAGAGTAATTTTGACAGTACTGGCTCGTTGAAGCATGATTACCAGTCAGCAGCCAATGACCCGGTCGCGTTGGTAACGGGCCCGGGGAACATCTACACGGTGGCTTTACAGGGACCAGAGTATACTCAGCAAATTATCTATGTTGATGGCAACCAGCAGGTTGGTGAAACGAGGATCACTGGCCACCTTGATGGTAACGATAATCAGGCGACGATTAGTGCGGCAAAGTTAAATGATCAAATCGCCCAAAAGATGCCAACTGGCTACTACATGACCTCTGCGCTGTTAACGACCGACGTTAATATCAACAGTACTAACCCAACGGCAATTAAGGTCCAGGTAGCTAACCAGGCCCAGTTGACCATTACTTATCAAACGGCTGACGGACACCAAGTTGGCCAGCCAGTGGTGAAAGACGGAAAAGTTGGCGACACGCTGGACATTACGGCGCCTGATAACTACGCGCTCGTCCACAATGACCAGTCTCACTACACCTTATTACCGCAGGCACAACAGAAAATCACGGTCCTGGTTCAACACTTATCGGGCACCATTACCGTTGAGTATGTTGATACTGATAAGGATAATGAGCTAGTTAAGGACCAGCATTTTACAGGGGATGTTGGTGAACCTGCCCACCTGAAATACCAGGTACCGGATGGCTACGACTTAGTGGGGCAATTGCCGTCGACTGACTATTCTTATACCCAGGATGGGCAGACAATTATTATCAAACTGCAGCACAAGGCGGCCAGTGTAGAAGTACAATATGTCGACACTGATAACGATAATCAGGTTGTCCAACAAAAGACCTTTGATGGTCGGGTTGGCGTAGCGACAACCTTGAATTTCAATGTGCCAGCTGATTATGACTTGGTCAGCCAATTACCGGCTACTAACTACGTCTTTGCGAATGCTGGAGCTAATAACCCAATTGTTGTTAAGCTGCAGCACAAGGCGGCTAGTGTGGAAGTACGATATGTTGATACTGATAACGATAATCATGTTGTTAAACAGCAAACCTTTAATGGCCGGGTTGGTGTGCCAACAACGTTAACCTTTGACAGTCCAGCCAACTATGACCTGGTAAGCACACTACCATCGACGAACTACACCTTTACTAAGGCGGGCGCTAATGACTCGATCGTTATCAAAATGAAGCATAAGGCGGCCAGCGTTGATGTTCAGTATGTTGATGGAACCAATGTGATTAGCCACCAGGTAGTTAACGGCCGTGTCGGCGTATCAACTGAGCTATCATTTACTTTGCCAACGGGGTACGTGGCAGCTGGTCAAATGCCAGCAGCCACTTACACCTTTACGGACCAAGTCGGACAAAAATTAATTGTTCCCGTCAAGAGGGCCCAGGAAAACGTCAACGTTATTTACCAGGATGAGGACGGCAATGTCGTTACTACCAAGACGGTTAGTGGTAACTATGGCCAGGCAGTTCAATTACCGGCAGCGCCAGCGGGTTATGAATTAGCGGATGGTCAATCAGCCACCTATACTTTGACTGATCAGCCAAACCAGCAGGTAACGGTGAAGGTCAACCATGCTCAAGAAACTGCAACGGTGATCTTCCAGGACGAGAATGGCAACCAAGTTGGCCAACCTCAAACGATCAGCGGCAAGTATGGTCAGATAGTTGATCTGCCAGCAGCACCAGCCGGTTACGAGCTAGCAGCTAACCAGCCGACTACGTATACATTGACTGCAGATGGTAACCAACAAGTTATTCTGCACGTCAACCGCGCTCAAGAGACTGTTGAGATTGTTTACTATGCAGATGGGAAGCAGGTCGGTCAAGCTGAACCAATTTCGTGTCACTATGGCGACGTTTTGCGTTTGACTTTCCAGGAGGCAAATGAGAATTCAGTGGCAGCGTTGACGACTTTTGCTGCTCAACGGACGATCCCAGTAACCTTAACGTTGCCAGTGGGCTACGAATTGGCAGATAGCAATCAGACGCCGATGGACTATCACGTTGTTAACACGGCAGAAAAGACCGTAGCAATCGAGGTCAAGAAGATTGCTGCCGACGTACAGGTAATTTACCAAACGGCGGATGGCAGGCAAGTTAAGACTGAGACGGTCAACGGCCACGTTGGTGATTTAGTAACCCTGAACTTTACCGCGCCAAATGGCTACCAGTTAACAGAAGGGCAGCCAACTAGTCAAAGCTTGGCCCTTAGCCGGACAAATGCTCCAGTAATTGTCAACGTTACCGCTATCCCCGTGAGCGCTAGTGTTGATATTAAGTACGAAACAGCTGATGGGACTGTCCTTAAGTCCGAAACGGTAGACGGCTATGTTGGCGACTCGACAACGCTGCACTTTACCGCGCCGGATGGTTATCAGTTAGCAGAAGGACAGGCGGCTAGTCAGGACTTGACCTTCAACCAGACAAATGAGCCGCTTGTGGTTAAGGTGCAGGCAACGGCGACAACACCTGATCATGGTGAACATGGACAACCGACAACACCGACTACTGACAAGGAACAGCAGGGCCAAAAGCCGTCAACTTCTGTACCGGAAGGACAGGACAATGGTGATCGTTCAACTACTAGTCAACAAACTAGTGGTCATGTCACTGCGGTAGCTAAGGATGCCAACAATGGGCAAAATGAAAAGCTGCCACAAACAGGTGACCACCGCGGCGGATCCTTAGCAGCACTAGGGAGTGTTACCTTAATGTTGGCTTTAGGTTTGGCGGGGAAGGTTCGTCGTCATGAATAGCACCGCTCGGCTAGAGTTTTAATTCAAAGTTTGTGAAGAGAGAACCAGGTTTCGGCCTGGTTTTTTGTGCTAATTAGATTGATGTATTTTAGTAAATAAGTAAAACCGCTAATGATATTAGGGAAATAGGCGAAGTTTAACAAAAATGAAACCGCTATAATCATTGTTGAAGTTTATGTGTTATCATAATAATGATGTTTATATAATGATTTTATATTGATCAAAAGATTAAAAGGAGTAATCGATATGTTGTCGAAGAATAATCATTGGGGAAAGCAACAGCATGAGATGACTTGTATCAAACGTTATACGCTCCGTAAACTAAATATTGGTGTTTGCTCGGTCCTAGTAGGTCTCAGCATTGGCGGGCTCAAAGCCCATGCTGATCAGCTGACACCTGCTCACAACGCGGCCAGTACCGAAAATACCGACCGGGCACAAACTCCTGATATCCAATCATCACGGGTAGCACTGGGACAACGGTCAGTCGATTCGACGGCACAGTCGCAACCGGCAGAGACAACTAGCGTTAATCAGCCGGAAACACAAAATAGCCCGGCAGGTGTTACGACGAATAAAGTTGCGGTATCAAACGAACAACAACCGACCACCGTTAGTGATCCAGTAAACGTTAGTGACTGGGATTACCAGCGACAAAATGACGGGATTTTACTAAACGGGTTTCATGGAACCGTGCAGAATGGCAAAATTATTGTTCCTAACTCATATGATTTTACTCAAGCCGGCGTCATTACGGCTGGGCAAAAGGTATATCTTGGTGCCTATTTCCGCAGAAATACTGGTAACAACGGCCATGATATTCATGACAAGTTTGGCAATCAGGCTACTGAATTTATGATTTCTCATAATGGCAATGGCAAGGTCTTTGCTCAGGGTGACTGGGGCGATGCCTTTAATGGCGTCTCGTATAAGTTAATGGACCTGACAAACCTGGATGTTTCCGGAGTCACGTCAATGTCACAGATGTTTGCGTGGTCACAATGTGAGAGAATTATCGGTCTAGACGACTGGGATACTAGCCACGTGGGTAATATGGGAACGATGTTCTCGCATTGTTTGAACTTGACCAGTGTTGGTGATTTAAGCCAGTGGCAAGTAGGTAACGTCACTTACATGGCTGATATGTTTGCCCTGTCGCCGCAGCTCACTACTGTTGGTAACCTCGGAAATTGGGATGTTCGGAAGGTTAACAGCATGGTGGAAATGTTCTGGGGTTGTAATTCTTTGCAGGACATTGGTGATCTGAGCGCTTGGCGGCTTGACAGTGTGCAGAACACCCGGCAAATGTTTGAAGGATGCTATGTTTTAGCGAACTTGGGTAACCTTGATAATTGGGGGATGGCTCAAGATACTGACATGCAGGGGATGTTCAACGATTGTCGAAAACTGACGAATATTGGCTTCCTTGACCAGTGGCAAACTGGTAATGTCACCAACATGAAAAACATGTTCAACGACTGTTATGGCCTGACCAATATTGGGACGTTGGCCAACTGGAAAACAGGCAACGTCACAGATATGGAAAATATGTTCCATGAAACGACTAGCCTGAAACAGTTGGACCTTAGCAAGTGGGATACCGGGAAGGTCCAATCGTTAAAGCAGTTTCTTGCCTGTGAAAACGACAATCAAACTTTAACGAGTGTTGGTGATCTCTCTCACTGGAATGTTGGCAATGTTACCAACCTGGAATCGGCCTTTTCCCACCGCAGTAAGATTACTACGCTGGGTGACCTGGCAAACTGGGACGTCAGTCGGGTGACTGATATGCAGACGGCGTTTTACCGGATGTTAGATCTTCAATCATTAGGTAATCTCGGGAAATGGCAGACGGGTCGGCTGACGAACATGATCATGGCCTTCATGGATGACCATAGTTTGTCAGGGCTTGGCGATATCTACCAGTGGAACGTGGCTAACGTTACTGCTGCGAATGCTGCATTTTGTCGGACGGGAATGACTTCCATTGATATTCATGGCTGGAATCTCGCTCATGATACTGACACGCGGTGGATGTTTGCTTACGGTCTAAAGCCAACGGTCATTGATATGCGGGGTGTGACGCTGCCGACAAGCACGACCTTTACGATTCTAAGCTTCTATGGCAATCAGCCAATGGTCGTCTATAGTGACCAGGGCTCTCAGCTATTTTCACTCAATAATGATCATTATGTTGATAACGACTGGGTCGGTAACGTGGCCATTGATGTTATTGGCCGCCATAATACAAACTATTTGACGTTAACTAACCATGCTAATCACGAGAAGATTGCGACGATCCCGGTGGACTTTGTCTATACCAGCCCGGAACAGTTAGTATCAACATTAAAAACCGCAACACTGAAGACAGCAGTCAACCAACTGGTTCAAAAGAAATACGGTAATAATGTGTCAGTTGTGGCTGATAATTTTGATAGTAAT
>NZ_CAKPXS010000014.1 GCF_934202235.1 uncultured Limosilactobacillus sp. | reverse complement strand
GCCTCGATCCGAAGATCAAGGACCCTGCACATTTGTGTTCGTCGAAACTTTGTTCAGTTTTCAAAGGTCTACCTTGCCGCTGCTTTCGCAACAGCATTTAAAATGTTAACAAAGGTTCAAGAGAAAGTCAAGAACTTTTTTAACTCTCAAACGATTGCCAGTTGCGAATGAAGTTGTTTAACAACTCCCTGACAACGGTTATTAACTATACTGTTAAATTCTCCGAATGTCAACAAAAAGTCCAAAACTTTTTTTGCCTTTTTTGGGATAACTAGTCAAGCCCTTGGAATGAGTGCTTTTCAAGAAAGCGTAAAGCTATGACAGATACCTTGGCAAAGCTGAAACAAGTTGATAAAATCAACCGTGTTAACTAAAACAATACAATATAAAAGGAGTTAATCTTGGCTACTTTAATTGATTTCATTCTCCATATTGATAAACATCTCATCGCGATCGTTAACCAATATGGTGACACAACCTACCTAATTCTATTTGCAATTATCTTTATTGAAACAGGGGCGGTTATTCTTCCGTTCCTTCCTGGTGACTCCCTACTTTTTGCCGCCAGTGCTCTCGCAGCTGATAGTCGTTACCACCTTAATATTTGGCTATTCGTTCTCCTTTTCTTTGTCGCATGTGCCGCAGGTGATTCGCTGAATTTCATCATCGGTCATCGAATCGGCAAGAACCTATCTAACCACTCACTCTTCGGTAGACTAATTGATAAAAAGAGTCTCGAGAAAACCGAACACTTTTTTGAAAGACACGGTGCTCCCGCCATTATCCTTGCCCGCTTCATGCCAATCATTAGAACATTTGCACCGTTTGCTTCTGCGGGTTCAGGATTCCCATATGCTCACTTTATTCGCTTCAGCTTGATCGGTTGTACCTTATGGGTTGCTCTTTGTTGTTCATGCGGATTCTTCTTTGGCAATCTGCCTTTTGTCCAAGAACATTTCTCAGTAATCATCATCGCTATCATTGGCATTTCACTGATTCCGGCAATCGTCGGTGCCATCCGGAGCCGTCTTAATAGCAAGGCTAACGAAGAATAGCCACTAAACACACAAAACCGCCAGCCCAAAAGGCTAGCGGTTTTTTATTGCCATTCATCAAGGCTATTGAGCTCATAAGTCGGACGCACTTTGACATGTACTAGGTCACGACGCTTTGTCAAGCCAGTATAAACTAACATACTATCCATGCCAACGTTGATTGCGGCAGAAATATCCGTCTTGTAATTATCACCAACCATGATAACTTGATCCTTTTGCAATCCGCTCTTTTTCAGGGCCATTTCCATTATGATTGGCGATGGTTTGCCAATCATAACTGGCTGAACCTGGGTGGCGTAACGGACCAGTTCAACCAGTGAACCTGCACCGGGCACCATGCCGCGCTCGTTGGGTAGGTTACTATCTGCATTGGTTCCCACAAAAACTGCCCCTGACCTAATAGCTAACGTCGCTACTTCAAACTGGTGGTATTGAACGTGCGAATCAAGCCCCACAACCACAAAATCCGGACGATCATCTGTGATCACGAACCCCTTATCGCGAAGAGACTGAGCCAACCCACTTTCGCCAATCATATAGACCCGCTTTTTTTCCGGTGTTGCCAATTCATTTTTCAGGTAATCAGCGGTTGCTAAGGCACTCGTATAAACATTGTCCGGGCCAACATTAATCTGGTGGTTTTTTTTGAGGTTATTACTAACAAAAGCTGGTGTTCGCGTGCTGTTATTGGTTACGAACATTACTAACTTGCCAGCTTGCTGTAAGCGCTCTACAAAACGCGCGGCGGCAGGGATTCGTTCAGTTCCCTTGTAGGTGGTGCCATCGAGGTCAATGAAATATCCCTGATAGTCGTTAATCATTTCTCTGCTCCCTTAGATTGACGTTGACGCATCAAAAAACGACGATGACGTCCGTGGCGAACCGTCTTTACTTCCTGGTGATGACGCTGGGCAACTGGTGGCTGAGTCAACTTGTCAACACGGGTCTTAATCGCCGCGTTCCCCCGTTTACGTTTGTTCCGTCGCCGCGAGTGATGGTGGTGATGTTGACGTGGCTCTTTGACCGCTAAATTATGAACTACAAAATACGGACAACCAAAGTTGCAAGCCTCAAACAAGTAATCTTCCAGGTTGTTGATTTTTCGTTCCCCATTCACGTGTGAACGTTGAGCAGCATAAAACCCTCTTAACCTGAGTTGATTGTATCCCCAATCACCGACAATATAGTCGTACTTCGCCAACACCATGCTGAAGCGGTCAGCAAAGGCGTCAGCATCAAATCCATCGCGGTAATTAGCCACCAATTCGTAACGATGTCCGTTAAGTGTAAAATGTGTTTGGTCTTGGACAACCGCATGATAGATTGACTCTCGCTGTGCCTCACGTTTATCAATATATTCTTGAATCTTTGAACGGTTCAAACTACCCCTCCTAACTAGCAGTTAACCTCTTTTTAAGAAATCGTCCCGCTTCCTTTCAACCATTTTTTCAACTTCTGCCATTGACAACGGTGCCCCAAACTGAACTTTCTCACCCAAATAATCAAGTTCAGGTGAATCCACCCCAACATTGATGTTTTCTTTAATTGGTACCGAATTATGGTGAATATGACCATGTAAGTTAATAATCTGTGGTGCGATCCCCAGCAGGAGCGGGTAATGGGTCATGTAGTACTGCCGATGATCATATTTAATTAGCTTACCAACATCATGAAACTCAAATTTTGCGCGGCCGTTGTAGGCATAGTTATGTTGTGCCAGATACTTAAATAATGCTCGTGAATCATGGTTGCCTTTGATTAAGACCAGGTGACCATGCAGCTGGTTAAGCACCTGGAAAATTGACTCATACGCTTTTTTGGGCGGTTTAATGAAATATAGGGCAATGTCTCCCAAGTGGTAAACGACATCATTTTCCCCAACCTTCTCGTTCCAATGGTCAATAATGGTTTGGTTCATTTCGCTAACACTAGTGAAAGGGCGCGGTGCAAAATCATCTATTCCAAGCAGGTCCTTGTGAAAGAAATGGGTATCCGCAGTGACAAATTGCATAAAAACCACCTCTGCTCAAAATAACGGGCGCAAGGTCACCCCCACACCCGTTCTTAACATCTCTGATTTCTTTACTTGGCAGCAGCTTGTTTCTTCAAGCGAAGGATATCATGGACAATCATTAATTCCTCGTTAGTCGGGATTAACAGCGTCTTAATCTTGGCATCTGGAGTTGACAAGTCTCGTTCGACTCCTCGACAGTCATTCTTTTCGGGATCGATGGCAACACCAAAGTATGCCAGCTTATCAGCAACAGACTGACGGAACCGCTTATCATTTTCACCAACACCAGCCGTGAAGACAATTGCATCTGCTCCCTGCAGTTCTGCCAGGTACTGACCAATATACTTAACCACTCGGTTATCATTGATTTCCAGCGCAAGTTGACAACGCTTGTCGCCCTTGTTAGCACCGGCTTCGACATCACGCATATCTCCGGAAACACCAGAAATACCAAGGACACCTGATTGGTGGTTGAGGATGTCGATCATCTCATCTGAGCTAACACCAAGCTTTTGCTGAACGTAAGCCACCAGCGACGGGTCAACATCACCCGAGCGAGTAGCCATCGTTACGCCGGCTAAGGGCGAAAAGCCCATTGACGTATCAAATGACTTACCATTCTTGATAGCAGTAATGGAAGCCCCAGCCCCAATATGGCAAGTAATTAGCTTAAGGTCTTCCAGCGGCTTCCCTAGCATCTTAGCTGCCCGTTGAGCAACGTAACGGTGACTAGTACCATGAGCACCATAACGACGAGCACCGTACTTTTCATTCCATTCATATGGAACGCTATAGAGGGCGTTAAAGTCAGGCATCGTGGTGTGGAAAGAAGTATCAAAGACAGCAACTGCAAAGGCATTTGGCAATGCCTTCCGGAATGCCTTAATCCCTTCCACTTCGGCCGGGTTGTGCAATGGCGCAAAGTCAGCATCAGCCATAATCTTGTCGATTACTTCGTCATTGATGATCGCAGAGTCAGTAAAATCACGTCCCCCAGCAACAATCCGGTGACCGACAGCCGAAATTTCGTCATAACTGTCAACAATCTTTAAGGCCAGTAACTGCTTTAAGAGGTAGTCCACGGCTGCTTTATGGTCCTTAAAGACTTGTTGGTCTTCGTGCTTTTGACCATCATATTCGATCTTGGCGTGGCCCTTTTCGGTTCCGATCCGCTCAATCAACCCTTCAGCAATAACTTCTTCTTCCGGCATTGCAAACAACTTAAACTTAACGGTTGAACTACCCGCGTTAACTGCAATAATTTTTGACATGTTGTCAATTAACTCCCTTCAACTACTTCTTAATATTTGTGGCAACCCACTGATCAACCATTCCAATAAAGCGTTTAAAGTCAGCCTGCTTATTAAATGGTGGAAACGTTCCTAAGAGGACCTTGCCGGCCTGTTGACTGCCCCCACCTTGTTTTTGAAGCAAAAGCAGTGACTTCTTCGCTGCCTCATTATGAAATAAATCAGTCGGGAGATTTAACAATCCTTGCATATGAGCGACACTTTGAATCCACTTCACAAACCCAGCCGTTTCTTTCGTCTGGAACATATTTGCTGGAACTAAGAAGGCTGCCCACCCACCAGGAACAAGGTAGTTGATAGTTTGCTCAATCAGTAAATGATGAGCATATGAATGACCCTTAGCGGCCTGTGTCCGGTAGTTTCTAGTATTCTTATCCAATGGGTAATAGCCGATCGGCAAATCTGCTACCGCCAGTTGGACTTGCGGAACTGTCAGTGGTTCCACCGCGTCTTGATGATATAGTGAAACAGCTAGTTTTTGAAGAGCCGTACTTACGCTGGCAACTGCAAGCATACTGTCATCGTTATCAACTCCGTAACCCTCCACCGGTTCACCAGTTACTTGGTGGAGATGGTTCATCACAGTAGTCAACAAGTTGCCTGTCCCAACAACTGGATCAAGAATCGTTACCTTGCCTTTAGGCTGGGCAACTCGCTCTAAAAGATAGGCGATAATGATGCCTAACGAATCTGGAGTCAACTGGTGGTTAGCCTGAATTGAATCCTGGCGGAGGACCTTTAGCAGGCTAAATTGCAGCATTCGACGAATATCTTCGGCCGACTGCTGACCAAGGTTTAACGTCTGGTAAATTGCCACTAGCTGCTTGACTTCTGCCGGATTCGGTTTACCATCTTCAACTTGAACTTGGCCGTCATCAACTAAGTTTTCTGCGTTCTCCAATAGCGCGTCTAAGTATGAACTTTTTAACGAATGTTGGAGAAGCTGTGTTGCTTTATCAAAATGAAGAAATAGATCTTCTGCTTTTTGTTGCGTCAGGATTGTCACTCCTCACCTAATTTGTAGTACGAAATAAGTTTATCATGTTCAACCGCAAATTCAAGCAGCGACCTCCTCATTCATCATCCCGGTTTATCCTGTCTTTTTCGTGATTAAGCGACGCTAAATTACGGCGAATCACTATTTGCATCTGGCGTTCGGCCTGTCGGTAATTCTGTTGTTCCATTTGAAAACAGCGATACTGGCAAATTAAGACCCCGCTAATAAAGGCCAGCGTCAGAATCGTAGTAAGAATCACTTCACCTCTGTGTCGGCAACGTCCCCATTGGCGGAGCAAAACATAGCGTTGCTTCCTGAAGCGCTTGACCATGTCTTTTCACCTGCACTTTCACCCGTCGTTCATCGAGCCGTTTCAACACCAAGCCATTGCTCTCTATTGGACCATAAAGCGGCAAGTACCCCTTCGCACTGGTCGGTGATTTCATCTTGCGCAGATAAATCATCCCCGAACCGCTGACCAAAAGTTGGTAGGTTTCACCGTTGCTTTGACTCAGTAGCTGCATTCTTCGCCCGCTTCGTTCCACAGTCAGCAAGGAAAAGCGCCAGTGGTCACTTTCTAGCTTGTTTAAAAATTGATACCAAGCAACCGGTTGTTCAAGCTGCTGACGACTAATCCTACCGGCACAACTGGTCAGTAGATAACAACCAGTCATCACTATCGCAATAACAAACAAACCAAGCACACATTCCACTAGGGTGAAAGCCTTATGACGATGGTTCATCAGTACCTTACCTCGTAAATGATCTTTCCTGCTTGTGTGACGACGACTTGCTCCCTGCTAACTGTTGCTACCAGGTCGTGGTCAGTTGTGATAAGGCGATGATTGTCGACTGCCGCATGATCAGTAGCCTCCTTGGCCACCCTTGCCGCTCGCAAAGAAGTCCGCATTTTTTCCCGCTGCAATTTCAACTGGTTTTCACACAGTCCCAGCCAAACAACTGCCATCACGATTAACGTTGCAGCAATAACGGCATTGGCAAGAATAAATGCGGATCTTTTACCAGCCACTAACCTTTTCAATCCGATAACCTCCCCACCCCATTTGGATTTTCATCACATACCTACTGCGATCAAGCTTGGAATAAAGGACCCTCGTATGGGGTGCTGTAAAACCATCATCACCAACATTAAGAACCGCAAAATTAGGCGTTGAAAGTGTTGCTGGTAGTTTGATCACCTTATTGCCAACATTCATCTGTCGGCCATTAGCATAAATGCTCAACCGACGCTTCTCGCTACGAGCCCGGTTTGTCTCCAGGTCCCAACACGACTTTAAGCGGGTAAAAAACTGCCTTTCCGCAGCTGACTGGCGACTCCGAGTTAATGAAGGGCTAGTTAATGTAATGATCAATAGCGCAATAGCAAACACAATCACCGTTTCAACAAGGGTAAACGCGCTTCTTTTCATTCTTGTCGTGCCTGACCATTGTTCACTGCAATATGTTCATCATGGGCTTTTTTAACTTGTGCAGCGGTTAAATAGTGCACCTTGACTAATTGATCATAACTAGTCGCCTTTTTACCTGTATCGTTTTCAAAAAGGTCTAACTGAGTTTGAACCACCGTCACCATCGTATTGCCGTGCATTTTCACTGCCCTTTTCCGTTGTGACGCTAAGTTAGGCAAAACGATTAAAATCAGCAAACTGATGATAAACATCACAATGGCCATTTCAATCAAAGTAAAAGCTTTGCGTTTTTTCACTTCAGTACACCCCCTGCAGTGAATGATAGATGGGCAATAAGATACTCAAATACATTCCAACAATCAACACTGCCACCAAGATAAACAACAATGGTTGAACAAAGACCAACAACCTTTCAGTCGTGGACAGTAATTGCTGAAATAACAACTCATGGTAAGCCGATAATTCCCCCGCCAGTTGTGTTACGGGTAGCCCCCGTTCAAAAAATAACGATAGCTCCCGCGGCAAATACCGACAATGTTGGACTTCGGTAAGAATATTCCCGCCATTGCTGCCGATTTGTGAGATTCTTTTTCCCCACCATGATAATAGCGACCGTTGATCAAGCTGCTTCGTCACCTGACAGCACTCATTTAACGAGAGACCGTGATTCAGCATCACTGCCAAATTGCTAATGAGGTAGTAGCTATAATACAGGCGAAACATTTTTCCCACTGCTGGTAACCGGCAGAGACGAGCCGCACGACCGTTGGCGTCTGCCTTTTGCCAGCGATGAAATTCGCAAATGGCCACAACGCCAGTGGTGGTTATCAGCAAACAAACGATTAACTGCCAGGGAACCCACTGCCAGCAGCTACTTCCCGTCGTTGATTGCCACGACTTGATTTCTGGAAAAACAAATATTTTCAAGGCCACCAGCAACCCCGCCAGCATCAGTAAAAGTAAGAGCGGATACTGTAATAAGGCCATGAGCTTTTGTCGCTGTCGTTGCTGGGCCGTTAAGAAACTACCGATTTCGTCCAGTGTCTGCGCGAGATTGCCATGCCGCTCCGCTAATAAAAGTTGAACTTGCAGGTCAACACCGACAAACGGTCGAACTGCAGCAGAAAAAGAATGTCCACTTTTTAAACGTTGTTCCACGACTAGTAGCTGGCGACGACAAGCCGGAAGTACACGTGTCGTAAAGGCAACTGCCTGCTGCAGCGAAAAGCCGACCTTCATTAGCTCGCCCAGGAGGCTCAACCAACGGGCAAGCTGTCGTGTTCGTATTTGCTGATGTTCGTTAGCCGTAGAGGAATTGCTGCTTCGTTTCCGGCGAAATAACCTTACCAGCCACCAACGTTTCAAGGTCTTGACGCCATTGTTCACTCACCGCACCCCCTTTCCCGGTTGAAATAACGTTTCTTGCCTGCTGGTCTACTAAAAGATCAAAGAGCACTGCTAGATGCCCGTTAATCGTCGGCAATAGCCGCTGATAGGCAACAGCGCTAACTGCCTGGTCGATAGCATAATCATCAACTCCCAACTGACAAAGCCTTGCTACCACCCCTGCTGCGCTACGCGCGTGAATTGTCGCCATTACGAGGTGGCCGCTCAGAGATGCCTGAACCGCCATCATCGCTGTCTGCTTGTCACGTATTTCACCAATGATAAAGACTTGGGGCCGGTGTCGCAGTCCGACTTTTAGTAACTCCTGATAGCCCATTCCAGCCATTTCATTCACCTGCAACTGCAAAAATGATGGCTCCTCAATTTCAACGGGATCTTCAATAGTCATAATCACTTGACTATCCAGTCGGCGAGCTAGCCGGTACATCGTGGTGGTTTTTCCGGACCCGGTGGGTCCAGCAAACAACAGCAACCCCCGTTTTTGGGCGGCGGTCGTCAGCTCTTTCCATTGTTCTGGAACCAACAACGAATATGCCTGATCAATCAAACGATAGATAAAGCGCACCACCAACGACTCCCGATCACAGTAATCCCCGACTGTTGATAATCTGACGTCAACCATCGTCTTCCCAACTTTCAGCCGGATTGCACCAGCTTGCGGTCGCCGGTGTTCCGTCACGGACATATTCGCACGGTACTTAAGGTGGCCGATCCAGCGGCTGGCAATCTTTGTCGGTATTTTCTTAATTGCCACCCGTTGACCACTGACGTTTGCCAAGATGCGAACCCCTTCGCGCATGGGTAAAAAATAAAGATCAGCTGCTTGTTGATGGACTAATTGGGCTAACAATCGTTCCAATTCTGGGTCCATGTGACACCTCCTAATTAGGAAATACGGCAATGCTTGCTGAATTAAATGTGACAAATAGAAAAAGACCGTGGAATTTAATCCACGGTCTAATGAATGGCTTCACAATTATTCGTCTGTGTCGTCGGCTGGGTCAATAAAACCTGCTTCGTAAACATCCGCCACGTCATCATTAGCATCCAGTTCATCAATCAGGTGCTTGTATTGCTTAACCTTGTCGGCAGGAACCTTCGTCTTGTTTTCAGGAATCATCGTCACTTCAGCAGTTTCCAGATCGTAGCCGGCCTTTTGGAGGGCATCACGAACGCTGGTCATATTGTTCGGTGCGGTGAAAATCCGGAACATGTCATCCGTCGACTTCATATCGTCGGCACCAGCGTCAAGGGCGTCCATCAGAACGTCATCTTCACTCTTGTCAAGTCCCTCACGCTTAATTTCAATGAGTCCTTGACGGTTAAACATGTACGAAACTGAACCGTTGGCACCCAGTGAACCACCAGCATGGGTAAATGCTGATCGCACTGCAGCAGCCGTCCGGTTCTTATTGTCAGTTAAGGCAAAGACCATCACGGCCACACCACCTGGTGCGTAACCCTCGTAAGTAATTTCTTCGAAGTTAGCGCCACCAGCACCGGTTGCCTTGTCGATCGCCCGTTGAACGTTTTGCTTTGGCATGTTAGCTGCACGAGCCTTTTCCATGACCAAACGCAATTGAGGATTGTTCGCTGGGTCAGGATCACCTGCTTTAGCGGCTTGGTACAAGTCACGTGAAATCTTTTGGAAAATCTTGCCACGCTTGGCATCTTGGGCGTTCTTCCGCCCCTGAATGTTATGCCATTTTGAATGTCCTGACATTGCTTACTCCTCTTTTCTAAATGATTTAATAACAAACACGGAAAATTCTATCAGATTGTTAGCCGAAATTCAAGGCTTAGCCACGACTTCCGCGGCGAGCAACGATAATTCGCGCAATCCAGCACATCGCAGCCAAAACGACCGCCAAAATGACCAGGTGCCAGCCGAACTGCGCAACATCACTCCAGACAGAGATAATCGAGCTGCTAAAGTCCGGTACTGCTCGCGAAACCTGTCTAGCCACACTCCCAGAAACCATGATGGAGCCAGCCGCAAGCAAGCTCACAATCGTCAGTGACCAACTAACAATGGGGATCAAATTACGCTTAACCAACGCAGAAACTAGCAGCACAATCGTTAAAATGCCGCTAATCGCCAGCGCTGCAACATTGATCACTTTGGCAAGGTGAAGCTGCTTAGTAAAGGTCTTCACATGCTGGGTATTCAATCGCTGGTTGACCGCACTATTAAGCTGATTGGTTAGCGCATTAAGTGAACTACCGGCAACACTGCTGACATCCACCCCATAGTTTCCAGCCAGGCTACTGACTGACGACTCTAACCGGTTGGTCACCGCCGACATGTCGACGTCAATCGCCTGATTATCATAAACATTGTTTACCGCTTGCCGAGCCAGCTTAACTGATTCATGCTTAGTCAGAACTGAACGGGGAACGGCGTAACTTGCCAATACGTTATCGACTTCCTGGTTAAGCTGGTCAGCAACTACTGTTTGCTTCACTTCTTCGGCAGCAAATTCTTTACTGAGAATTGTCCGGTACAGCCAAAACGAGACCAGCAAGACCCACAGACACGCCGCCAGCCCAATCACCGTCTTCCAGTGCGTCCGGCGTGGAGCGACCGGCTTATTATAATGTTGTTGATTTTGAGCAGCAGACTGCTGCTGTCGATACTCCTCACGTGAAGTCACGTGGCATCACCTACCGAGTTGATTGACGCTTAATGAATCCGTGATCAAGCAAGATTTCCTTTTGCTCGCTGACGTCCTCATCATTGTCCATTAGTTTTGTTAAAAGGCGCATTGAAACCGCACCAACGTCGTACATTGGTTGGGTAACCGTCGATAGCATTGGCCGCGTCATGCGTGTTTCCTTGGTATCATTACCAGAAATAATGACAAAGTCTGCTGGTACCTTAATCCCCTTATCAGTGAGGCCATTAAGCAACCCTGCCGCCATCTCGTCGTCAGTAACGAAAATCCCCTTCATTCCGCTACTGATCACCGCGTAGGCCATCTTGTATGCTTCATCATAAGAGTTGTGAGCCACATAAACAAGGTCTTCATTAAACGAGTGTCCTTGTTCTTGAATGGCGTTCTTATACCCAGCTAACCAGTGATCATGATAAATGGTGGTCTCGTTATTACCAACCATCATCCCCACTGGGCCATCAGCCTGTTTAGCCAGCTTGTCAATTGCTTGTTTCGTCGCTTCTTTAAAGTTAATCCGGACGGTTGGCAATTCAGGGTCGTTAGTCACGGAACCAGCCACGACCACCGGGATTGTCGAATTACGGAATTCCTTGGCTAATTCTTCAGAGACATCCTGCCCCATATAAATCATCCCGTCAACTTGCTTGGCAAACAGGCCCCGAACAACTTGAATCGGCTTCTCGCCAGAAACATTAGCGTTGGCTAACAGAATATTGTACTTGTACATCGTTGCAATATCATCGATTCCCTGCGCCAGCTGTGCATAATACGAGTTAGTGATTTCCGGAATGACAACACCCACTGTTGTCGTTTTCTTACTTGCCAAACCGCGGGCAACGGCGTTCGGCCGGTAATGAAGTTTTTTAATTACCGCCATCACCTTGTCGCGCGTTTCTGGTTTAACGTTAGGGTTGCCGTTAACAACCCGGGAGACCGTAGCCATGGAAACCCGGGCTTCACGGGCAACCGTGTAAATGGTCACTGCTTGTTTTTCCATCTTGATAAGCCCTTTCTTTGTTGATCTGAATTGTTTTCAGAGTGTTTTCAATTCCACGGCCTAATATAACAAACATTTTTAGAAAGCGCAATCTTTTGACAAAAAAGAAGAGGAACAGTCCAAACCCTTTCAGGTTTCGTTGTCCCTCAAATTAATTGTTAAGCTATTTATCTTCTTCACCGTCATGTTTCATGTCAATTACGATATCGTCTTGATTGTCATGACTATCCTTAGCGTTGGACAGTGCATCACGAATTTCGGCAGTTTCTTCATCAAAGTCCTCGTTTGAGAAGTGATCGGCGACCCGGTTAGCTTGCTGCTTGACCTGCGCCTTTGCAGCTGCCCATTTTTCATTAGCAGCTAGCTGGTAATCGGCAGCCACACCGTCAGCCCAGTCGAGAAAATCCATCGCATAATCAGTAGCGACATCCATCGTTTCGCCCCAGCCACGCTGAACTTGCGAACGCAGACGTTGCTTTTTTTCAGTACTTAAACTTTTCCACGTTAAAAAAGCGGTTGCCCCACCAATGAGGAGTCCTGTTGCAAATTTCTTGCCCATAATCTCATCCTCCATTTATTTTTTTTGCTGATTACTCCGACGATTGAATAGCCGGCTTGCAAAGCTTAAAATAGCCATTTTGGAGGCACTCTTAATCATTCGTTCTACCTTACTGGTGTTCTGACGTTGCTCAGCAGCTTTTTTTGCTAAGCCCCGGGCGGCTTCATTAACATCACTAACACTTTGACCAACGTCGGCAATGGCCTTTACTGCTGGTTCCAGTTCGGCTGACTTATCATTTAAGTCGGATAAAAGTTCGTCAGTATTGACAACGACTTTCTCCACATTTTTGCTTAGCGAATCAGCATCCTTAGTGAGCTGGTCAAGGCTTTGGGTCGCCTGTTGGACCGTTTTGCCCAAATGCTTGAGAAAAACACCAACAAAGCATACTAAAATTAAAAACGCAATGGCTGCAATTAAAGCGGCCGTTTCACCAATCGTCATCTTCAGATTGCCTCCTTCATCCTTAACTACAGGATAGCATGAACAACGTCGTTATTTCAAACGCTGCACGATTCACTAACTAACTTTCTTGTCCTGCTGTTTTTCGTTATAATAACTTCAATTATTACCTGGGGGAATTTACATGTTTTTGGGTGTCAGTCTGCAGCTGAGCAAGCAAGCCGACCAAATTAGCAACTACTTAACCAACCTAAGCTGGCGAGAAATCGGGCGCCGGCTAGCTAACCGCTGCCTCTCTTTTATCTTAATTACGTTGGTTTTCTTTTTCATTCTCTGGTTGGGCAAGAAACTGATTGACTATTCTTTTCGCCACTCCAAACGCTTTCGTGGGTTAAACGTCCACCGCTTGGACACCTTCCACTCATTAACCAATAATATCTTCCGCTATACTTGTTTCTTCTTCTACCTCTATGCCGTTCTGGAACTCCTGGGAATCCCTGTAGGTACCCTGGTCGCTGGTGCCGGGATCTTCAGCATTGCACTTGGCCTTGGTGCCCAGGGGTTTGTTTCGGACGTCGTCAACGGGATTTTCATCCTCACCGAACAACAAATTGACGTGGGCGATACCGTGGAAATTGGGACGATTAAGGGGACGGTAACCTCCTTAGGATTGCGGACCACTCAAGTTACCAGTCCCAATGGTACCCTGAACTTTATTCCTAACCGCAATATTAGTATTGTGCGTAACTTTTCGCGCAATAATATGGTGGCCACCGTTGATCTGAACTTACCAACCAATGCGCCACTTGAAAACATCACCAAACTAATTCAGCAAGAAAATGATCAATTAGTTAAAGAGCAACCTAATTTACTGGAGCAGCCGCAAATTGTTGGCCCGGTGACGGTTAATGGCAAACTTATCTTCCGCGTTCTCCTCACCACTAAAAATGGCACCCAGAATAAGTTAGCTAGCCATGTCTTGGCCAAATACCTCGAAGTCCTCCGGCAAAATCAGATTACTCTTTAATCACATTTTTCTAATAAAGAAGGAATTGCAGTGACTTTTTACACCTATCAGTACCTTGCCGACCATCAGCAGATTAATTCGGTCATTAACTATGCCGTCATTTTGATTCTCCTCGGTCTGCTCATTGGTACTTTCATGTACTACTTTCGGCACCGCTTGCAAACAAAATACCGTGACATTGGTATCATTATCCTGATTCTTTTAATGATTTTCTGTGGTCTTCAAGTTAGCAACCTGGAGGAACACTACACCCAGCAATCTGAAGCTACGCAGATGAAGCCCTTCATCGAAGCAGTTGCTCGGGACCACGGATTAAGAACTAATCAGGTGGTGGTCAATTCGACAACGCTCAAAGACGGCATCATTGTCCGTTTTCGTAAGCAAGATTACCGCGTCAACTTTAGTCCGAATGGTGACAATTACACCCTGACGCGGGCCCACGTTGTCGACCACCATGTCTACCTTCAAAAGTAACGGAGGATTTGCCAATGAATTACGGATTAATTACCATCAAGCTTATTCTTGGGATGTTATGCCTGATTTTTCAAATCAATATTTTTGGTAAAAGCAACCTGGCACCAACATCTGCCCTGGACCAGTTACAAAACTACGTCCTGGGGGGAATTATTGGTGGCATTATTTATAATAGTGAGATCACAATTCTCCAATTTGTAATGGTCCTCTTGATTTGGACACTGATTGTTTTCGTGATTAAATTTGCCAAAGAGCATAACTACTGGGTGAAGAAAATCGTTGACGGTCAACCAAAGCTGTTAATCAAAAATGGCCATGTCCTCGTGGATGCCTGTGTCCGTGCGGGCATCTCTGCCAACGATCTGATGTTTAAGTTGCGGAGCCAGGGGATTTACGAAGTTGCCAGGGTTAAAAGCGGTGTGCTGGAACAAAATGGTCAAATTACGGTCATTGAAAATGATGAGGATAACATCCGTTTTCCGCTAATTAATGATGGGCAAGTCAACCAGGACGTGCTCGAGTTGATCCACCATGATGAAAAGTGGGTTGACAACCAAGTCCACCATGCCGGGTACGCCGACGTTCACGACATCTACCTTGGTGAATACATTCATGGCAATGTCCGGCTGGTCCCCTACCCTCACAATTAACAATCACTAAAAAATCCCGCAGCTCGGTTCAACCGGGTTACGGGATTTGTGGTGCTACTAGTTCTGCTTACCATTTCACATTTGATTTGAAGCGTTCGCTAAGGACACCACTCAACACTAATGGAGCGTGTGCATAACGTAATTCAGGGCATCCATCAACTTGCGACGGGTGACAATCCCACAAAACTCACCGTGGGCCCCAACTACCGGGATAAAAGAACGGTCCATTAACAAGCGATAATTGTACTCAAAATTATCAGGATCGTTAGTCACCGCTTGGTCCTCTTCCATTGCATCAGCCACTGTCAGTTGGTCAAGGAGCTCCACGTCAATATTATCTGTCTTGATAATCTTTTCGGTAATCATCGACAATGATAATTGACCGCGATAATGCCCTTCCTTATCCACGACCACAATCTTAGAAAACCGATCAGCAGTCAGCACTAAAAAAGCATGGTTCAACGGATTATCAACATTGACGGTCGCCACCGCTGATGCCGGGATCATATATTTGCCCGGCCACCGATCTAGCTGACGTTGCATTGCCGGATTAATCAACTCGCATCCCTCCTTAGCGGTCATCTGACAAGTAATTCATTAGTCCGCATCCCACCACTGGTCAAAGTGCTGTTTTAGTTTAGCCATTGCCCGGGCCCGGTGACTCACCTGGTTTTTCTCAGCATCACTCAGTAACCCCATCGACGTCTGCAATTCATCGACGTAAAAGAGCGGATCATAACCAAAGCCGTTTTGCCCTTCTAACTGGTGAAGGATGTGGCCCCGAACTTCTCCGTCAACGACCAACTTCGCGCCACTGGGCTTGAGACAAACAATGGTAGTATGAAAATGGGCTGTCCGTTTTTCATCCGGCACATTCTTCATTTCCTGAAGCAGTTTGGCATTATTAGCGACAAAATCATGGTCACCAGCATAGCGCGCCGAATGGACCCCTGGTGCCCCGTCGAGCGCGTCGACGCAAATTCCCGAATCATCAGCTAAAACTGGTAAATGAAGGTGGTCAATCGCCGTTTGCGCTTTGATCATCGCGTTTTCCTCAAAAGTTGTCCCGTTCTCATCGATCGGAAATTCAGGAAAGTCAGCCAACGTTTTGATGGCAATTCCCAGCGGTTCAAACAGCTCGGCATATTCCCTGGCTTTCCCTTGGTTTTTCGTTGCAATTACTAGTGTCTTCATCGACATCCCCCTTTATTCAAGGTCCTTGCTTTCAGCCAATTCCACATGGTGGCCAAACAGGGTCGAATCATGTAACCACCCACGGGCTCCCTGGGTCAAATGAACGGCAGAACCGGTGGAATACAACCGAACCCGTCCCCGCCGGTTAGCACCCGCTAATAATTTGTGATCCCTTAAATAGTCCTGGACCTGTTTAACGGTTTCTTCCGCCGGATCAATCAGCGCCACGCTACTACCCAGTGTTTTTCGGAATTCCATTTGTAAAAATGGGAAGTGCGTACAGCCCATAATCAACGCATCCAACTGTTTACCCGCCAGTGGTGACAGTTGACGATCCACCAGTTGCTGGGCTTTCGCTGTTCCAGTTTGCCGGTGTTCGACAATGGTCACGAGCGGCTGTGTTGCGAGAGGAAAAACGGTGACGTTGGGCGACAATTGGTGAAGTGCCCGCGGATAAATCCCCGTGGCCGTGGTGGCCGTGGTGGCGATGACGCCAATTCGCTGGTGGTTATTGGCCGCAATGGCCGCCCGCGCGCCAGGCTGGACAACCCCAATAACGGGAATCGGTAATTTTGTTTGCAATAGTGGCAAAGCTTCGGCTGTCGCTGTATTACAAGCCACGACCATCAGCTTAACGTGGTGACGGACTAAAAAGTGGCCGATATTCAACGCAAAACGGCGAATTTCCGTTGCACTCTTCGTGCCATAAGGGAAGTGCCCTTGGTCGCCGACAAAGATCAGCGATTCCTGCGGCATTTGCTGCCGCATTATTCTCATCACTGACAGCCCCCCCAGACCGGAATCCATGACTCCAATTGGTCTGTTATCCATTGATACCCACTCCTTTTTGATTCATTCGTTTAAACTCTGAATCTTCATTATCATGTTTTTCGTTTTTTTTTTCAAGTTCTGCCTAATCCAGACTAGCGCAATAAACTGCGAACAGTTATTATTAGAAGTGTTGAAATAAAGGAGCCAACCATGAGTCAAAAAATATACGATCGTTTAGTTAACAGCCAGCAGGGGCTACAAAGCGGTGCAATCCGCGATGTTCTCCTCCCCGCTATCCTCGGAGACGAAACTGATGGCATTAGTTACTGGATAGGAAAAGACCTCGCCCGTGCTTTTCCAGTGGCCTCTGTTGAAGAATTGTGCCTCTTAACTGAGCAACTGGGGCTTGCCCACCTCACGCTAAAAAAGAGTGACCGCCATCAACACCTCTACCTGCTTGATGGCCCGGTCGTAGCCGAACGGATTGCTGCCAATCACGAAGAAACTTCCTTCCAATTAGAAGCTGGTTTCTTAGCAATGGAAACAGAATTTCAAGTCGGTGCAGCCGCTGAAGCAGAAGTCGTCGGGCGTCGCCGTACTAGTGTGGAAGTGATGGTCCAAAACGACCCTGTCGACCCGGACCACCCCGGCGAAAGGACCCAGTTTATCCACCTCACTACTAAATAATAAGTTCTAACGTCAATACATAATTAAAACGTCTGGTAATCATTCACCAGACGTTTTTTACTACCGTAAAATGTCGATTAAGTTCTTGTTAGCTGCTTGGCGAGCCGGTAAAATCCCGAAAATCAAGCCGACAGCCGCCGACGTACCGAAAGCCAGTAAGAACGACCCAATAGTCACGTGCGCATGCAAGTGAACACCATTGCCAATTGCATGGGCCATTAACGGGGCAATCAGGTGAGCTAACCCGGCACCGCAAAGAAAGCCAAGCAAGCCCCCGGAAACGGTTAGCACCACCGCTTCAATTAAAAACTGCATCATAATGTTTCCCGGCGTCGCACCCACAGCGAGACGTATCCCAATCTCCTGGGTTCGCTCCGAGACCGAAATGTACATCATGTTCATGACCCCAATTCCGGCAATGAATAATGAAATAGCGGCGATGAAGCTAATGAAACTGGTAATAATCTTCATTTGGGAAGCGAATTGTTTCAGCTCCTTCTCCATGTCCTCATACTGGTAAAAACCGCTGCTGGCTGCCGAGCCGTTCTTTTTTAAGTATTTCGCGATCTTTGACGATACTTTGCTGGCATGCTGTCCCTGATCGAAGGTCAGTTTAATGGTGTTACCGCTCATTGCCGACGATCCTTGGTAGTACAGTTGTTTGGGCAAGAGCAGGTCCACGCCAAACTTGTTGGGCCCACCTTCTAAGGTATAAGCGGCCTGGTTGTGATAGATTCCCACAATCCGGTAGGTCGTTTTGCCGACTTCAACCGTTGTCCCCAGGGCGTTTTGCGCCGTTCCGTACTGCTTTTTAGCAACGGCTTCCTTCATCATGGCGACCGGTTTGCCGGCAGAGTATTGACCACTAGTTGGCTGATGACCGGCCACCAACTTGATCTCCTTCGTTGGTGACCTGAGCAAACTGACACTGACCCGTTTGTTCGTCGTCCCCAGCATTGCTGTCTGGTTCAGATTAGCTGTCTCATGCTCAATCCTGACACTCTTAAACTGACCAGCAAACTGGCGCTGCAGGTTCTCAATGTCTTCCTGGTCAAACCCGTTCACAGTTGAATCGTTGGCCGAAGCAAAGAAAATCTCGGTGGTCTGTTCACCTGTCTTGGAATGGTTGCCAAACTGATCATACATTGTTTTGGTAATCCCGTTCCCGATCCCCAAAATAGCAATGACGGCAGCAATCCCAATGAGAATCCCAATAATAGTCAGAAAACTGCGCTTCTCGTTAGCACGCAGCGAACGAAAGGCCGTCCGTAGTAGCTCATTGATCCCCATGGTAGTCCTCCTTCCTGCCAGAATCGCTAACGATACGGCCATCAATAATTTTAACCACCCGATCACACTGGGCAGCCACCCGCGGGTCGTGGGTCACCATAATAATGGTCGTCCCTGCTTGGTTTAACTTCTTAAAAAGATCCATGATTTCCTGACTGGTTTCACTATCCAGGGCACCCGTCGGTTCATCAGCAATCAGGAAGTGGGGGTTAGCGACAATCGCCCGGGCAATGGAGACCCGTTGCTGCTGCCCACCAGACATATTCTGTGGCAGCTGGTCTTCATAACCAGCCAAGCCGACCCTCGCCAGGACAGCCGCAACGCGGTCCTGAACTTCCCGGTGTGAGTGCCCGGCATAAAGCAGGGGGAGCTCGACGTTTTCTGCCACAGTAGCATCACGAATCAATTTAAAGTTTTGAAAAACGAAGCCCACGTTTTGGTTCCGTAAACGCGAAAACTGTGCCCGGGTCATTGAATGGATTGGTTGGTCTTCATAAAAGTATTCACCGTGAAAGTCTTCGTCAAGGAAGCCAATAATGTTAATCAAAGTGGACTTGCCTGAGCCAGATTCACCGATCACCGCCAGTAATTCACCCTGGTCAACCGCTAGTGAAATATCATGGAGGACGTGGTATGAATTTTTGCCATTATGGTAAAACTTATTGACCTTGTTTAATTCGATCATCATTTAGCATCAGTCCTTGTCCCGTTTTTCAACTTGCTATCCGGGTTGACCACAACCTGGTCACCATCATCAACCCCGTCACTGATAATAAAGAAGGAATTTTCAGTGTGCCCACTCACCCGGGTTTTGCGGTAATGATTGCCGTCCTTAATGAAGACGTGGTGACCGACAACTGCTGACTTCGGGATCTGGATGCCGTCTTGCGACAGTGATGCCTTTGCAGTCTGACCATCAATAAACTTCTTCCCATCAACGTTAGCGGTTAGTTCATACTGCGAGTTATTACCACTAGTTTTTGCCGGGACCCGTGAGATAAAAGTAATTGGCGTCTTTTGGGTGTGATGGGTTGCCAATGCCCGGACCTTCAGCGTGTCTCCCTGGTGGACTTTGGCGTAGTCATATTCTGAAACCTTACCGGTAAATTGCAAAGTATCCGAATAAATGGTTACTACGGGCTCACTAGCTTTACTGGTATCAACCGTCACGTAACCATCGTAAGGAGCAACCAATGTTTGATGAGCCTGATTATTAGCCGCGGTTAACCGATTTTGCGACAGTGAAAGGCTAGACTGTGCGTCTTGATAAGCAGCCCGCGCCTGTGATAACTGACTTTGTAAATCGGCGTAGTCTTCATCGCTACTACTCATTTGTCCCAGTTGCTGATTCAATTGGTTAATTGTCTGTTGCTGGCTCTGCAGGTCTTGTTGACTCTTACTAACGTCGCCCTGGAGAGAGAGCGCATTATCTTTGCTTTCCTGATTTGTCACCGTCAGTATTGCTTGACCACGGCTAACGTGGTCCCCATTTTTCACACTCAAACGCTGTAATTTGCCATCCGGCAACGTCAACACCTGGGTTTGAGTCGGCTGAATTTTACCACTAATATTAAAAGTGCCCTGTGCTACCGCCGCACTGGTGCGGTAACGCGGTTTTTGGTGGTCACTGGCCTGTCGGCGGCCGACGACATAGGTTACCAGTCCCAACACCACCAGTACTGCCGCAGCTAAGTACCACCAGCGATGACGGCTATGAGTCAGGCAACGCAAACGCTGTGACCGTCCGTTGTTGTCCTTGTCCTTCATTACAAATTCCCCCATTCGGTTGGTAGTTGGTTAGTAGTGTAGCTAACTATATCAGCCATTCAACGAGCTGTCAACGGCCGCAATAAAAAACCGCATCATCACTGATGCGGTTTAGTTAGTGAGTTGACCTGTTAATCGAGATATGGCTTAAGGGCCTGCATAAGTTGTTCTTTACTGTGGTAACCAACGATGGTATCCACCACTTGCCCATCCTTTTGTACCAGCAGGGTTGGAATACTCATTACCTGAAAGCGACGAGCCGTGTCCTGGTTTTGATCGACATCCAGCTTATTGAACGTCACTTTTCCTGCCAGGTCTTCAGACAAAGCCTCGACTACCGGGCTTTGCATCCGGCAGGGACCACACCAGGTCGCCCAAAAATCGGTCACGACCAGGCCCTTACTTGTATCAGCATCAAAAGTTTGATCGGTTGTAACTGCAACTGACATCTTCATTCCTCCAGTCATTAGTTCTTTAAAGATTTGCTATTCTTAGTTTACCAGTTGCGAACCGCTAACAGCAACTTATTTGCTTATCTTTTGTAAGCAGCTTGCTGATGATTAAAAATAAACGATGGTGGCCCCGTCACCACCAGCATTCGGGGCAGCATAGTTAAATGATTTCACCCGCGGATTGCTAGCCAAGTACTGTTGTGTTCCTTTGCGGAGAGCACCCGTCCCCTTCCCGTGAATGATTGTCACTGGTGAAAGGTTATTCAATAGTGCATGGTCAATAAAGTTAGCCAGCTCATTCATGGCTTGCTCATACCGCTTACCACGCAAATCGAGCCGGGCAGTAGTATGCCTTGTCTGCGTTGTGCGAACGGATCGCTTGGTTGCTTGTTGCCGTTGCTTCTTTTGCTGTGCACGGAGCTCCTTGGCCGACATTTTTTCCAGTTGCCGCTCGTCAATTTCCATCTTGAGAATCCCAATTGCAACTTCCCACTTATGTTGACCGCGTTTAGCAACCAAAATTCCCTGCTGGCCATAAGATTTCACCAGCACCTGGTCACCGACGTGGAAATCGTAGCGCTTTTTGGCCTTTTTCAGGACTTTATTATTCTTCAGCCGGGGATCATCGCGGTGGAGGGCATTTAACTTCCCCTGGGCATCAATCAACTCGTTTTCTTTAATCATTCCGCCCTTAGTTTCCAACTGTCGGAGACGGTGAATGATCTTATTAGCTTCCCGCTTAGCACTGGAAACCTGGTGGTTTGCTTCACGGCGGGCATCGTTCATCAGCTTATCCCTGTTCTCAGCCAACCGTGCTAATTTTTCGTCTAATTCTGCTTGCTCTTGTTGCTGCTTAACCAGCTGCGATTGGAGCTCTTCATTTCGTTCGCGTGCTTGCCGTCGCTGGTCCACTAAGTCACCAATCATCTCGTTGAGGTCCTGACTGTCATCACCAATAAATGACCGGGCCTCATCAATGACATCCTTCATGATCCCCAACCGCTGAGCAATCTGAATCCCATTGGACTGGCCGGGAATCCCTAGTAACAGTTTATAGGTTGGCTTGAGGGTCTCGTTATTGAATTCCATTGAGGCATTGATCGTCTGTGCCCGGTTAAAGCCGTAAACTTTCAGTTCCGGGTAGTGAGTGGTAATCACCACTTTGGCCCCAATCGTTCCCAACTTATCTAAGATAGCCATCGCCAAAGCAGCCCCTTCTTTCGGGTCGGTTCCGGCGCCGAGTTCATCCAGCAATACCAGACTCTGCTCGCTCACCTGCTCCAAGATGGCCTTGACGTTATCCATGTGTCCAGAAAAAGTCGACAGGTTCTGTTCTAGTGACTGTTCATCGCCAATATCGGCGAAGATATTGTCAAACACCCCGATCGTTGAGTTTTCGTTGGTCGGGATGAAGAGTCCTGCCTGCCCCATCAGTTGAATCAGGCCCAGTGTCTTCAGCGTAATCGTCTTCCCACCGGTATTAGGACCCGTGATAACAATGGTTGAGTAATCACCACCAAGTTGAATATCGTTGGCCACCACCTTGTGGGCGTCGATTAACGGGTGACGTGCCTGCCGCAGGACAACATGGTTATCGCGACTAATTTGCGGCAAGCTAGCCCGCTGTTTTACCGCTAGCTTGGCCTTGGCATTCACAAAGTCAAGGTGGCCCAGAATCACGGCGTTGTTGGCAATGTCATGGCGGTAAGGTGTGATTAAACGGGATAATTCAGCTAAGACCCGGATCATTTCCTGACGTTCCTCAATCTGTGCCTGTTTCAGGCGGTTATTCGCATCGACCACGTCGCCAGGCTCAATATAGAGGGTCTGCCCACTCGCTGATTGGTCGTGCACCACCCCACCAAACTGGTTGCGGTAACGCGACTGAACCGGTAAAACGTACCGGTCGTTTCGCATTGTTACCGTGGGGTTCGAGAGGTACTTCGCTTTTTTTCCATGAGTATAGGCACCCATTTGGGCGTTAATTTCATCTTCCGTTTTCACCATTAACTGACGAATGCCGTGTAGGCGGCTGGAGGCTTCATCGTTAATTCGTCCATCCGGATCAATTGATTGAAGCAACCGCTTGGTAATCGTCGGAATAGTTACCAACCGTTCCACCTGCTGGGGAAGTGAGCGCAATTCAATTCCCTCTTCCGGCAAGGCGGCAAAGAAATTCTTGGTGGCCGCACTCGCCCGTAGTACCTGGGTAATCTGGGCTAACTCGGTGCCGTTCAACCGGGCCTTCACCTGCAACCGTTTGAGTGGTTCGGTAATGTCAACTAACTTTGGCAAGGGAATCCCGTTTTTAATGCGGAGCAAATCTGCCCCGTCAGTTGTTTCCACCAGCCGGGTTTCAACCTCAGTGGCATCGGTCGCTGGCAGCAGTGCCAGTGCTTCTTTTTCCCCGGTTGCAGTCACCATGAATGGGAGGAGCTGTTTCACGACCTGCGGGAACTCTAATGTTGTCAATATTTTCTTATTCATTATTATTTCTCCTTAACCTAGCCAACCCACGATCAACGACGCTAACTGGGGCGTATTGTTAACAACCCATTGCGCCACTTCCGACTGGGAGAATTGGTATTGCCACCAGCCATTAGGCCATAGTTGAAAGACCAACAGCAGGACATAAACCATCAGGTACGTTATGATCCCCGCCATTGCTGCACCGACGAAGCTATTTAATCCGCCGAAGAGCGGCAGGTGCCGTAACCAGTTGAGTTGACGTGCTGCCCAGTGAAGAAGCCAGCTGACGACCACAAAAATCACGGTAAATGCCAGGCCATTATAAAAGAAAACGGTGGCATTAGTATGCGCCAAGAGACTAGCGGTAAAACTAGTGGGACTGCCTAATTCAGGACGACCTGCTGCTAGCAGTCCCCCGACAACCGGAGCAGTAGCACGTGCAACTACCAAGGTCAACAGGTAAATGCCCAGTGACACTACCATTGCTAATGCCCCGCGGTACCAACCATGAACTATTCCGGCCACGCAAATCATTAAAATAGCCGTTGATAAAATCATTGCTTCACGTTCCTCTTCATTAATCTAGGTCGTATTCTAGCATTCACCGCCTAGTTTTGCTAACCTTATGGGTAACAAAGGAGTCTGAGCATGCAAAAAGTAATGAAAGTTGATTCCGCGACCTTTGAGCGGATGAAAAAAGTGTATTCAACCAATACTCACCTGCCCGCTGGCGCTGCCTTTCGGATGAAGGGCAGCCGGGTGGTTGTGACCGGATACACCAAGTCCAAAAAAGTAATGTTTCAAGGGGTCGCCGCTGCCGACGAGGTCCAGCGGTGGGGCACGACACAGTCCGTTAGTGCCAAACAGCGAGCTAATCGCCAACAGCCTACTGACTTGCCAGCTGGTTTCTCTTCCTGGAGCGTGCTCGGTAGTGACGAAGTGGGGACAGGATCTTATTTTGGCCCCTTAACGGTCGCTGCCGTTTACGTCGCCGCCAACCAAGTTGAACCAATTACTCAACTAGGCGTCCGTGATTCCAAAACGCTGACCGATCCCGAGATTATCAAGTTGGCGAAAAAAATTATGGCAACCTGTCCCTACCATATTGTCAACCTCAACCCCCGGATCTACAACGATAAAATCAAGGGGCGCTCCCAGGCGGCGTTAAAGGCACTCTGCCACAACCTGGCCCTGAGCAAAGTCCTGAATCAGCTAAAGCCGCAAGTCCCCGCCGCAATCCTCATTGACCAGTTTGAGCAACCACGTACCTACTTTCGTCACCTGCAGGGCCAACCGGTGATTGTTCGGGACCACGTCTACTTCCGCGTCAAGGGTGAGCAGGCCCACGTAGCAGTCGCGGCCGCTTCCGTGGTGGCCCGGGCCTACTCATTAAAAATGATGGACCAGCTCTCAGAACAAGCTGGCATGACCCTACCAATTGGCGCTAACCACCTCGTCGACGAAGTGGCAGCCAAACTCATCCGGCGGGGGTATCAGCTCCGTGATTTTGCTAAGCTCCACTTTGCCAATACCGACAAAGCCCAGCAGCTAGCTGAACGCTAAATTGCACCAAAAAGCTCCTGACAAATTGTCAGGAGCTTTTCTTTAGGCGTTAAAGTTACCATCATCATCAATGAAGGTATTGATAACTTCCTGTACCATTTCCCATTCGGCATCGTTGTCGATCGGAAGCAGGTCAATGTCATCCCCGTCGCCGTGATCGGTAAACGAGAACGCCTGGAGGCTCACCTCGTCGCTATTTTCTTCATCTAGTGGATACAGGACAATGTACCACTTATGGTTCGAGTCGGCTTGAAAACGAAGGGCCTCCTTATATAGCTCTTCATTCCCTTGTTCATCAACGAGTGTAAAAACCTCGCCATCGTAGTGTGAAGATTGTTCCTTACTCATAATTTACCTCAGTTTCTGGGTCAACTTTCCGTGGCGGTCCAGGTAATTTTGCAAAATCAGGCTCGCTGCCAGTTCGTCGATCACCTTTTTTTGTTTTGCCCGCGAGATGTCAGCCTCTTCAACTAGCATCCGGTGAGCTTCAACGGTCGTTAGCCGTTCGTCTTGAAAGTCCACGGGAATTTGCGGAAACCTTTTTTTCAGCAGTTCACCATAGTGCTTGGAGGCGTCCACCCGTGGCCCCTCGGTATTATTCATGTTCTTTGGCAGGCCGACCACAAAACCAACAACCTGTTCGCGATCAACCAGTTCCGCAACCCGGTCGATGCCAAAGACTTCCTGGTCTTCGTCGATCGGAATAATTTCTTCGGCTTGCGCAGTCCACCCCAGTGGGTCAGAAAAGGCAACCCCAACCGTCTTAGAACCAACATCCAATCCCATCAAACGCATTTACTTACTCTCCCCGTTTTCTTTGAGGTAAAAACGGACCAGCTCTTCGATAATTTCGTCGCGTTCGTGTTCCCGAATGAGGTTACGGGCATTATTGAGCCGCGGAATATAAGCCGGATCTCCTGACAAGAGGTAACCAACAATTTGGTTAATCGGGTTGTACCCTTTCTCCTGGAGCGCCGCGTAAACTGTCTTCAGGGTTTGCTGGATGGTTTTCTCGTGTCCCTTGCCGAAGTCAAAAAACATTGTTTCATCGTTATTAACTGACATTCTGATTGCACCTCCCGTGACATTAATACCACCGCTCATTGTACTATACCGCCTGACAAACAACAATTAATCTGGCCGCTTGTAACCATCATTTAATATTAGCCCAGCTGGTTCCATAGTTCCTGCTTATAGCCTTCCAGGACCGTTGAGCGGCGGCGCACCTTTGAAATGTAAAACAGTGGCTGTTGTTCGTCCAGCAGGGGGAGGAAGACGACATCAGGATTGATATGCGCAGCCAGGGACGTAAGAAAGGCAATCCCAATGTTTTCAGCAACGAGCGCCGCCAAAACGTGAACATCGGCAGTCCGGTAAATCACCTGTGGACGGAGGTGTGACGCGCGTGATACCTGGTGGAAGGCCTGGTTATGAATAAACCGTTCATTTAGTCCAATGAACGACTGACCAGCCAAGTCCTTGAAATAGACCCCCTGCCGTTTTTGGGCAAGAGGGTTCTTCGGTGAGACCAGGATTCCAAAAGGCATCGTGGCAATTGTTGACGACACTAGCCGCTGGTAAGACAGTGGCGCTAGTGAACCCAGTAATGCTAATTCAACATCGCCGTGTTGGAGCTGGCGCAAGACCTCGTTGGACCCCTGCTCGACAATTTTCATGCGCGTCAGGAGATGACGTTGCAACAGTTGAGGAACTAGTGACGGAAAGTAATAGCTACCGATAATTGGCGGTAGGCCAAACCGGACTTGTTCTTGACGCTCATATTGTGCCTCCTTGCTGGCCAGGTTAAGCTCATGGAGGACGGTCGCAACATGACGGTCGAACTGCCGGCCAAAACTGGTCAATTCTAACGCCTGGTGCGAGCGATTCCTAATCAGCAGCGGCACCCCATACTCCTCTTCCAGCCGTTTAATAGCCATCGTAATTGTCGGCTGACTGACGTGAAAGAAGTCAGCTACCTGTGAAAAATTTTGGTGACTGGCCAATTGGTGAAAGTATTTCAAATCTTTGATATTCATATCAACGCCGTCCTATCAAGGTATTTTCATCTCATATAAAAATATTTTATCACTTCTTAGCAATTTGACTATTTTTAAGGCTCCTTGTTATACTGACCGCGAAATTTGAAAGGAAGGTTAATAACGATGACCAAAGCAATGGATATTTTAAACAACCCCTACCTCAATAAGGGAACTGGCTTTACTGATGATGAACGTCAACAGTTAGGGCTAGTTGGCAGTCTCCCGGCAAAGGTCCAAACACTTCAGGAGCAAGCAGAACAAACTTACGCCCAGTTCAAAACTAAACCAGTGGGCCTGCCGCAACGCCAATTCCTGATGGAAATTTTTAATACTAACCGCACCCTCTTCTTCTACTTAATGGGCCAACATATCGTGGAATTAATGCCGATTGTCTACGACCCAGTCATCGCAGATGCAATTGAGAATTACAGTGATATCTTTGTGCAGCCCCAACAAGCCGCTTTCCTCTCAGTGGACCACATCGACCAGGTTGAAGAGGGGCTAAAGAATGCTGCAGATGGTCGGGACATCCGCCTCATCGTTGTCACTGACGGCGAGGGAATCCTCGGCATCGGTGACTGGGGTGTTAACGGGGCCGATATTTCCGTCGGTAAGTTGATGGTCTACACTGCCGCTGCCGGCATTGACCCGTCACAAGTACTCGCCGTTTCACTAGATGCCGGGACGAACAACCAGCAATTGTTAGCTAACCCGTCTTACCTTGGCGAAAAGCACGAACGTGTTACTGGCAGTCAGTACTACCAGCTAGTAGACGCCTTCGTTCATGCCGCGCGCAAACTCTTCCCAAAGGCTCTGCTTCACTTTGAAGACTTTGGCCGGGATAATGCAACGGTCATTTTAAATAAATACAAAGACGATATGCCGGTCTTCAATGACGATGTTCAAGGGACGGGGATCATCGCCTTAGCTGGTGTCTTGGGAGCATTGAACATTAGTAAGGAAAAGCTTGCCGACCAAAAGTTTCTGACCTTTGGTGCCGGTACCGCCGGGATGGGCATTGCCAAAATGCTTTTTGACGAAATGGTTCGTCAGGGCGTTGCTCCAGCAGAAGCGAAGAAACACTTCTACCTCGTCGATGTTCAGGGACTACTCTTTAACGATACTGAAGGGCTGACTCCTGAGCAGCAACAATTTACCCGTTCGCGTGGCGAGTTTAGCAATGCTGATGAACTAACTGACCTGTTGAGCATCGTCAAAGCTGTCCACCCGACGGTGATGATTGGTACTTCCAAACAGCCGGGTGCCTTCTCCGAAGAGGTCGTTAAGGAAATGGCCGCTCACACTGACCGGCCAATCATTTTCCCAATTTCCAACCCCACGAAACTCATTGAAGCAATGCCAGCCGACCTGCTCAAGTGGACTGATGGTCGCGTTCTCACCGCTACCGGGATTCCGGTTGACGATGTGAACTACAAGGGGACGACCTATACCATCGGCCAGGCAAATAACGCCCTGGTTTACCCTGGTGTCGGTTTTGGGGCGATTGCAGCTCACGCCAAGGTCGTCAACGATCAAATGCTGGCCGCTGCCGCTCACGCCCTGGGAGGAATTGTCGATCCTGACCAACCGGGAGCCGCTGTTTTGCCACCAGTTGCCAAGCTGGAAGAATTCTCGACCAAGGTCGCAGCGGTTGTCGCCCAGTCAGCAATTGACCAGGGCCTGGCAGGTGACGGCATCACTGACGCCAAGCAAGCCGTTGCTGCCCTGAAGTGGGTTCCCCGTTACTAGTCAAAAGCGAAAGGAGCTGTTAACTACATGACTGTTTTTCTGACTTCTGTCTCAAGTGTTGTTGAAATCGTCCTCATCATGGCGTTAGGCTATCTTCTCCGCCGCAACGGCTGGTTTGGTGACACCTTTGGCTCCAACATTGCCTCGTTAATTACTAAAATTGCCCTGCCAGCGTCAATTTTCATGAGCGTGATGAAGTACCTGACTAGAGATAAGCTGGCCGGCCTCGGTGTTGGGATTATTTTCCCGGCACTAGCCGTTATTATTAGCTACCTCTTTGCCTTCGCGGCAGTGAAGCTCTTCCATATCCGGAAAGGCCGGCGAGGAATCTTCATCAACGCCGTGGCTAACGCCAATACCATCTTTATCGGAATGCCCTTAAACAACGCCCTCTTTGGGTCCAAGGCAATGTCCTATTTTCTGATTTATTACATCGTCAACACCGTCTCCACCTGGGCCTTTGGGGTCTTCCTGATCCAAAATGATGATCCCACCAGTAATGGGCAAAGTGAAAAACGCGAACTCAACTGGAAGAAACTTTTGCCGATGCCGCTAGTTGGTTTTATTTTCTCCATCATCTGGCTGTTGCTGGGAATCCCGGTACCAAACTTTCTCGGTCAGACGCTGGGCTATGTCGGGAGCCTCGTTACCCCACTGTCACTAATCTATATCGGGATCGTTCTCTGTGATGCCGGGTTGAACAACTTCCACTTCGAACGCGACTCAGTCCTGGCACTGATCGGTCGGTTTGTCATTTCACCGCTGGTCTTGATCATCCTGATTAAGCTTGGTGCTGGGTCACTGGGAATCAGCCTCCCGAGCTTAATGCGGCAAACCCTCGTTGTTCAATCGGCCACCCCGATGTTGGCCGTCCTCCCGATCCTGGGTGCTGAAGCCCACGGTGACGTGAAGTATGCGACCGACGTCGTGGTGATGAGTACCGTCTTGTTCGTCGTTGTTGTGCCAATTTTAATGGCCATCCTCCAATTTGTTTAATTCATTATGAAGCTGTCGTCAGTGACGACAGCTTTTTATTTTCGAACAATTGAATAATATTGTGGTTAAAATATCCGCCATTTACGAATAAACCATTGAAAATTGCTCCTAATTGTGCGACTATTGTTAACAATTTGAGAGGAGAAGATTTACTATGCAAACAATTGCTGAATGGCTTGACCGCCGTTTTCAACTAAGCACTCACCACACTTCGGTCCGTAAGGAAACGGTGGCCGGCTTAACCACTTTCGTTTCAATGGCCTACATTCTTTTTGTCAACCCGTCTGTCCTTGGCACCGCCGGGATGAACAAGGGGGCTGTTTTCACCGCGACAGCACTGGCCGCCATTATTGGCTGCCTGCTGATGGCCTTTCTCGCGAACTACCCGATGGCGATCGCTCCTGGTCTTGCCGATAACGCCTTTTTTACCTACTCGGTCGTTTTATCATTAGGTATTCCCTGGCAAAAGGCCATGACTGGTGTGTTTGTTGCCTCGGTGCTCTTTACCATCTTGTCATTCATGAAGGTCCGCGAAATTGTGATTAATGCCATCCCCCACGACCTCAAATTAGCGATGGCGTCCGGTATTGGCCTCTTCATCGCCTTTGTTGGTCTCAAAGAAGGCGGCTTAGTCGTTGGCAGTAAGGCTTCCCTCGTGACGTTAGGCAGTTTGACTGTCCCCACCACCTGGCTGACCATCTGCGGCCTCTTGATCATTGGTATCTTGATGGCTCGCCAGGTTCCTGGTGCCATTTTCTACGGGATGCTGTCAACGATGATCATTGGTTTGCTTACCGGTTTAATTAAGCTGCCATCACGTTTAATTAGCGTTGCTCCAAGCCTCAAACCGACCTTTGCTGTGGGCATTCGCTACTTGCCCACCATGCGTGACCCACAAATGTGGGCAGTGGTGCTCGTCTTCTTACTAGTAGCCTTTTTTGATACTGCCGGAACATTAGTCGGTCTCGCCCAGCAAGCCGGACTGATGAAACACGACCAGCTCCCGCGGATTGGTCAGGCATTAATGGCTGACTCCTTATCGATGCTCGCTGGGTCGGTTCTGGGGACGACCCCTACTTCTTGCTACGTCGAATCATCGGCTGGCATTGCTGTCGGTGGCCGTACGGGGTTAACCGCCTTCGTCGTCGCCATTCTCTTTGCCTTCAGCATGCTATTTTCACCGTTGTTAACGGTAGTCACTGACCAGGTGACTGCACCAGCACTGATTATCGTTGGTGTCCTGATGGTGTCGGCAATGAAAGGTATTCACTGGGAGCGATTTGAAGTGGCCTTGCCTTGTTTTCTCACGATCATCGGCATGCCGTTGACCTACAATATTTCTTACGGCTTAGCATTTGGCTTTCTCACCTCACCGCTCATGCTGATTGCCGCTGGTAAAAAGAAGGAAGTTAATGGGGTGATGTGGGGCTTGTTCATTGTCTTTATCATCATGCTCTACATTCTCAACGTCCTGCCGAAATAAGTTATCCCACAAAAAAGAGGGGCTGTGACATAAGTCCCTTATAATGAATGAACCGTTCGGAATTCGCTGTAATTCCGAACGGTTCTTCTTTTTG
>NZ_CAKPXS010000013.1 GCF_934202235.1 uncultured Limosilactobacillus sp. | reverse complement strand
CCTTGAGAGCAGTGAGACCGGCTTCGGATTGCACTGTGTCCAGCAAAGTCAAACCACCGAAAACGTGGCTAACAACCCACCGGTGATCGTCGTCGAGCTTGCGCCAGTCATCCATGTCATTGGAAACAGGGATTCGGGTGTCAAGCCAGAACTGTTCGGTTAACTTTTCCCAGGTCGCCTTGTCGATCATATCGGAAACTTCATTCCAGTTAATCGCTTTGTATTTTTTCAGTGCCATTATTAGTTGTTCTCCTCCAAGATTTTAAAACGAAACTTAGCTTACTTATTATCAACCTAATTACTAGATTACGCAACTCTCACATTGGTTTGCACCAATTTCATCCTTGTCATCAGTAAAGGTCCGAATGTAGTAAATCGACTTAATCCCTTTTTGGTGGGCATAGTGACGAAGAATGTTGAGGTCACGGGTGGTCATCTTGTCAGTCCGCCCGGTCTTCCATTCGTACATTCCTTCAGGGATGGTGGAACGCATAAAGAGAGTCATACTGAGAGCCTGGTCAACGTGTTGCTGAGCGGCGGCGTAGGTATCGATCACCTTCCGCATATCGATGTCGTAAGCTGATTGATAATACTTCATCGTTTCGTTGCTCAGGTACGGTGCGGGGTAATAAATTTTCCCGATCATCTTTTCCTGGCGTTCTTCAATACGGTTAATAATTGGTTGCAGGCTGGCTGTGGAGTCGCCAATGTAGGAAGTCGAACCGTTTGGTGCCACCGCGAGGCGGTAGCGGTTGTAGAGACCATCCGCCATTACGTCGTCCTTTAATTGTCGCCAGTCGTCGACAGTCGGAATGTTGATGTTAGCGTCAGCAAACAGCTGCTTAACGCGTGGATTCTGCGGACCCCAATCACGGTTAACGTATTTATCAAAGTAAGAACCGTTAGCGTAGTCACTCTTAGCAAAGTCCTTAAACGTTTCGTGACGTTCGCGGGCGATCTCGTTGGATGCCACCAGTGTCCAGTAATTTAGCATCATAAAGTAAACACTGGTAAATTCGACCGCTTCTGGTGATCCGTATTCAATCTGGTTTTTGGCCAGAAAACTGTGGAGCCCCATTGCTCCGAGACCAACAGCGTGCGACTCCTGGTTGCCCTTTTCGATGGATGGCACGATATCCAGGTGTTCAATGTCGCTAATACGGGTGAGGGCCCTCATCATTGCCTTAATGGATTGACCAAAGTGGGGACTGGCCATCATGTTGGCAATGTTAGTTGAACCTAAATTACAGCTGACGTCAGTTCCCAGGGTGTCGTAGCTTTGGTCGTTGGCCACGACGGAAGGGGTTTGGACCTGGGCAATTTCGGAACAGAGGTTACTCATGACAATCTTCCCGTCGATCGGGTTGTCCCGATTTTCGGTATCGATGTTAACAATGTAGGGGTAACCGGACTCCTGCTGGAGTTTACTAATTTCATCTTCCAGTTCACGAGCATCCATCTTCTTTTTGCGGATGTTGGGGTTGGCAACCAGCTTGTCGTACTCCTTGGTGATGTCAACGTAGGAGAACGGCACGCCATATTCTTTCTCCACGTCGTACGGACTAAAGAGGTAAATTGGCAGTCCTTTTTCTGTTAACTCATAGAACTTGTCAGGTACCGTAACTCCCAAAGAAAGGGTTTTGACCCGGACCTTTTCATCGGCGTTTTCCTTTTTCGATGAAAGGAAGGCAACAATATCGGGATGGAAGACGCTGAGGTAGACAACCCCTGCCCCCTGTCGCTGCCCCAGTTGGTTGGAGTAAGTGAAACTGTCTTCCAACAACTTCATCACGGGAACAACGCCACTGGCCATCCCCTCGATCTTCTTAATCGGGTCGCCGGCAGCTCGCAGGTTGGAGAGGTTAATCCCCACACCGCCGCCAATCTTGGATAATTGCAGGGCGGAATTAATCGTCCGGCCAATCGTGTTCATATTATCCGTGGTTTGGATTTCAAAGCAGGAAACAAATTCACCCCGCCGCTTACGACCAACGTTCAGGAAACTAGGGGTCGCCGGCTGGTAGCGCTGGTGAATAATTTCATCGGCTAAGTCCATGGCTAATTCTTCGTCACCGTTAGCATAAAACAGTGCGTTCATTGCTACACGGTCGATGTAGTTTTCCAGGTAGTATTCACCGTCATTAGTTTTCATGGCGTACTGGGCATAAAATTTGTAGGCCGCCATAAAAGAGTGAAAATGGAAGTACTGATCACGCAGGTAAGCGTAAAGCTTTTCAATAAAGTCGTCGTTATACTTAGCTAAAAAGCCGGCTTCGACGTAGTCATTTTCCACCAGCCAGGAATAACGCTCTTTTAAGGAAGAAAAATGCTTGGTATTGGGGCGAACGTTGGTTTCAATAAAGTTCGCCAATGCTTCGCGATCCTTCTCTAGTTGAATTTGACCGTTTTTCGGAATGTTGACTTGGTTATTGAGGTCATAGTACTTTGTCTTCGTGATATCAATGTCTGACAGGGCCATGATAAAATACTCTCTTTCTTACTTTGGTGGACTAGTTAAGGCAATAAAAAAAGACCGAAGGCGGATCGGTCCATTCTGACTCCGGCGGCAGGCTTATGCGAGGGCCTGCAGCTTGTCTGGCCGAAAACCAGAGAAGGCGGAACCATCCGGAGTCTTGACAACCGGCGTGGACAAGAAGCCTTCCGACTTCAGGGTCTTAATGAACTCGGGTTGTTCGTCAATGTTGTGTTCAACGAAGGGCACGTTGTGTTGCTTAAGGAACTTCTTGGTCATCCGGCATTGCATACAATTATTTTTGGAAAATACTTCAACCATTTATAAAACCTCCCCGCTAATGCAATCAATGCTTTAAGTGATGCTTATAGTATAGCGAGCTGGAGAGGAAAATCAAGCGGAAAGAGCCACAAGATATTGTTATAAAATTTGTCATAGCCACTACATATAGTGCCGGCGGATTATTTCTGGTTCTATCGGCTGATCAAAAGAAAGCCGCAGTTAATTGATATGAAAGGAAGATCATTTTGCTGCAAAGCGAGGAATCGGTTACACTGAAAAGGAAACAAAATGATACTTGAAGACAACGGAGAGAAACCCTTGACAAACGAATTCCAGCAAAAATTTATGGATGCGGCCATTGAAGAAGCCCGGCTAGCCATGGCCATTGACGAGGTGCCGATTGGGGCAGTGGTTGTGTGGCATGGTCAAATCATTGGCCGGGGTCATAACCTGACAGAGCATTTTCAGCACGTGTCCTATCACGCCGAAATGATGGCCTTAGACGAGGCCTGTACGACACTTACTAGTTGGCGGTTGCCAGATTGTGACCTCTACGTTACCCTGGAGCCCTGTATTATGTGCAGCGGTGCAATTATCAATTCCCGCATCAGACATCTGTATTTTGGCGCCACGGACCCAAAGGCGGGGGCGGTAGAGAGCCTCTACCACTTGTTAGCTGACCAGCGGCTAAACCACCAGGTAATGGTGACCAGTGGAGTTAATCGTGCCCAGTGCAGTCAGCTGCTGAAGACTTTTTTTAAACGAGTCCGGCAACGGAAAAAAGCAGAAAGGCGGGCGAGACGCCGCGGCCGCTATTCTGGTGAGAAGAAGTAGTCCTGGTCAACGGGGAGAAGATAGTGTATGATAGTACTTGCCGTAAGGCCTTAGGACAAGGGAGTGCTAGTGAACCGTGTCAGGTCCGGAAGGAAGCAGCACTAAGCCAGTTATTCCTTGTGTCCTAAGTATGATGATAATTAATGCCACCTGTTTCTGCAGGTGGTTTTTCTTTTTTATTTACCAGGTTAAACTCTTGGAGGACAGAAAAAAGCTAGTATAATGATAAAGACTATAGAAAAGGAGCAGCGCGATGAGTTACCAGGCATTGTATCGAGTGTGGCGGCCGCAGCGGTTTGACGAGCTTGTTGGTCAACGGCTGATCACCACTACCTTAAAAAACGCAATTATTACTAACCAAATTAGCCACGCCTACTTGTTTGCGGGGCCGCGGGGAACGGGGAAAACGTCGGCTGCTAAAATTTTTGCCAAGGCGGTCAACTGTCACCACCAAAAAGACGGAGAACCATGCAATAAGTGCGAGACCTGTCGGGCCATTACTGCCGGCCGGTTAAATGACGTGATCGAAATTGATGCGGCTTCCAACAACAGTGTGGATGAAATTCGGGACATCCGTGACAAGGTGAAATATGCACCAACCCAGGCTGACTATAAGGTCTACATCATCGACGAAGTGCACATGTTATCCACCGGGGCCTTCAACGCCCTCTTAAAAACCCTGGAAGAACCACCGGCAAACGTGATCTTCATTTTGGCAACGACGGAACCGCATAAGATTCCGTTGACAATTATTTCGCGGGTTCAGCGTTTTGATTTTCGCCGCATTTCTGCTCAGGATGCTTTTGAACGGATGAAGTACATCCTCGACCAAAAGGGAGCAACTTACGAAGAAAAGGCGTTGTGGGTTATTGCTAACGCTGCTGAAGGTGGGATGCGGGATGCATTAAGTATCCTGGACCAGGTAATGTCATTTTCTGATAACCACGTTAAATTGGCGGATGCACTGCTGGTCACCGGGAGTGTTGAAAAACAGCAACTGATGGCCTACTTCGGTGAAACGGCAAAGGGCGATAGTGGTGCTGCCTTAAAATCGCTGGCCGATTTACTAGCGGCTGGTAAGGATGGGCACCGGCTGATTGAGGACCTGATTACGTTAATCCGTGATCTGTTGTTATACCGTGAGTCGCCGGACCTGCTGCAGGTTGAGCAGACGGGACTAACTGATGAGCAGCTGGCAACGATGGTCAAGGATACTACTCCAGAAATGCTTTACGCGATGATTGACGTGTTAAATGAGACGGAACAGGAGATGCGTTTTACGACGCACCCGAACGTCTACTTGGAAGTCATGACGGTTAAACTAAGCCAGGTTGACCAACACCCGGTAGCACAACAGCCAGCGCCAGCAGCGAATAGTCAGGAAGTCGACCAGCTTAAACACCAAGTTGGTCAACTTCAGCAGGAAATCAACCAGTTCAAAAACAGCCCCGCTAAGATCCAGTCAGCCCCAACTCAGGCTGCCACGCCGCAGGTTCACCACCACAAGAGTAATAAAAAGGGGCGGCAATTCAATGTTCACCAGATTTACCCGATTTTAGAGAAGGCTTCGCGGGATAACCTGAATAAGGTCGTTGATCTCTGGCCGGATATGCTGTCAATGCTGCAGCCAATCGACCAGGGGTTGGTTGAGTTTACGAAACCGGTGGCGGCCTGTGCTGACGGGGTAGTGCTCTCCTTTGACCAGGCCTTTTTGTTGGAGCGGGCTAACGATAGTTCGCTGGCGGACTCCATCAGTAAGTGCTTTGGCAAGCTGGTGGGCGGGGACTTTGCCGTTACCTTTGTGCCAACTGATAAATGGCCGCAGATCCGGCAGGATTTCCTGGTAGCCCACGGTTATCTCAAGGGAAAACAGGCAAAATCAACGTCCCAGCCGAGCCAGGAACAGCAGCAAACCGGCCAGCAGCAGGCGGATAAAGAAACAAGTAAGGCTGCTGACAATGGTGTGGTAGGCAAAGCCGAGCAACTGTTTGGCAGCGACATCGTTAAAGTAGAAGATAATTGAGGAGGAAACTTTCAAATGATGAACGGAATGAACATGCAACAGATGATGAAGCAGGCAAAAAAGCTGCAAAAGCAGATGATGAAGGAACAGCAGTCATTAGCTGAGCAGCAGTTCGTCGGTGAAGCTCCAGACGAAATGGTCAAGGCGACCTTTAACGGGAGCCGGCAGTTAGTCGACCTGCAAATCAAACCAGAAGCTGTTGATCCAGATGATGTTGACATGTTATCTGACTTGGTAGTGGCAGCGGTTAATGATGGGCTGAAAAAGGTGAATGATGCTACCGAAAAGTCGATGGGCAAGTATACTAAGGGCTTGGGGATGTAGTGAATGCAGTATCCAGAACCAATCGCTAAACTGATCGATTCCTACATGAAGTTGCCAGGAATTGGTCAAAAAACTGCTACCCGTTTGGCTTTTTATACCCTTGGCATGGAGAAAGACGATGTGAAGGGGTTTGCTGATTCGCTCCTGGCGGTCAAAGCAGACCTTCACTACTGTCACGTGTGCGGAAACATTACCGAAGAAGAACCTTGTGAAATTTGCCGTGATCCATCCCGTGACCAGTCGCAGATTATTGTGGTCGAACATTCTCGTGATATCATGGCGATGGAAAACATGAATAGTTATCATGGCCTCTACCACGTTCTCCACGGGACAATTTCGCCAGCTAATGGTACTGGCCCAATGGACATTAATATTCCAGCTTTACTCGAACGACTGAAAACGAAAAAAGATGTTAAGGAAGTCATTGTCGCCACGAATGCCTCGGTGGATGGCGAGACAACAGCCCAGTACTTAGCCAAGCTGATCAAGCCAGCCGGGATTAAGGTTACTCGTCTGGCCCACGGCTTGTCTGCCGGCGCGGATATTGACTATACTGACGCGATGACCTTAACGAAAGCAGTCCAGGGACGCACGGAACTCTAAGAGGGACGCAGATGTTTTTTCATGCAAATAAGCACCGACACCAGGTGCAAAAAATTGGTAATTACCAGCTGATGGAACTGATTTATGACACCAAGGCTAGTTGGGACCACGCTAAGGAAACTGAACAAGCGGTTTACGAAGGCAAGGTCAACAGTGAGCTTTATTACCGGACTAAGTTGCAGGAGAAAAAGTATCTTTACCTGTACGCAAAGGCACGACGGCGTGGGGCTCATGGCCAGCTGAACGAGGGTGTTATCAGTCAGTAGGAGGATTAAGATGGCAGGCAAGTTTATTTCATTTGAAGGGCCTGATGGCGCCGGTAAAACCAGCGTACTCAATGCCTTAGTGGCTGAATTACAGCCGGCACTAGGCAACCAATTAGTAGTCACCCGTGAGCCAGGTGGTGACCACTTCTCTGCGAAGCTCCGTCAAATCTTATTTGATGAAGCCAACAAGGGGATGGATAGCCGGACTGAGGCCCTCCTTTTTGCGGCCGACCGGCGCCACCACGTTGTCAGCACCATTGAACCAGCACTGGCGGCCAATAAGACGATCCTGTGTGACCGTTATGTGGATAGTTCAGTCGCTTATCAGGGGGCTGGCCGACAGCTAGGCGAGAAGGAAGTATGGGACATTAACACCTTTGCCACTAACGGGACGATGCCCCAGCTGACGGTCTACTTTGATTTGCCACCCGAAATTGGTATTTCGCGGATTGAAACACACCGCACTGACCAGATTAACCGGCTGGATGAAGAGACAATGAATTTTCACCACCGGGTCCATGCGGCTTACTTACGACTCTATCACCAGCACCCCCAACGAATTAAACTGATAGATGCAAACCAACCATTACCGGAAGTCATTGCTGACACCAAGCGGGTGATTAATCAGCGCTTTGCTGACCTGTTTAGCAACTGACAGAAAGGAGCAGATTCATGAAACTGATCTTAGCAATTGTTCAACCTAAAGATAGTAGCCGCTTACTCCGGGCGTTTGTGAAGGCCAATATTGGGGCCACAAAGTTGAGCTCGACCGGTGGCTTCCTGCGTGAAGGGAATACGACCTTTATGATGGGGGTTGAGGATGACCGGGTCGACGAAGTACTCAGTATTATTGATAATAATGCCAAGACGCGTGAGGAGTACATCACTGCCCAAGAAACGGTTGGGACGAACGCATCGGCAATTCCAATTAAGGTGACGATTGGTGGGGCCACGGTTTTCGTTCTTCCCGTCGATCAATTTGTCCAGTTTTAGCCAATAAGGAGGAAACGGCATGACGTCAGCAGCAGTCCAAAGAGCTGTCGAGCTGCAGCCGGCCATTATTGAACGACTGCAGCGAATAATTGAACAAAATGAGCTGGCGCATGCCTACCTAATAACGGGTCCCAGCGGGAGTGGGAAGACGACCCTAGCTCGCTGGCTTGCGATGAGGTTATTTTGTTCCCACGTTCATAACGGGCAACCAGACGGTACGTGTCCGGAATGCCAGCGAATTCTCAGCGGCAATCATCCGGATGTCCTCGTTGCGGCACCAACTGGCCGCCAGATTAAGGTGGACACGCTCCGGCAGATGAAAGCGGAGTTCACTAAAAGCGGGCTCGAAGGAAACCAAAAAGTTTTCATTATCAAAGATGCTGACAAAATGACCGTCAGCGCAGCCAACAGCTTACTTAAATTTATCGAGGAACCCGGTGAGGGAATCTATATTTTCATGTTGACAACCAACCGCAATGCGATTTTACCGACGATTCAGTCGCGAACGCAGCTCCTCGAGTTACGGCCACTCGCACCGGCAAAACTGCAACAATCACTTGAAGAATCAGGCGTGCCGAAGGAGCTGCGGCCAGTGGTCACCGGGTTAACTGATTCGACGGCCCAGGTTAAAGAGTGGTTGACTAACGACTGGCTGACCAATGCCTACCAGGCAGTTGTGGATTGGTACCAGCAGGTGGCCGCTGGCAAAATGCTAGCCTACGTGCTGGTTGAAACTGAAATGATGAAATTAGCTGATAGTCGGGAACACCAGTCGCTCCTGCTGGATTTGATGATGCTTGTTTGGCGAGACACGTTGATGGTGGCCAACGGAACTGACCAGTTACATTTTAGAAGCCAGGAACAGCGGATTAAACAGGTTGTCGCCCATTATCCAGCGACGAAAATTTTGGCAGCTAGTCAGCTGACATTAGGGACCCACCAGTTAATGGCGGCTAATGTCAGCTTTCAAAACGTGGCCGAGCAACTGACAATCCGAATTATTGATGCTATGCATTGACGGGGGATTTAGGATGGATCAACAAATTAGCAAAAGGGATATCTATGATCACTTTGCTGAGTTAGAAAAACAAACTCAAGCCCTAGTGGACAGCATGGATATTCTGCAAAACCAAATCAACGCGGTCTTGGAAGAAAACGCGGAGCTGTCAATTGAGAATGAACACCTGCACCAGGTACTGGAGGAACAGCGTAACAAGCAGGCGGGTGACGGGACGCACTTGACACCTTCACGGCAAAACCTCCAAAAACTTTACAAGCAGGGGTTTCACGTTTGCAACGAGTATTATGGCAAGCGGTTGGAAGATCACGAGTCCTGTACGTTTTGTTTGGAAACCATTTTTCGTGATCAGGCACAGGACCAGCCAACGGGGAAGTGACGAGGATGGAAGAGCAGTCGGACTTTTCAAAGCACCAAACGGGGACTCTTTACCTTGTGCCCACGCCAATTGGCAACCTTGATGATATGACCATGAGGGCAATTCAAGTCCTGAAAAAAGCAGACCTGATCGCAGCGGAGGACACTCGGCATACCAAAATGTTGTTAAACCATTTTGCCATTGATACCCGGGAAATTAGTTTTCACGAACACAATACCGAGCAACGAATTCCCGAGCTGATTGCCAAACTAGAAAGTGGGATGACAATTGCCCAGTGTTCAGATGCCGGGATGCCCTCGATTTCCGACCCGGGGAAGGAATTAGTGGCCGCCGCGATCGACCACCAAATTCCGGTCGTGCCATTACCGGGTGCTAATGCTGGCCTCACTGCATTGATTGCTTCTGGTCTAGCTCCACAGCCCTTTTACTTCTATGGTTTTTTGGACCGGAAACCGCAGCAGCAAGAAAAAGAGCTGGCGGCGTTGGTCAACCGACCGGAGACAATGATTTTCTATGAAGCTCCGCACCGCCTGAAGAAAACTCTCAAGGTGATGAGCCAAGTCTTTGGGGACCACCGTCGCGCAGTCCTTGCTCGTGAACTGACGAAGCGTTATGAGGAGTTTTTGCGGGGAACGCTAGCGGAACTGGTTAACTGGGCCGTAAATAATCAAATTCGCGGTGAATTTGTCGTGCTGGTTAGTGGAAATGACCACCCGGCGACTACTGAGAGTGATGAAGTGACACTCCCGGTTGACGCGCAGATCGACCTGGTAATTAAGGATGGGCTGAAGCCGAATGCGGCTATTAAGAAGGTAGCAAAAGCCAATGGTCTCAACCGCCAGGAACTTTACCGCCAGTATCACCACTTAGATGGAGGCAAGCAATGACAGTTGATCTACGTCACTACCAAATGAAGCACCAGGTCACGTATTTCGAGTGTGACGAAACGGGACAATTGAAATTGAGCATGGCCTTTGCCTTGGCAGTCCTCGTCTCTGAAAAACATGATGAAGCTGTGCAAGAAGCGAGCGGGACACGCCCTCATTCGGACCAGGCATGGGTGATCACAAATTACCAGGCGCGGTTTGCTCCACAACAACCCACAAATGAAGAAATAATCCTTTTGGAAACCGAATATACGGCGGCCAACCGCTTCTTTGCACAACGAACTTACTGGTTGAAGAGCTTAACGGGACAACTTTACGCAACGATTAAGACTCAGTGCGTCCTTTTGAGCTTAACAAAGCGGAAGATGGTTCCAATCAACCAGGAATACTTTCAAAGGTACCAGTTGGAACCAACCAACCAGTTACCAAAGTTGGACCAACCGCTAAAGATGGCTGACGGGCAAGCCGTGACTGCTGCAGAATACCGCGTCCGTTATTTTGACTTAGACAGTAACCGGCACGTTAACAATGCTCGCTACTTTGACTGGTTGCTGGACCCCCTGGGAGCCGACTTCCTCCTTCATCACCAGGTTGCGACGGTGGCCATCCGTTATCGGCGGGAAGTCCGTTATCCCAATATGGTGACTAGCCAGTGGACGGCTGCACCAACAACTAGTGGTCACTTGACAACCGTTCACCAAATTAAGGTGGGAGAGACGGTCAACGTGAGCGCCAGCTTTACCTGGCAGAAAAAATAATCATTAATGATCAGACAGGGAGCGTGACAGAAGTCATTTATGACTTCGTAGTCACGCCCCCTTTTTGTTTCTAACTATTATTATCAGTCAAAAATGAGCGGCAAAAAAGAAACAAATGGTGTTATTCTTGAATTAGGGAGATTCGAATAACGGAATAAAATATTCAGAAGGGAGCCTTTTCGTGAAACAACAAGCAAAGGGGCTGATTTTCCTCAGCCCGGACGAAATGACGCTGCGAGTGGTTCAGCAGCCTGGTGATAAGGTGATCACTGAAGTAAAATCAGGGCCGCTGCCCGTGGGACGACGGCGAATTGCCAACTATGCTGGCAACCTTGAGGCAATTGTTAATAATTTGGAAGGGTTTAGGCGAATCCTGGCCGACTATGCGGTCAAGGACGTTTCGTTTTACGGTAAATTGGAGGATCTGCAAATGTCGCAAGCCCGCTACATTGCGGATCAAATTGACGTGCGGACGGGCTTTGCAATTAAGTGGTTGAACAATAATCAACTGGTGGCCGACACCTTCAGTACATTAATGAGTGACCTCCCGGAGTTTAGCGAACTGGCTAGCAAGAACCTCTACGTCTTAACGATGGGGCTGGATACGGCGACACTGGGTTATTTCCGGCATAAGAAGTTTCAAATGTCATGGAATATTGACCTGGGCGGTGCCCGGGTAAGCCACCTTGTTGATACTCTTCGGCAAACAACGACTAACCCCAGTGAAATTATCCTGGATTACATCAGTAGTAAGCTGGAGTACCTGGTTCCGGAGCTGCGTCACGTGAAGAAATCAAAGCTGCTCATTCAAAATATTGGAACAATTGCCGACACCTTTGTTACTGGTGACCGGCGGGTGGCCGAGCTCCCACGAGAAAAGCTGGAGGAACGCTACAATCAGGTAGTCGATGCCCCGGACCAATACATCATCAGTAATTATGATGTGAACGAGCAGAGCGTCAACTGGGTGCTGCCAAACTTTTTAGTCATTTCACGGGTCATCCGGCTCCTGGATGCGAAGTCCATTTACACGACGAATATTACTGAAATTGACGGGGTGACCAAGGTGGCCTTTGGTGACCAGCAACAGATTAATGACATGATTCGGACATCAGCGGATAACATGGCACGTCGTTACGGGGCTGATTCAGCGCACAACGACTTTGTGGTGGACGTTTCGTTGAAATTATTTGATGCCTTGCAACCAATTCACCGGCTGGGACGACATGAGCGCTTGCTGCTCGAAATTGCCGGCAAAATTGATGACATTGGCAACTTCATTAACCCCCAGGGGCACTACCGTCACTCAGCCTATATCTTGGAGGCTAACCCGCTGATTGGGTTGTCAGCGAAGGATAACCTGATTGTGGCTGAAGTGGCACGCTTCCATAGTTCTGAGAGCCCCGACGTTCACCAGCCAACGTTTCAAAAACTGGACGGGGAAAGTCAGCTCATTGTTGGCAAATTAGCGGCAATTTTGCGGGTTGCTGATTCACTTGATGATTCACGCTTACAAAAGATTAGTCGAGTTAAATTACGCCTGGAGAATGGCCGGCTGTTGATTACCGTTCAAGCAACGGACAACCTGGTTGTCGAGCAGTGGGCATTTGGTCGGAAAAATAAGGTCTTCAAAAACGTGTTTGGGTTGCAGCCAGTCTTGATTGTGGAAGGAGCTTAGTTCATGTATAAGGATTTTTACCAATCACAAAACTACGTTAACCGGGAATTAAGCTGGATTGACTTTAATGGTCGGGTCCTGGAAGAGGCCCGGCAAAAGGAAAACCCGTTGCTGGAACGAGCTAACTTTTTAGGCATTACTCAGAGTAACGTTGATGAGTTCTTTATGGTCCGGGTGGCCTCACTTCACAAGCTGGTTGCGGCCAACGTGACCACGACCGATGCCTCAGGAATGACTCCTGAAGAGCAATTATCAGCGGTTAACCAGAAGGAACACCGGATGGTCGAAAAACGCTACCGGGTTTATAACGATGAATTGTTGCCAGCACTAGCTAAGGAAGGAATCTATTTCCGTCACTTTGATGAGCTGGATGATCATCAGCAGGATTTTTTGCGGCGTTACTTTAACGAAGAATTGTTGCCGGTTTTGACACCGATGGCTGATGATAGCTCACGGCCGTTCCCGTTTATTAGCAATAATTCACTAAACATTGCGATCAAACTCAAGCGGGCACCCAAGGATGCGCAAGCGCAGTCACCACAGACGGTCCTGGAAGGTGACCAGGAAGTCGCTGGCCGGCCCCAGGAACCGCACGATGACCGTAATGAAGCGGAAGAAAAATTTGCGACTGTCCGGGTTCCTGATATCTATCGGCGGCTGGTAAAGCTGCCACACGAAAACACTTTTATTTTGCTGGACGAAGTAGTCAAACAGTTCCTGGACCAGCTATTCCCGGGGTACCTTATCCAATCGACGGGAACTTACCGGGTGAGTCGGGATATGGACCTCGACGTTGCAGAAGCCGATACTTCTGACCTCTTGCGGGCTGTTCAGCACCAGCTGCGTGAGCGGGAACACGGTTCAGTAATGCGCTTGGAAGTTCAAGGTGATATCGATCCGTGGTTAGAGAACCACCTGGTGAAGAACTTAAAGGTTAGTTCAATGGCCCTTTACCGGGTTGATGGCCCAGTCGACTTGACATTTTTGAAGAAGTTGTCAGGAATGGTAAAGGACCGTGACGACCTTCGCTACCGCCGGTTTAAGCCTTACCTGGACCCCCAATTTGACATGGACCATGACTTGTTTAAGGCAATGCGGGAGAAGGACCACCTGGTTCAACATCCCTACGACGACTTCCAGTCGGTGGTCAACTTTATTCATAAGGCGGCCATTGATAAGAACGTCCTGGCAATTAAAATGACCCTCTACCGGGTATCCGGAAACTCGCCGATCATTAAATACCTGGGACAGGCCGCCCAGGCAGGCAAACAGGTCACCGTGCTGGTGGAAGTCAAGGCCCGGTTTGACGAAAAGAATAATGTTCGTTGGGCACGCCGCTTGGAGCAGATGGGGTGCCACGTTATTTACGGTTTAGTTGGCCTAAAGACGCACTGTAAACTGGCGCTGGTGATTCGTCGGGACCACGATGGGATTCGCCGCTACGTCCACCTGGGAACGGGTAATTATAACGACGTGACCGCGAACTTTTATACCGACATGGGGCTGTTTACCTGCGATTACGAAATCGGGGTTGATATGACCAACCTGTTCAATATGCTGTCAGGTTTTGCCCGGCCACGTTACTTCCACAAACTGCATGTCTCGCCGCACGGCATTCGCCAGTTTATTGATACCAAGATTGATGAGCAGATTGAAGTGGCCAAGAGCGGTAACCCAGCTTTAATCCGGATGAAGATGAATTCCCTGTCCGACAAGCAGATTATTGCTCGCCTGTACGACGCCGCTGCTGCCGGGGTGAAGGTCCAGCTGCTGGTGCGGGGGATTACTTGTTTGCGTAATGATTTGCCGGCATTAAACGGGAAGATTGAAGTGCACAGTATTGTTGGCCGTTTCTTGGAGCACTCGCGGATTTACTACTTTGAAAGCAATGGGCATTCGGATATTTACCTTTCTAGTGCTGACATGATGACCCGTAACCTGAACCGCCGGGTGGAAGAGTTGTTCCCAGTTGAGGGTGCGTTGACGAAGCAAAAAGCGATCCAAATCTTTGACAGTATGTGGAAGGATAATGTCAATACCTGGGTTCTCCATGGCAGCGAATACGAGCTGCTGGACTCGGCAGGCCAACCACAGTTTAATTCTCAGCAGCATTTTATGGACGAAGCTGAAAAACACCGGGCTGATGAGCACCGCGAACAGGAAAATAAACGCCATCTTTCGACAGTGTTCGAAACATTAACCCGGCATGTCCCACGACTACACTTGAAACGGGTGAAGGGTAATCAACATGACTAACTTAGCAATTATCGACTTGGGTTCTAACTCTGTCCGGCTGAAAGTCAGCCAGCTGACTGACAGTGGGCAGACAAAATTACTTCGCTACGAAAAGGAATACGTGCGCTTATCCGAAGACATGGGACCAGAAAAGCTGCTGAAAACGACGCCAATCGAAAGAACGGTGGCCCAGCTGGCGCGCTTTATGGATATCTGTCGGACGATTCCGAACGTCCAACTCATTACGACAGCGACGGCGGCCGTGCGTCAGGCAGTTAACCGCGCCGAGTTTATTGACCGGGTAAAGCGGGAAGTCGGTCTGGATATTCACGTGATTTCTGGTGAGCACGAGGCGTACTTAGACTACTTAGGTGTATCGCGGACCCTTCCAATCAAAAACGGCCTGATTATCGATACTGGCGGTGCCAGCATGGAGCTGATCCTGGTCGACGATGGGTATGCCGAAGAAGCTATTAGTTTACCGATGGGGTCGGTGCTCTTGTCACAGCGATACCATCTTGGTGACCACATTGCACCGGAAAACCTGTACGATGCGATTATTCACGTGGACGAGGTCCTGGCTGGCCAGCGCTGGCTAAACCGGGCCCGTCATCTGCGAGTAGTAGCTTTGGGCGGGTCCAACCGTGCCCTGGCTAAGATGTACCGCTGGCAGCGGTTGGCTGACGGTGGCAACGTCCCGCCCGTTCACGGATTGACGATGAGTACTAGTGATGCCTTTGCCTTGATGCACCAGCTGATTGCTACTGAAAAGGCTGGTCGGGCAGCCATTCGCGGTGTGTCCGCTGCCCGCGCAGACGTGATTGTTGGTGGTTTGCTGCCATTGATGGCGCTTTTACGTCAGCTTCATATGAAGCAGCTGATGTTTAGTAGCAACGGTCTGCGTGAAGGGCTGCTCTTTCAATACCAAGCGGGCGAGGTGAACCCGGAGATGATTCAGCGGCTGGACTTCGCTTAGCCTTGTGGTAGAATTGGAAAGAAAATGTTTACATTATTGGAGGGTCAAAGATGGCAATTCTTGTTGCTGGTGGGGCCGGTTATATCGGTTCTCATATGGTTGCTGACTTAGTGGAAAAGGGTTATGACGTCGTGGTGGCTGATAACCTGTCCACTGGTCACCGCGCCGCTATTAACAGTCAAGCGCGCTTTTATGAAGGTGACATTCGGAACCGGGAGTTCCTTGATGAACTGTTTACCAAGGAAAAAATTGAGGCGGTAGTACACTTTGCCGCCTTTTCGCTGGTTGCTGAATCGATGAAGAAACCATTAAAGTATTTTGATAACAATACTGGCGGGATGATTACCCTGCTGGAAGCAATGCACGACCACGGGATTAAGTACATTGTCTTCAGTTCGACTGCTGCCACTTATGGTATCCCTGAGCACATGCCAATTAAGGAAAGTGACCCTCAAGTGCCAATTAACCCTTACGGGGAAAGCAAGTTGGCCATGGAAAAGATCATGAAGTGGTGTGACGAGGCGTACGGGATTAAGTTTGTTGCTCTTCGTTACTTTAACGTGGCGGGGGCGAAGCCAGATGGTTCGATTGGTGAAGACCACCACCCAGAAACCCACCTGGTACCGATTATTTTGCAGGTTGCCGCTGGTAAGCGTGATGAGTTGAGCATCTTTGGTGATGACTACAACACCCCAGATGGGACGAATGTCCGCGACTATGTTCACCCGATGGACCTGGCCGATGCGCACATTCTGGCGATTAAGTACTTGCAGGCGGGCAACCCGAGTGATGCCTTTAATCTGGGTTCTTCCACTGGCTTCTCAAACAAGCAGATGCTGGAAGCAGCTCGTGAAGTAACTGGCAAGCCCATTCCGGCAAAGATGGCACCACGCCGGCCAGGCGATCCCGATGCGTTGGTGGCAGCTAGTGACAAGGCCCGTTCGGTGCTGGGCTGGAAGCCGCAATATGATGATGTTCATGACATTATTGCCTCTGCTTGGAAGTGGCACTCCACTCATCCACAGGGTTACAACGATAAGTAATGCTTTCAAGATTAGAACTAAATAATACCTCCAACGTTGTTGCTGAACGTTGGGGGTTTCTTGTTACTCGGTCGGTGATTTTTTACTCTACTGGTAATTTGGGGTATGATGATGAAGGCAAAAATGAAAGGAGCGTTTACGGTGAAAATTTTAGCAATTGACACGTCCAACCACCCGCTGACAATTGCATTAGTTGAGGATGACCACTTATTGGCGACAACTACCTATAACATGGTGAAAAACCATAGTATCTACGTCTTGCCGACGATTGATCAGTTAATGAAACAAGTTCACTGGCAGCCGGGAGACCTGGATCGAGTCGTCGTTGCACAAGGGCCAGGATCTTATACCGGCGTCCGGATTGCGGTCACGACGGCCAAAGTACTAGCCGATACCCTTTCCTGTGAGCTTGTCGGTATTTCAAGCTTGGCGGTCCTGGCGGCTAATGTTCCGCCGGTTAGCGACCAGCTGGTAGTTCCATTCTTTGATGCTCGCCGGGGAAATGTTTATGCTGGCGGTTACCGCTGGCAGGATGGCCAACTAGTAGAACAGTTTGCTGATACTCATGTCGCAATGAGCAAACTGGTTGACCAACTTGCTGATCAACAACAGCCAGTGGTCATGGTCGGCCAACTCACCAGAAAAATTAAGCAACACTTTGCCGGTAACTTTCCTGCTAACGTTCAGCTGCTAGCGCCTGGTTATGCAGTGCCGGCTGCCTACCAGTTAGCTCTCCTGGGCAAAGAACGGCAACAAGTTGAAGATATTAATGGCTTTGTTCCGCACTACCTGTTACTTACTGAGGCAGAAGTGGAGTGGAAGAAACGGCACCCCAACGCTCCTCACCGGAATTATGTTCAGGAAGTTTAACCACTGGTTAGCAAGAGCCGCGAGTGGGCTGGCAGGACACCCGGTTTATTTTGCACCGCAAACACTGCAGGTAGCTGACCGTTCCATTGTCTTGCAGCCAGCTCAGCGTGGAGATATTGAGGCGATGGTTGAAATTGAGCGGCGAGTTTACCAAGGATACGCTCCCTGGGGCTCCTTAGCCTTTACCAGTGAATTGTCACGCCAACACCGGCTATACCTGGTGGCGACTGATGATAATTATATTATTGGCTTTGTCGGCTGCTCATTTAACTGGGTCAAAAACGACGCCCATATTACTAACATTGCGGTGACCCCTGGTTACCAACGACAGGGGCTTGGCACCGCGATGCTACGGGCACTGGAAAAGGTTTCAACCGAAAATGGCATGTTAACGATGAGTCTGGAAGTACGGGTAAGAAATAGTCGTGCTCAACGATTGTACCGGCAATTGGGCTTTCAAAAGTCCAAAATTAAACATGGTTATTATGAAGATGATCACGGGGATGCGCTTGAAATGCTGCGTCCCCTGGGAAAGGAAGAGAAGAATGACTGAACCAACACTGATACTGGCATTTGAATCGAGCTGTGACGAAACGAGTGTGGCGGTCATTAAGGACGGGGTGGAAGTGTTATCCAACATCGTCGCTACGCAGATCGCTAGTCACCAGCGATTCGGCGGTGTCGTACCGGAGGTGGCTAGTCGCCACCACATTGAGCAGATTACGAAGTGTACTGATGAGGCATTGGCTGAAGCCGGAGTGTCATATGATCAGTTATCAGCCGTAGCGGTCACTTATGGCCCGGGCCTTGTGGGGTCGTTGCTCGTGGGGGTCACTGCTGCCAAGACGGTTGCGTGGGCCCATGGGTTGCCATTAGTTCCAGTTAACCACATGACTGGCCACCTCTACGCCGCCCGCTTTGTCGGCGAGTTTAAGTATCCACAACTGGCACTGCTGGTTTCTGGCGGCCATACCGAACTGGTGTACATGGTTGAAGAACACCAGTACCAAATTATTGGCGAAACTCGCGATGACGCTGCTGGCGAAGCTTACGATAAGATTGGTCGGGTCATGGGAGTTAATTATCCGGCAGGAAAAACTGTTGACGAATGGGCTGCTAAGGGTAACGATACTTTTCATTTCCCGCGGGCAATGGAAAAGGAAGCCAATTTTGACTTTAGTTTTAGCGGGTTGAAGAGTGCGTTTATCAATACCGTCCATAATGCTCACCAGCGGGGTGAAACATTGAACAAGTATGATTTGGCGGCCAGTTTCCAGCAAAGCGTTGTGGACGTGTTAGCGGAGAAAACAATCAAAGCACTTCACCGCTACCCGGCCGAACAATTTATTCTGGCTGGTGGTGTAGCGGCCAACCATGGTCTGCGAAAACGACTGCAGCACGACCTCGGGAAGGAATTTCCTGAGATGACCACCCTGCAGGCACCGCTCAAATATTGCGGTGATAATGCAGCAATGATCGGGGCCGCGGGGACCGTTAACTACCGCTATGGTGACCGGGCAGGCTGGGATTTGAACGCTGTTCCGGGATTATCGTTTCCACGAATGACACCCGTGGAGGAATAAAAAAAGCTGGCGAATTGTTTCGCCAGTTTTTTAGTTATCTTTTTCAAATTCTTCAAGCGACATCGCCGCCATCGTCCACTGTTCTTCAACAGCTGCTGCTTGACTGGTCAGCTGGTCCAGCTGCTTTTGCAAGTCGGTCAGTTTGCCAATATCCGTGGCAACGTCTGGCTGAGCCATTTGGTTCTTCACTTTGTCTTGCTGCTGTTCCAGGTCAGTTAGTTGTTGTTCCAGCTGGTCAGCCGTCCGTTGCAGTTTCCGGTGTTCTCGTTGTTGCTGTTTACTTTGCTGGTAGGCCTGCTTCTTTTTGCTGGCGGTGCTGGCAACTGGTTGAGAACTAACGGTTTCGCTTGGCTGACCTTGCTGCTGGGCGAGAAAATCGTCGTAGTTACCTTCGTAGTGGGTGATGCCATCTTTAGCCATGTCTAGCACATCAGTAGCGACCTGGTTAATAAAGTAACGGTCGTGAGAGATGAAAAGGACAGTGCCTTCAAATTCATTGATAGCAGTTTCGAGGACTTCCCGACTATCAATATCAAGGTGGTTCGTGGGTTCATCAAGCAGGAGAAAGTTGATCGGCTCAAAGGAAAGCTTTGTTAACTCCAACCGGGCTTTTTCCCCACCGGACAGTGCGTGGACAGGTTTGAAGACGTCGTCCCCAACAAAGAGGAAGCTGCCCAGGAGTGAACGGATATCAGCTTCGGGAACTTCGGGGTGGTCATCCCAGATTTCATTGAGAACCGTTTTTTGGGGATGCAGACGCTGCTGTTCCTGGTCGTAGTAGCCAATTTGCAGGCTGGCTCCTAGTTTGATATCACCGGCAATCGGTGGTAACTGGTGGAGGATGGTTTTCAAAAGGGTCGACTTACCAATACCGTTGGGACCAAAGATACCGATCCGTTGCCCCTTTCGTTCACTAAACGAGAGGGGGCCCGCAAGGATTTGGTCATTGTAGCCAATTTTTAAATCGTGGACGTCGAGCACTTCGTTGCCACTAGGATGGTCAGCATGAAAGTGGAAATGAATGGAAGAAGTGTCTGCCGTTGGCTTTTCCATGCGGTCCATTTTAGCCAGTTGTCGTCTGCGCGCTTGCGCCTGTTTGGTAGTGCTAGCACGAACCAGATTGCGATTAACATAGTCTTCCAATTTAGCAATTTTTTCCTGTTGCTGCTGGTAGTGTTTCGTCGCCGTTTTCAGCCACTGACGTTTTTGCTTGGTATAAGCACTGTAATTTCCGCGGTAATGGCGAGTGGTTTGGTTGTCAAGGTCGTCGATTTCATTGACTACCCGGTCGAGGAAGTAACGGTCGTGTGAGACAACCAGCAGTGCCCCCTGGTAAGACTTCAAATAATCTTCCAACCAGCTCAAAATATTCATGTCGAGGTGGTTGGTTGGTTCGTCGAGGATAAGTAGCTGCGGTTGACGCAATAAAATCTTAGCTAAAGCTAATTTGGTTTTTTGACCGCCGGATAAAGAATTGATGGCAAGCGAATCCATGTCGGGGGTGAAGCCAAAACCAGTCAAGATCCCGCGCATTCGTGACTGGTATTCAAAGCCGCCGGCCTTCTTATACCGTTCTTGTAGTTGATCGTATTTTTTTAATAGGTCATCCAGGTGATCATTGTGGGCCGCTGTCGCTGTTGCAACCTGTTTTTCTGCGTCGTTAATTTCAGCTTCGAGCTGGTGCAGGGGTGCAAAAACGGTGTCTAGCTCTGCCCAAATAGTATTTTGACTATCTAGTCCTTGGTCTTGCGCTAAGTAACCAATGGTTAGGTCCTTGGCCTTACTGATGGTCCCTTCGTCCGGCTCGGTGATTCCAGCAATCATTTTCAATAAGGTGGTTTTACCAGCCCCGTTTCGCCCGACGAGGGCCAGGCGAGCGTGCTCGTCAATTTGAACATTAACGTCCTCAAATAAGACGTCGGCACCGAAACGGCGCATGACATTTTTGGTTTGTAAAATTAGCATAATAACCTCAACCTAGTTTTTTTCTAACAATCAAGTCTACCATAAATGGACAAGTTCAGGGGCGAGAATGGAATCACTAAAAACCTTTGATTAACTATTCACAATATTTCGATAAATTGCTAAAATAATAAGCAGATTACATTCACAAACTAATTGAACGGAGGAAATAAAATGGCAACTCGTAAGATTCCACGAGCAACGGCCAAACGGTTGCCGGTTTACTATCGCTATTTAAATGTCCTGCATAATACGCAGCAACATCGGGTATCATCAAATGACCTGTCAAAGGCCGTTCAGGTTGACCCCGCGACCATTCGGCGCGACTTTTCCTATTTTGGAGAACTTGGTCGCCGTGGCTACGGTTACGATGTGGATAAACTGTTAGACTTTTTCAAGGGCATTCTCAACCAGGATAAGCTGACCAGTGTCGCCTTGGTTGGTGTTGGTAGTCTGGGAAGTGCGTTGATGAACTATAACTTCCACCAGAGCACTAACTTGCGAATTAGTGCTGCCTTTGATCCGAAGCCGGAGTTAGATAACCGGGTAAAAAGTGGGATCCCAGTTTACCCAGTCAGTGAAATGCAACGGCAGCTGCGGGAACAGCAAATTGATGTGGTGATCTTAACCGTTCCTGGTTCAGAATCTCAACACGTTACTGACGAATTGGTCGAAGCGGGGGTTCATGGGATTTTGAACTTTACGCCAGTTCGGCTTCATGTTCCCAAGAACGTCTGGGTTCAAAATATTGACTTGACGAACGAGTTACAGACACTGATTTACTTTATTGAAAACAATAAGGACGAGTAATCGTCCAATAATACTGGTGTGGCGCGGCAGTCTGCTGACCACGCTTTTTTTGTACTCAAAAGAAAAGTCAAAATTGGTCAAATAATTGTTGCAATTTGGGGTAAGCATGTTATAGTAGAAGATGTGATTAGCACTTAATGCAGATGAGTGCTAATTCTGCTAAATGATTGAAATTAATTATTGAGATGGAGGGATTCACGTGTTAAAGCCATTAGGTGATCGTGTTGTTCTGAAGGCCGAAGAGGAAGAAGAAAAGACTGTTGGCGGCATTGTGCTGGCATCAAATGCTAAGGGCAAGCCAACGACTGGCACGGTAGTTGCTGTTGGTGAAGGTCGTCTCCTTGATAATGGACAAAAAGTAACGCCTAGCGTAAAGGAAGGGGACAAGGTTCTCTTTGATAAGTACGCCGGCAATGAAGTGGAATACAACGGCGAGAAGTACCTGGTTGTTCACGAAAAGGACCTCGTTGCGGTAGTTGACTAACTACTGATCGGGTTTGCTTAAAGTTAGATTTGATTTTGAGGTGACAAAATAATGGCAAAAGAAATTCGTTTTTCTGAAGATGCACGCTCACGGATGCTGAAGGGTGTTGACAAGCTGGCCAACACTGTTAAGACCACCATCGGGCCAAAGGGTCGTAACGTTGTGCTGGAGCAACACTACGGTGCACCAACGATTACCAACGACGGTGTAACCATCGCTAAGAGTATTGAACTGGAAGATCACTTTGAAAACATGGGTGCCAAGCTGGTTTCCGAAGTTGCTTCTAAGACTAACGACGTTGCGGGTGACGGGACGACCACTGCTACTGTCCTGACCCAGGCAATCGTCAACGAAGGAATGAAGAACGTTACTGCCGGTGCTAACCCAATTGGTGTTCGCCGGGGGATCGACAAGGCAACCCAGGCCGCAGTCGCTGGTCTGAAGAAGATGTCACACGACGTTAAGACTAAGGACGACATCGCCCAGATTGCTTCCATTTCTGCTGCCGATGAAAAGGTTGGCAAGCTGATTGCTGACGCGATGGAAAAGGTTGGTCACGATGGTGTAATCACTATCGAAGACTCCCGTGGGGTCCAAACCAGTGTTGACGTGGTTGAAGGGATGAGCTTTGACCGTGGTTACATGTCCCAGTACATGGTCACTGATAACGATAAGATGGAAGCCGACCTGGACAACCCATACATCCTGATCACTGACAAGAAGATCAGCAACATTCAAGATATTTTGCCACTGCTGCAAGAAGTTGTTCAGCAGGGCCGGGCATTGCTGATCATCGCCGATGACATTACCGGTGAAGCATTACCGACGCTGGTTTTGAACAAGATTCGGGGAACCTTCAACGTTTGTGCTGTTAAGGCCCCTGGCTTTGGTGACCGCCGGAAGGCTCAATTAGCTGATATTGCTATTCTGACTGGTGGGACCGTCATCTCTGATGACTTCGGGATGAACCTGAAGGATGTCACTGTTGACCAACTTGGTCAAGCTAACAAGGTCACGGTTACTAAGGACTCGACAACGATTGTTGACGGCAAGGGCAGCAAGGATGCCATTGCAGAACGAGTTGAACAGATTAAGAAGGCGATTGCCGAATCAACTTCCAGCTTTGACAAGGAAAAGCTGCAAGAACGGTTGGCAAAGCTGGCCGGTGGTGTTGCTGTTGTTAAGGTCGGTGCCGCAACTGAAACCGAACTGAAGGAACGCAAGTACCACATCGAAGACGCTCTGAACGCAACCCGTGCGGCCGTTGATGAAGGCTTTGTTCCTGGTGGTGGGACTGCACTGATCAATGTGATCCCTGAGCTGGCAAAGCTTGAAGACGATACTGAAGGTGATGAAAAGACTGGTGTTCGGATCGTTAAGGCAGCACTGGAAGCACCTGTTCGTCAGATTGCTGAAAACGCTGGTGTTGAAGGATCCGTCATCGTTGATCACTTGAAGAATGAGAAGCCGGGTGTTGGCTACAACGCTGCTGATGGTGAATTTGAAGACATGGTTGATGCTGGGATTGTTGACCCAACGAAGGTTACCCGTTCAGCTCTGCAAAACGCTGCCTCAGTTTCATCATTACTGTTGACCACTGAAGCCGTTGTTGCTGACAAGCCTGAACCAAAGGATAACAACAATGCTGGTGCCGCTGCGGGTGCTCCTGCAGGCATGGGCGGTGCAATGTAATTAATTGCCTTAATGAAATAACTAAGGTCTCGTCAGTTGACGAGGCCTTTTTTGCTTGAACAGAATGATCTTAGTGGTTCATCAAGCGACACTCAATAGCTCGGTTGCTGTCTTTTTTGCTGGTGGTGTAGCTTTTCGCCGGCTAACTGTTGTAAAATAGCACAGTGACTTTCTATGGGAGGATAAAGATATGTGGCGTTATTTAAAACGCGTATTAATCGGTAAGCCGCTGAAGAGCCTTGATACAGGACAAAGCAGCTTGACGAAGTTTAAGGCACTGGCCATGCTGTCATCGGACGCTATTTCGTCTGTGGCTTATGGTCCTGAACAGATTGTGACGGTTCTGGTTACGTTGTCTGCAATGGCAATCTGGTACTCCATTCCGATTGCTGCAATTGTTCTGGTACTGTTGTTGGCTATTACGCTGTCATACCAGCAGATCATTCACGCTTACCCGAGTGGTGGGGGCGCCTATGTGGTGGCCACCACTAACTGGGGAAAGACCGGTGGTTTAATTGCTGGTGGGTCGTTGCTGGTTGACTATATGCTGACGGTGGCGGTTTCGACCACTTCCGGGACGGAGGCTATCACTTCGGCCATTCCCGCCTTGTACAAGTACTCGGTACCAATTTCCATCTTAATCGTTCTCATGATTATGTTTATGAATTTGCGGGGAATGAGCGACAGCGCCAACTTCCTAACGGTTCCCGTTTATTTCTTTGTCGTGATGATGTTCGTGATGGTCGCGGTTGGTGCGTTCAACGTTGCCACCGGCAAGATCACTTATCAGGCGCCAGCTGACTACGGGACGCCCATTACCGGGATGACCTTTGTGCTATTCGTCCGGGCCTTCTCAGCAGGTTCATCATCTTTAACCGGTGTTGAAGCGGTCAGCAACGCTGTGCCAAACTTTAATGAACCCAAGGAGAAGAACGCTGCGACGACTTTGGCAATTATGAGTGCTATCCTGGCTTTCTTCTTTATTGCCATCATCTTCTTCGGCTTTTACTTAGGGGTTGTCCCTAACCAAAAAGTCACGGTCCTCTCACAAATCGGGACGAAAATTTTTGGCGGACACGGTTTGGGATTTTACCTTTTACAGTTATCAACAGCCATGATTTTAGCAGTGGCAGCGAACACCGGTTTTTCCGCCTTCCCGATCCTGGCTTATAATATGGCCAAGGATAAGTTTTTGCCGCACGCTTTTATGGATCGTGGTGATCGGCTGGGCTACTCTAACGGGATTATTTCGCTGGCGGTGGGAGCGATCGTCTTAATCCTCTTGTTCCACGGTCAAACCAATATGTTGATTCCGCTTTATGCGGTCGGGGTTTTCGTGCCGTTTACCCTTTCTCAATCCGCAATGATCATTCACTGGTTCCGCGAGCGGGATGGCTTATGGCTGGGTAAGTCGTTCATCAACCTGGTCGGTGCACTAATTTCTTTGTGCCTGGTTGCTGCACTCTTCTGGCAACATTTCAACAATGTCTGGCCATATCTGATCATTATGCCGATCTTGTTATACATGTTCCATCAGATTCATCACCACTACGTTAGCGTGGCCAAACAGCTGCGGGTGGCAGAAAAGACGAAGGTTCAGCTACATGATTATGATGGGTCAACCGTCATCGTGCTGGTTGGTAACGTTACCCGGGTAACCAGGGGGGCGGTTAATTACGCACGCTCCATTGGTGATTACGTTATTGCAATGCACGTGTCCTTCGACGAAAACCGGGAGAAAGAGCATAAAACGGCAAACGAATTTAAGGCTGAGTACCCGGATGTCCGTTTTGTTGACCTGCATACCTCTTACCGGTCAATCGCCAAACCAACACTACGGTTTGTCGATGAGATCGCCAAGAAGGCCGCTGAACGCAATTACTCAGTGACGGTCATGGTGCCGCAGTTTGTGCCAAAAAAGCCGTGGCAAATGGCCCTTCATAACCAGACGAGTTTGCGGCTGCGGGCGCTGCTGAACTCACGAGAAAATATTATCGTTTCCAACTATAACTATCACTTGCATGAATAGACAAGATTAAAGGGTAAGGGTGCAATGAACACCTTTACCCTTTTTGAGTAACTGGAACTAACATGCCGGGTGACGAGAAGAGTTAAAAAGCAGCACCGTGTGTTGACGGTGCCGGTGGTTTAATCATGAAATGGCACTTCGCGGAACCGGCGGGGACCATCTTTGATGGTTAACTGGTTATTAAAGCGGGCTGTCAAAGCCTGTCTTTGTTGGTCAGCGGTTGCTTGATCAACAAACACAGTCATGGTTACGGAGGCGGCAAAGTCTTCGTGGTCGATCGCCAGCTGGTGTTGCTGACAATAATAAGTCAATTGGTCGTGCAAAGCGTAGGGACAATCAATTAACAAAACCTGTTGCTGAATGCGGCTGACGATTCCGGCTGCCGTAACACCACCGGTGGTAGTGTTGCTGTATGCCCTGATGAGTCCGCCAGCGCCAAGTTTGGTTCCCCCAAAGTAACGGGTGACGACAGCGACAACGTTGTGGAGGTGTTTCATTTGGAGCGCTTCGAGGATCGGGACGCCCGCCGTCCCGCTTGGTTCGCCATTGTCGCTCTCCCGTTGGACCTCATCGTGGTCACCTACCAGGTAAGCAAAGCAGTGGTGAGTGGCCTTCCGGTGATGCTGTTTGACCTTGTCGATCAAGGAGCGCGCGTCTTCTTCACTGTTGATTCGCGCAAGATTACAGATGAAGCGCGACTTTTTAATTACTTGTTCGTATTCGGCATCACGAGCAATGGTTAAAAACATTAGTTGAAGATCCTTTCTTTTCTCGTATCTATCAAACGAGGAGGGAGAACATGGCATTGAGTGATTATTACGGACGGCGAGTACTCGCCACCCAAACAACAGTCCCCGCTGAACCAGGGGTCACGGTCATGCCAACAATGGAAATCGCAGCGACGACTGTGCGGTGTCTCCGTTGTAATACCGTTAGTAATAAAAGTGAAGCAGCCTTGCCGCATCAGCAGTACTACTGCCGGCACTGTCTGCAGCTGGGACGGGTAAGCACGTTAGCTCAATTTTACCATGTAGCCGAACCAAATCAATTTCCGGTGCAAAGACAACCATTAAGTTGGCATGGTCAGCTCTCACCACTGCAGGCGCGGGTGTCAGCTGTTGTCTGCCAGGGGATGGCGAACCACCAGCGGCAGCTGTTGTGGGCGGTTACCGGTGCCGGGAAAACGGAGATGATCTTTGCGGGATTGTCAGCAGCGATTGGGCGCGGGGAAAGGGTTGCCGTGGCATCACCACGTGTCGATGTTTGCTTAGAATTGTTTCCGCGGTTGCAAAAGGCGTTCACCGGGGTGCCAATTGCCCTGCTGCATGGCCGTCAAGAGGAAAAGTACCACTACCGGCAGTTGACGGTCTGCACGACACACCAGCTTTTACGTTTCTACCATGCCTTCGATAACCTGGTGGTTGATGAGGTTGACGCATTTCCCTACGCGAGTAATCAGGCACTGCTTTTTGCAACTGGGCAGGCGGTTAAAAAAGATGGCGGTTTATTAATGATGACGGCAACGCCCGGTCCGGTTTTGTTGCGGGAAATTCGGCGACAACAAATGGCAGTTTCCTACCTCCCGCTCCGCTACCATGGTCACCCCTTGCCATCAATAAAAGAAATATTGGTTGGTAACTGGCGAAAGCAACTTCATCGCGGGCGGTTGCCAGTAGCGGTCCACCGACAACTAAAACAGTGGGTGGCAACGCGACGGCGTTTTCTGTTGTTTGTTCCTCACGTTGCGGACCTGGAACCAGTCGCTAATGAGATTAGGAAGGCTTACCCCAATCTCCAGCTGAAGACTGTTTATGCCGCCGATCCACAACGTCTCACCAAAGTAGCAGCAATGCGCCAGCACCAAGTACAAGCTCTCATTACCACGACGATTCTCGAGCGGGGCGTGACTTTTCCTGGTATTGATCTCGGCGTACTGGGGGCTGATGACCCGGTCTTTTCCTCATCCGCACTGGTTCAAATTGCTGGTCGTGTGGGGAGAGCGAAAGAACGGCCCACGGGGAATGTTTGTTTCTGGGTCAGTAGTTGTTGTCGCCGGGTTAATAACGCGCGTCGACAGATTACTGCCCTCAACCAGCGTGGGAGGCGACTCAAGAATGAATTGTCTATTATGTAACCGCCAGTTGCCACTGCAGCTTTCGTGGCACCAATTGTTGGGCTGGGGTTGCCGGAAGGACGAAATGGTTTGCCAGGAATGTCGAACTCAATTTCGCCCTTATCTGTCGCCACATTGTCAGGGGTGTGGGCGAACCACACAAGGAGTGCCTTTGTGCGCGGAGTGTCAGTGGTGGGATGAAAAAATGGGCTGGCATCTTAGCCACCGGTGCCTTTTTCAGTACAACCAAGCGATGAAAGACTATATGCACCGTTATAAGTTTCAAGGGGATTACCTGCTCCGGCTCGTTTTCAGTGAAATCATGACGGCCCAGGTTAAGCAGGTGGCAGCTGACTTAGTCGTGCCAATCCCCGTTTCGCAGTCCACCTGGTTAAGTCGTGGCTTCAACCAAGTGGCCGGCTTAGTCGAATGCCCCCTGGCTAACCTTCTGGTAGTGCGCAAACGCCAGAAGCGTCCCCAGTCAAGTCGGAGTCGTCAAGAACGATTGGCAATTCAACAGCCGTTTGGTTGGTTCAGTGAGGAAGCCCGTCAGAAAGTGAATGGTCAAAGAGTATTGCTGGTCGATGATGTTTATACAACTGGTCGCACAATGTATTATGGCGCCAGTTTGTTACGACAAGCGGGGGCCAAAAGTGTGAAAAGTTTAAGTCTAGCTGGTTAAGCTTTTACGAAAACGGTTCCTTTTTCGTTGTTAATCGCTGAAAACTACACTATAATAAAGACAGGATATGAGAAGAGTGGTCCTTCTGATATCAGAACAAGCGATTGCGCTTGGACTGAAAGGAGAGAATTGCAATGCTAACATTTAATATTCGTGGTGAGAACGTTGAGGTCACTGAAGCAATCCGTAACTACGTGATTAAGCGAATTAGCAAGCTGCAGAAGTTTTTTGATGACAGCGTGCAGGCGATTGCTCATGTGAACTTGAAGGTTTACACGAACCGTTCATACAAGGTTGAAGTAACGATTCCGCTACCATTCTTAACGTTGCGGGCTGAAGAAACTTCAAACGACATGTACGGCAGCATTGACCTGGTAACGGATAAGCTTGAGCGGCAAATCCGTAAGTACAAGACTAAGGTTAACCGGAAATCACGGGAAACGGGTCTTCGTCGGCCAGAATTCGTCGAGGATGACGACTCTAACGAACAAGAAGATGACTTGAAGATTGTTCGGACTAAGCAGATTTCGCTGAAGCCGATGGACTCAGAAGAAGCGGTTCTGCAGATGGATATGCTTGGCCACGACTTCTTCATTTTCCAAGATGCCGACACCGACGGGACGAGTGTTGTTTACCGTCGGAAGGACGGCCGCTACGGTTTGATCGAAATCGACTAAGCCGCGGGATGAACCCGTTAGTAATTTAATTGTGACTTAGACAAGGCTGGTGCAGTTATTGCGCCGGCTTTTTGTATTAACTAATCTTTTTCGCTTCAAGCAAGTAAATTGGTTCTCAATAACTGCTGTGCATGGTAAAATAAACTGTATTTAATTGATAATGCCGAAGTGGGCACAAAACCATTTTGGCAGCAAATTTGCTAATGGGGAAGGACGCTTACATGGCAAACATACTGAGAAAATGGATTGAAAGCGACCGTCGCGAATTGCGGCGCTTGGACAAAATCGCTAACAAGGTCGAGAGCTACGCCAAGCAGATGGAAGAGCTGACCGACGAGCAGCTGCAGGCGAAGACACCTGAATTCAGAAAGCGAATCAAGAATGGCGAAACACTCGATGAGTTATTGCCGGAGGCCTTTGCGGTAGCCCGGGAAGGCGCCAAGCGGGTATTAGGCCTTTACCCTTTCCACGTCCAGATTATGGGGGGGATTGTCCTCCACGAAGGCAATATTGCCGAAATGAAAACTGGTGAAGGGAAGACGTTAACGGCGACGATGCCGGTTTACTTAAACGCACTGACTGGTAAGGGTGTTCACGTTATTACGGTCAATGAATACCTGTCAAAACGTGACGCCACTCAAATGGGTCAGCTATACAATTGGCTTGGTTGTACCGTTGGGTTTAACAGTGCTGAAAAGTCGCCAGACGAGAAGCGGCAGGCTTACCAGCAAGACATCATGTACTCGACGAACAGTGAAATTGGGTTTGACTACCTCCGTGATAACATGGCGGTCTATAAAGAAGACCAGGTCCAACGGGGACTTAATTACGCCATTGTCGACGAAGTGGACTCTATCCTTATTGACGAAGCACGGACGCCGCTGATCATTTCAGGTCCTGGTTCGGGAACCTCGAAGCTTTACCAGCAGACCGACCGGTTCGTCAAAAAGCTCAAGAAGGACCTTGATTACAAGGTTGACCTGGAGTCTAAGACCGTCTCACTGACCGATTCGGGGATTAAGAAGGCAGAACAATACTTTAACTTGAAGAACCTTTATGATCCGGAAAACACGGCGCTGACTCACCACTTGGACCAGGCCTTGCGGGCTAACTACATCATGCTCAAGGATAAGGATTACGTGGTCCAGGACGGCGAAGTCATGATTGTCGACTCCTTTACCGGCCGGATTATGCAGGGACGCCGGTTCTCTGATGGTTTGCACCAGGCAATTGAAGCAAAGGAACACGTGCAAATCCAGGAAGAAAACAAGACGATGGCAAACATCACCTACCAGAACCTTTTCCGGATGTACCACAAGCTGGCAGGGATGACGGGGACGGCCAAGACGGAACAAGAAGAATTCCGTGAGATTTACAATATGCAAACGATCTCCGTCCCGACTAACCGGCCTGTAGCCAGGAAAGACGAGCCGGACCTTCTTTACCCGACTTTGCAAAGCAAATTTAGAGCGGTTGTTGCCCGGATCAAGAAGCTTCACGAAAAGGGGCAACCAGTACTGGTCGGGACGGTCGCCGTTGAAACTTCAGAATACCTGTCCAAGTTGTTAGATAAGGAACACATTCCGCACGTTGTTTTGAACGCGAAGAACCATGCAAAGGAAGCCGACATCATTAAGAATGCCGGCCAGGTGGGGGCAGTGACGATTGCGACCAACATGGCCGGCCGGGGGACCGATATTAAGCTTGGCCCCGGGGTCAAGGAACTTGGCGGCTTAGCAGTGATTGGGACTGAACGTCACGAATCACGGCGAATTGATAACCAGCTGCGGGGACGGTCAGGTCGACAGGGTGACCCTGGTTTGTCACAGTTCTACCTGTCACTGGAAGACGACTTGATGCGGCGCTTTGGTGGTGACCGGATCAAGAACTTCCTGTCGCGGATGAACGTTTCTGAAGAAGATGCCGTGATCAAGAGTCGCTTCCTGACCCACCAGGTTGAATCAGCCCAGAAGCGGGTTGAAGGTAACAACTATGACTCACGGAAAAACGTCCTGCAATACGACGACGTTATGCGGGAGCAACGGGAAATCATCTACAAGGAACGACAGCAGGTGATTACCGAGAAAAAGTCGCTGAAGTGGGTTCTCATGCCAATGGTTAAGCGAACCATCGAAAGGGAAGTGGACCAGCATACACTGGGCGACCAAAAGGACTGGAAACTCAACGAGTTAGTTGATTTTGCCGTGGAAGTAATTGTCAAGCCGGATCAGATCAGTGTTGACGACCTGAAAGGGAAGTCCAAACAAGAGTTGGTGGACTACCTGATGAGTCTTGCTGAAAAGGTTTATGACGAGAAAAAAGAACAACTTTACGACGACTCACAAATGCTGGAATTTCAAAAAGTGGTTATCTTGCGGGTTGTCGATTCTCACTGGACCGACCACATTGACGTGATGGACCAGTTCCGTCAATCTGTGGGGCTGCGAGGATATGGACAACTCAACCCGCTGGTGGAATACCAGACAGCCGGCTACCACATGTTTGAGGAAACGATTGCTGACATTGAATACGAAACTACCCGGCTCTTTATGAAGTCGGAGATTCGGCAAAACGTAACACGTTAAGCAAAGTTAGCGGGACGGGGATGAGCAGTGATGTGCATTTCTGCCCCGTTTTTGGAAGAGAGGTTTTTGGAGTGGAGTTAAGTGACGCAAGCCGAGAGATAGAAGCCATGCAAAAAGAGATTGCGCGCTTCGGGAGGTCTCTTTGACCTGGATGCGCTAGACGAAGAGATTGCTGAACGCGAACAGCAAATGGCCCAACCGGATTTCTGGAACGATAATGAAAAAGCCCAGCGAGTCATTGAAGAGAGCAACGCAATGAAGGAAAAACGCGATAATTACGTTGGTTTGCGCGATGCAGTTGCGGACCTCAAAACATCAGTCGAGTTGCTAAAAGAAGAGCCAGACGCTGACTTGCTAGCGGAGTTTGCGGATGATTTTAAAAAGACGAAGGAGCAGTTGGCAGATTACCGCTTAGCCCAATTGCTTAACGAGAAGTATGACGCCAAGAATGCCATCCTGGAAATTCACCCGGGGGCTGGGGGAACAGAAGCCCAGGACTGGGGTGAAATGTTGATGCGGATGTACATGCGCTGGGCAGACCAGCGCGGCTTCAAAGTCGAATTGGCCTACTATGAAGCCGGTGAAGAAGCGGGGATTAAGTCAGTGACCTTGCTGATCGAAGGGCATAATGCCTATGGCCTCTTGCGCTCTGAGAAAGGTGTTCACCGCTTGGTACGGATTTCGCCGTTTGATGCTGCCTCACGGCGGCACACGTCATTTGCCTCGGTGGATGTCATGCCGGAATTAGACGAATCGATTCACGTCGACATTAATCCGGATGACTTGCGAGTGGATGTCTTCCGGTCCAGCGGTGCTGGTGGTCAGCACGTTAACAAGACTAGTTCTGCGGTTCGCATTACCCACCTGCCAACGGGGATTGTTGTTTCTTCGCAAGCTGAACGGTCACAGTTGCAGAACCGAAAAACAGCCATGAATATGCTGAAGTCAAAACTCTATGAATTAGAGGAACAAAAGAAGGCTGAGCAGCGCGCCAAAATCGAGGGGAAGCAACTAGACATTGGTTGGGGCTCGCAGATTCGTTCCTACGTCTTTCACCCTTATACCCTGGTTAAAGATAACCGCAGTGGGCACGAAACTCATGATGTGCAGGGGGTCATGGATGGCGAATTAGATCCATTTATTGATGCCTACCTGCAGTGGCAACTCAGTCAAAAGAATCCGCAATAAGCGGTTAAACAGGCATCAGTAATGATTTGAGAAAGGAGTTGGCAGAGATGGCAAAACGGGAAGAACAGCACCGTCGGCTTTACCGGAGTTCCACTGACCGTTACCTTACCGGTGTTTTGGGTGGTTTTGGCCAGTATTTACATATCAAGAGCTCAATCTTGCGGGTTCTTTATGTTATTTTGACCGCGGTGTCCGGAATTTTTCCGGGAGTGCTGATCTATTTGATGATGGCACTCATTATTCCGCCGGACCCACACGATAACGGACTTATTGGGATGTTAACCCGGTTGTTTTCTCAGGGAAACAACCCGTTTAACCGACAGCCGCAGCGGAAACAGCTACATGACGTTCACGAAGAGGATGTTGATGAAAAGAAGGTGGACCATCAATGATTCGCGGAATTGTTATTAACACCATCTTGTTTGTAATCCTCACGTACATTTTTTCTAGTACTGGCTTGTTTTATGTTTCCAGCTTTGGAGTCGCCTTATTAGCGAGCATCGTCCTGGCCATTCTGAACGTGCTGGTCCGACCAGTCTTGTGGCTGCTCTCACTGCCGATCAATCTTCTGACACTGGGGCTGTTTTCCATCATCTTAAACGCGGTGATGCTACAGTTGACGTCAGCCGTAGTGAGCAACCAACGGTTCTACTTTTCATCGTTTGGTGCATCGCTGTTGATAGCACTTTTAATGTCGTTATGCAATGCGGTCATTAGTGGTCTGTTTGTGGACTAGGGGGGATTTAACGTGGTTGAAAGTGTAACCGTTGAACAAATGGTCAAGAAGGTTCGCATGAAGGTTTTGCAGGGCGAAAAGTACTTGCAGCGGCCAATTGTCACCGCGGACATTTCCCGGCCAGCACTAGAATTTGCGGGTTATTTTACTAAGTATCCTGCCGAGCGGATCCAATTGCTCGGGATTACGGAGACATCGTTTGCTAAGGATCTGACGGCAGATCATCGGCGGGAATACATGACGAAAATGTGTACCCCACGGACGCCGTGCTTTGTGATTAGCACGGACCTGCCAATCCCCGTTGAACTGAAAAAGGCAGCAGCGGATGCCCACATCCCAATCCTGGGGACCCACCAGACGTCCTCACGGGCCATTAGTAACATGACCAACTACCTCACCCGGCGGTTGGCTGATCGCCAGTCGATTCATGGTGAATTAATCGATATCAATGGGATCGGCGTACTGATTACTGGTGATTCAGGTGTGGGGAAAAGTGAAACTGCCCTGGAACTGGTGCGACGTGGACACCGGCTGGTAGCCGATGACCGGGTGGAAGTTTACGCGCTGGATGAACAGACGCTCGTTGGTCAAGCGCCAGCAATCCTGAACCACCTGATGGAAATCCGCGGGATTGGGATTATTGACGTAATGACCCTGTACGGGACGGCGGCAGTGATGCCATCAGATAGCATTGACTTCATTGTTCACCTGGAAACTTGGACGCCGGATGCACAGTTTGACCGGTTAGGCGACCGTGGCGACCATCGGGAAATCCAGGGTGTTGTTGTTCCGCAAGTGTCGATTCCGGTCAAGACTGGTCGTAACCTGGCAATTATTATTGAATCAGCGGCGATGAACTTCCGTGCCGAGACGATGGGCTATGATGCGACCGAAACTTTTGACCGGAACCTGAATTCACTGATTAAGCAGAATTCGGAAAGGGACACGAAGAAGAAGCATGAACAATAATTTGACGGCAATTGATCCGGTGGCAATTAAGTGGGGACCCATAGCAGTTCACTGGTATGGCGTTATTATTGGCACTGCGGTGCTCCTGGCTCTTTGGTTGTGTGTCCGCGAAGGGCGGCGCCAGGGGATCGACGAAGATTACTTTTATGGTTTACTACTCTGGTCCCTTCCGGTAGCGATTATCTGTGCGCGAGTTTATTACGTTGCTTTTCAGTGGTCATACTACGTCACCCATCCAGCCGAAATCATCGCTATCTGGGACGGTGGA